>JANMJQ010000092.1:0-7503 GCA_031371445.1 Akkermansiaceae bacterium
TTTCGATCTCTTCTTCAATTTGGTGCAAACCGACGAGAGACTCATCGTCGAATGCGAATACAACACCAGCCTGCACGACCGCCAGACCATACGCCGCTGGTTGGGTGCCTTCGAGCGGATCATCGCATCGATCGTGGAGAATGGCGATGACGGACTGAGCGATCTCGACATTCTAACAGATGAGGACCGCCGCCAGATCGACAAATGGAATGCAACCGACCGCTTGCCTCCTGCCCAGCGGTCGATGCATCGCTTTTTCGAGGAACAAGCCGACCGGACTCCGGATGCGATCGCTCTCCGCGACGGCGAACGCGCGCTCACGTATCGCGAGCTGAACCGGCATGCCAACGCGCTCGCGGGGCAATTGGTCAAGGACGGGGTCGTGCGGGAAACGCTCGTTGGCGTCTGCGCCGAACGCCGCGCGGAAACGTTGGTGGCAATACTGGCCGTCCTGAAAGCCGGCGGCGCTTATGTTCCGATCGATCCCAAGTATCCCAAGGACCGGATTGCCTTCATCTTAAAAGACGCCAATGCCCCGCTGCTGCTCACCCAGCGTGCCTTGGTTCCCTTGCTCCCACCGGAAGACAACAGCCGCCGGATTTTCATCGACAATGCTTTGGACCAATCGACCGATGGTTTGCATCGCGACATCAATCCCGGGGATCTGGCATATGTCATCTATACATCGGGTTCAACGGGCCTGCCGAAGGGCGTAGCCATCGAGCACCGCAATGCCATCGCCTTGATTGGCTGGGCCAGGGACATCTATTCCTCCGAAGAACTCGCAGGTGTGTTGTTCTCGACGTCGATCTGCTTCGACCTGTCGATCTTCGAAATATTCGTCACACTGGCTTCCGGCGGAACAATCATTTTGGCGGAAACCGCGCTGGATCTCCGCGATCATCCGCATCGTGGCCGGGTAACAATGATCAATACAGTACCGTCGGCGATCTCCGAGTTGCTCGACGCCAACCTGATACCCCAGTCTGTTAGAACGATCAACCTTGCGGGTGAAGCCTTGCCTACCTCGCTGGTCGATCGCCTCTACGCGGCCCACAGCGGAGTTAAGATCTACGATCTCTACGGACCATCCGAGGACACGACATACTCCACATTCGCGCTCCGCAAAGCGGGCGAGCGGGCCACGATTGGCCGACCCATTTGGAATACGAAAGCGTATATCGTGAGCAGCCGGGGCAAGTTGTTGCCTCCCGGTGTCGCCGGGGAGCTTCTGTTGGGCGGTGCCGGCATCACGCGGGGATATCTCAATCGGCCGGAACTGACGGCGGAGAAGTTTATTCCGAACACCTTCGATCTCTTCGAAGGCGCGCGACTGTATCGTACCGGCGACCGCGCGCGCTTTTATGAAAACGGAGAGATCCAGTTTTTGGGACGCCTCGACCATCAGGTCAAGCTCCGCGGCTATCGGATCGAATTGGGCGAAATCGAATCGCTGCTGGAAGCGCATCCCGCGGTCGAGCAAGCGGTCGTAGCCGTTTCCGATGGCCGGCTGGTGGCCTATCTCCGCGCGGCGGAGACTGCGCCGGATTCAGACGGAACCGGCATTTGGGAGAACCAATGGGACTTGCTTTATAAATCCGCAATCGATCAGACCGGTACTGCCAAGCTCGACCGGCTGGACTCGGTCATTGCCGGATGGTCCGGCATCGACAATCTCGATGCACAGGTCAGCGAATGGATTGATTCCACCGTCGAACGGGTGCGCAACTACGATGGACGTCGTATTTTCGAAATCGGTTGCGGCACGGGCCAGCTCTTGTGGCGCTTGGCCGCCGACTCGGAATGTTACTGGGCCGCAGACATCTCGCAAGTTGCGATCGACGCTTTGGCCAAGCAGGAGGCGCTGCCCCAGGTGACATTATTGCATCGTCCGGCCGACGATTTCAGCGAGATCCCTGACAATCATTTCGACACGGTTATCATCAACTCGGTTCTCCAATATTTCCCGGATGCCGACTACTTGAGCCGTGTGATCGAGGGAGCGGTCCGTGCGTTGAAGCCCGGAGGCAGGATCTTTTTGGGTGACGTCCAGGGCAACGCAGTGCTGGCGGCGCATCATGCCATGGCACTCCGCGAACATGCGCCCGAAGGCACCACTTCGGGCGACCTCCGTGAAAAAGTCGAGCGGCGCCTGGCGAATGAAACAGAGTTGTCGCTCGATCCCGCCTGGTTCGACGTTCTCGCTTCGCGGCTACCGAAAATCTCCCACATCGAAACCCTGCTGCGGCGTGGCAAACTGGCGAATGAAACGACGACCTATCACTACGATGTGGTCCTTCACGTTTCGCCCGCACCGTTGACGCGTCCGCTTCCTCCCGCCACGCCGTGGAAAAACCTCAACCTCGAGCAAGTTGAGGCCATGTTGATGACCGCCACGGATGCGGTGTATCTAACAGCAATTCCCGATCTAAGGCTTGCACCCGCGCTGGGCTTCGAAAAGGCATTGCAAAGCGCAGCGGCGGACGCACCACTGCCTGCGGTGCCTAGCGCCGTTCCGAATGCCGTGAGTGCCGAAGATTTGTTCGCACTGGCAGAGCAATGCAAATTCCACGCCCACCTGCGATGGGTGGGAGACGGCACCCGTGGCTTGATGGAAGCGGTGTTTTTGCCTCTGTCCGAAGCAGCCCTGCCGGTTTGGCCCCAGGCTTCCGTCGAAGCGGGCGCGACTCTGGCAAACTCCCCACGGTCTGGAACGGAACGAGCCAATGCTTTGGCACCGATATTGCGCAAGCATCTCGCCGGGCAGTTGCCGGAATACATGATTCCCGCCGCCTTCGTGGTGATGGAAGCGTTCCCTATGACGCCCAATGGCAAGGTCGACCGGAAAGCCCTCCCAGCACCTTCGAGTTTCGAAGGTCGCGAAACGGAGCGCGCACTAATCGCGCCACGCAATGCGACCGAAGAAAAGCTATTGGAAATTTGGAAGGCTGTTCTCGGCAATGAGCGCATCGGAGTCGAAGATGACATCTTCGAATTGGGTGGCGATTCCATTCTGATTTTCCAAATCACCACGCGTGCCACGCTGGCTGGACTGGCGTTGACTCCAGCGATGGTTTTCCGCCAGCGAACCGTCGCGGCGATTTCCGCAGAGATCACAACCACCGCGGCGCCGTCTTCGCCGGCAGACACCATATCGAGAGTCAACCGGGATGCATATCGCCGAAATATTTGAACCGATGAGCGATTCACCCGAAGCCGTCCAAACCGCGAACTCCGCTGCCGCGGAAGATAGCGGGCTGCTGGCATTTCCCGCTTCGGTTTCGCAGCAGGTGTTCTGGTATATGGAACTCCTACAGGGTGAGGTGACAGCCTTTAACGTCCCCCTGCGCTTCCAACTCGACGGAGTGCTCGACGCGGCGCTGTTAGAGAGGGCGTTGAATACAGTCATCGAGCGCCACGAAGCGTTGCGAACGCGCTTCTGCGAGGATCGCGGCGAGTTGCTGCAAATCGTCGCTCCGGCATTAAGACTGAAGCTTGATATCATCGATATCAGCCATTTGCCGGCTGATCGAATGGATGAGGAAGCGGCCCGCCTGGGCACCGTCGAGGCTTGCCGGCCGTTCCGCCTATCCACCGGTCCGCTGATCCGGGCGGAACTGGTGCGGCTTGCGAAGGACTCGCACATATTACATGTCACCGCCCACCATGCCTTGTTCGATGGCATATCGATGGGGGTGCTGACCGACGAGATCACGGCAAGCTACCAGGCCTTCTTCGAAGGCAAGCCATGTCCTCTTCCGCCGCTGGCCATCCAATATGGGGACTTCAGCGTCTGGCAAAAGCAGTTCCTCGAAGGCCCGGAAATGGCAGCAAAACTTGCCTTTTGGAAGAAGCGTCTCGAGGGCATGGTCGAATTGGATCTGCCGACCGATTTCCCTCGCCCACCTGTGAAGACATGGAGAGGCGACATCATCTCCACGCTCCTACCGACACATCTAACAGACAAATTGCAGGCGATCGCCGCGAAAAGAGGCGCTACTTTGTTCCATCTTCAACTCGCAGCCTTCAACATCCTGCTTCATCGTTACTGCGAAACCACGGACATCGCGATTGGCACACCCGTCACCGGCCGCACACGCCCGGAAGTGGATCCATTGATCGGTGTGTTCATCAACTCGTTGATCCTCCGCAACGACGTGAGCGGCAATCCCACCTTTGGACGCTTGATCGAAAAGGTCAGGGACAACGCGTTGGAGGCGTTGGAAAACCAGGATCTGCCATTTGAATATCTGGTCCGCGAACTCAAACCGGAACGCGACCAAAGCCGCAATCCACTGTTCCAGGTCAACTTCAACCATCATCCCTCGTTCGTACGGCAGAGCAAATTCGGCGGCGTGACACTGACCTCCATCCCTTCGCGCTGTCCCGGCACGATTTTCGACCTGCACTTCTTCCTGGTCGAACGCGAGGAAGGCTGGCGCTTGGCCTGCGACTACAGCACCGATCTTTTCACACGCGGCTGGGCGGAACGGATGCTCGGTCATTTCAAAAGACTCCTTGAAGATATCGCCTCGCGGCCCGAGCAACCGATCGCCGAGTTGGAAATTCTAACAGATTCCGAGAAGTCACAGTTATTGGGCGAATGGTCGGGCATCACCAACGACTACCCGCGGGATGCCACCATCGGCGCTTTGTTCGTCGAAACGGCGCGGCGCTACCCGTCGCATAATGCGATCTCGTCCGGCACGCGGAAGATTCGATACGACGAACTCCATAGTGCCGCGGTTGAAATTGCGGCAAAACTGATCAAGCGCGGCGTTTCGCCCGGCCAGCGAATCGCGCTATGCTCGTATCCTTGCCCGGAAATGATTGCCGGCATGGTCGGCATCCTCCTCGCGGGAGCTTGCTGCGTGCCGATGGACGCCAACTATCCGGCGGACCGCTTCGCCATGCTCCTCGAAGAAAGCGGGTCGGAAATCGCGCTCGCAACCGGCGCCTGTGACAAGTTCTTCCCGACCGATTGGAAAGGCGAAGTGGTGATGATCGAAATCATCGGTGAGGCCCGGATTCCCGCTGATTTGCCGGAAGTCCTGGTGGCCGCGACAGATGCGGCGCACCTGCTTTTCACGTCCGGATCAACGGGTCGTCCGAAAGGCATACTCCTCGCCCACCGCGGGGTGGTAAGACTTGTTAGAAACTCGGATTTCATTTCGATCAACAGCGACGATGTCTTCCTCCAAGCCGCACCAGTGTCCTTTGATGCCTCGCTGTTGGAAATCTGGGGACCTTTGCTCAACGGCGGGCGCCTTGTGATGTTGCCTGCAAACCCGGGCTTGGGCGATATAGCGGCAACAGTTCGCGACGAGGGTGTAACAACACTGTGGCTGACCTCGGGCTTGTTCCAACTCATGGTGGACGAGCACCCCGAATCATTGACAGGGCTCCGTTACCTCTTGGCCGGAGGCGACGTATTGTCCATGCAGCATATCCAGAAGGCCCTCTCGTTGTTCCCGAACACAACGCTCATCAACGGCTATGGACCTACCGAAAACACGACATTTACGACCTGTCATACGATCACTCAAGAAGATCTGGCAAAACCCTCGGTTCCCATCGGCCGCCCCATCGCGAACACCACTGTCTATCTGTTAGATCCAGCGCTCCGGCTCCTGCCCGTGGGTGTCCCGGGCGAACTTTTTACCGGCGGCGACGGCCTCGCCATCGGCTATCACGCGTCGCCCGAGTTGACCGCCGAAAAATTCATCGCGCATCCTGAATTCGGCCGCTTGTACCGCACCGGCGATCGCTGCCGCAGGCTGGCAGATGGGACGATCGAATTTCTCGGACGGCTCGACCAGCAGGTGAAGGTGCGCGGCTTCCGGATCGAGCCCGGGGAAATCGAATCGTTGCTGGCGGAACATCCCGATGTCCGGCAGGCCAAGGTCGCGGTGCGCGGCGATACGGCGGAGACCAAGCGGATTATAGCGTGGATCACCGCGGCACCCGCCAAAACACCGGATGCCACGGATCTAACAGCTTATTTGGCAAAGCGGCTTCCGCCTTTTATGCGACCGGACTCAATCGGCGTTATCGACGCATTTCCTCTCAGCCGGAATGGCAAGATCCGAACTTCATCCCTGCCCGACCCCTCGGCCCGGGCCCATGAGTCCAAGCCCACGAGCGAAGCGGCACCGCCCCGAGGCGAAACCGAACTCCATCTCGCCATCATCTGGAAAGAGCTGCTGGGTCTCACGGCAGTGGATCGCAACGAAGACTTCTTCGCGCTCGGCGGCCACTCACTGATGGCCCTTCGGATGTTTTCGCGAATCAACCGGGAGTTCAACACGAGCTTGCCATTGGCCGTTCTGCTACAGCATCCCACCATCGCGTCCCTTGCGGAAGTGTTGAAAAACGCAGCCAAGCAACCCGCTCGCGAAACTACACCGGATCGAAGCGATAGCGGAACGATTGTGACTCTGTCGAAGGGCGGTTCCGAGCCCCCATTGATTTGCATCCATGGCGGTGATGGCGGCGTGTTATTTTATAGGGGACTTGCCCCGCTGCTGCCCGATTCCATGGGCCTCCATGCCATCGAGTCGCTTGAACTCGGAAAGAGCGGCAATATCAAACCGGCTACCATTGAAGAAACGACAGCCGCTTACATCAAAAATCTGTTAGGCATCCAACCACAGGGTCCCTACCGCCTCGCAGGCTACTCATTCGGCGGCGTGGTGGCTCATGAAATGGCCTGCCAACTCGAGCGGCTTGGCCATGTTGTGCAGTTCGTCGGATTGTTCGACACCCACAACCCTGCTTCATATTCCAGGCAATACGGTCTTCTCGAACGGCTGCGGGTTTTTTGGGCCTTGAACTCGGGCATTTCATTTTGGAAGCGCCTCCACACCCTGCGGCGGCGCATCGGTGAAGGATTCCGGACCAACCGCCGTGTCAAAGCCGAACTGGCTGCGGCCGCCTATGCCGGTCCCGCGGAAGCTTACAGCGACCTGCGCCGCATTCAGGTCCGGGAAGAAAACTGGCGCGCGATGAAAGCCTACAAACCAGGGCCCTTCAATGGACGTCTCACTCTGTTTAAAGCGATCGCCATGAGCGACAAGATCGAACGGCCGGCGGATTATGGCTGGGCCTGTAACGCCATTTCCGGACTGGATATCGTGCCGGTGCCAGGCGAGCATCTCACCTTGTTTGCACCAGAGCACATCGAAACTCTCTCCAAAGCGCTCACCACCGCGCTGCGCAAACATAGCCGCTCTGCATCCGGTGGGATATCGTGAACCGGGCTTATGAAATCCGGACAAGTTGAAATCCACTTGATCTTCCCAGATGCCAGCGGCGCGCCGGCTTTTCTAACAGCAATCGAACACGAGCGGGCCGGGCGTTTCCGATTTGAGGACGATCGTCGTCACTGGTCCGCGTGCCGGTCGGCATTGCGGAGCATTCTCGCGCACGCGTTGGGAGTGCCGGCCGAAGACGTTCCCATCATCATCGACTCCATGGGCAAACCAATGCTCGCCGCCCCGTGGC
>JANMJQ010000121.1:0-4076 GCA_031371445.1 Akkermansiaceae bacterium
AAGCGTCCTTGAATTCCCCCCTGCCATTGCGGTAACTCCATCGCCCTCAGCTGGCAAAATTCCGGACAACGGAGACTTCACGCTCCGCGTAAAACATCAAGCCGCGGCAGCGCGGCCCCTGCTGCATATCCTGTTGTTGGCCGGCCCTATTTTGCTCATTGCGCTGGCTGCGGGCAATCGGCCGGCCTGGGTGATGGGTGTTATCCTCTCGGTCTCAATCGAATTGGCACAGGTCGCTTACGGATTTGATTTCGATTGGCTCGATGTGCTCGATCTCCTCTGCGATGCCGCGGGAATTTTGCTGGCGCTTGGTATCCGCTCGTGGCTTGGGCGCCGCTGGCCTGTTAGATGGCGTTGGACGTGATTTACATTTTCCCGAGCCTGCCGTGCCAACCGTCGCGAATGGCACGGCGAAGGATGGGAAGACGATCCACTCCGTCGATGAACACGGCGGCACTGACATAGCTCAGCGCCATCGCGATCGCGCGCAGACCGCCGCTTTGCAGCTTTTTCAACCACACCATGTTGCGGACCTTGTAATACAATTTCCAGTCGGCCAGCCCGCGTTCGAAGAAGAAACTTTTGCCGAGGAATTGCAGATGCACAAGATTCTCCGGGCCGGGGTGATCCATGACCGAGGCGCGCATGGCCATCTGGCTGAAGCCCGCTTGTTCGATGCGCCACGGATACTCCTCGTCCTCTCCGCGGATGAATAGATCTCCATTTACAGGCCCAACCTTGTCGCGGACTTCGCGCGGAACCAAAGCCCCGGTCCAGCAGATGCGGGTAATGATCGGGTCATAGGTGGGAAGCTCGGATTCCTGCCAGATCAACTTCCATTCTCCGTCACAGCGGACCTGCAATGGCCATGTGAACTTTCCGGTGGTCGGGTCGATTTGAAGAGGATGGCGCACGACGGTCTCATCCCAGCGGCCGGCCAGCAATTGCCTAAGCCCATCGGGCCGCGGCCACGAATCGTCGTCGAGAATCCATACCGCATCGGCTCCTTCCGCGAATGCAAGGTCCATTGCCTCCTGCACTCCGCCCGCATTGCCCCGGTTTTCCGACATGCGCACAACGCGCAAAGGAAATGGCATGGCTGTTAGATTTTCCAGGGTGCCGGCCGTGTCGTCGTTGGAGCAGTTGTCCGCAACCACCACGAGATCCGGCGGGCGCGTCTGGCGGGCCAGGGCCGTGACACAGGCCTCCGCTGTCGCGCGGCGGTTCATGGTTGCGAACACGGCGGCGACCTTCAGTGAATGGGGCATTGCCGGTATTTCCGTGGGGCGGTATTTCGACGCTTCAGTTAGAGCGAAAGGGTCGGTTGCTTCGCACGGGTTCATTCTCTTTTATTCTTGCCGACTGACTGAAGCACCGAACCACCGAAGCACCCTCTTCCACCCCGCCGCGAGAATCCACAACACGCCGTCGCCTAGTCCTGTTAGATAGGGGTCTTTGAAAAACGTTATGCCATACGCCCGGCGGATCGCGCGCGATTCGACGTGCTGGCGCTCGGCGGCCAGAATCGTATCCATGTCGCGGGTCCTCGCCAGATACCGTTGCGAGGCATTTTTTCCGTGCATCCGGAAATCCGCGACGTTGATGGGGACATGTTTGAACTTTTTACCCAGCGAGTCGAGGCGCGCGTAAAACTCTCCGTCCATGACGTAGTGGAAATCCTCGCGCAGGCGGTGGCCTTGTCCGATGATGGTCGAGTTCCGATAAAACGCCGCGGTCGAGGGTACATAACAATGATGATGGATGTGCACGAACTTTGACCAGCGCGGCACCTTCATGTGACGGATCAATTCACCGCCGGCCTCGATTAAATCATAGTCGCCATAAACTACGTCAGCGGTTGAGGTTTTGACCGCATCAAGAAATCGTTTCAAAGACCCGTCTTTGAAACGGTCATCCGCATTCAGCCAGATCACCCAATCGCCTTTGGCCCGTTCGAAGCCCTTGTTGATTGCGTGAGACATGCCGCGGTCGGGTTCCTGCAACCAAGTAATGGCCGGGAATTTCGCGGCAACCGCCGCGCTGTCATCGGTGGATACTGCATCAAATACCAGATGTTCCAGTGTGACTCCCTGCTGCCGCGTCACACTTGCCAGACAATCGCCCAAGTAACTTCCGTAGTTGAAGCTTGGGGTAATAATGGTGAAGTCCATCGTCGGGAAATTCAGCCGAGTATCCACTTGTCGTGACGATGCAGGACCGTCAGGCGCTCTTCCTGTGCGAACCGCTCGACAGCGGCGCGCACGCCACTCCAATCCCAGTCGTCACCGAAGATTTTTCCGCCGGGTCTCAGGAGGGGATGATAGTCCAGGAGATCCTGATAGACATCTTCTTCCTCATGACTGCCGTCGATGTAAATCATGTCCGCCCGCAGGTCGGTTCTCATCAGCCACAAGGCCGCCGCCGAGGAGTGGATCGGAAAAGGAACGATTCGCCGCGAGTGTCCGCGGTGGCACACGTTTGCAAGGAATCGGTAATACACCGACGGGTATCCATGCTGTCGTTCGAGGGCCAGGAAACGTTCGGGGTCACTTTGATCCGCCCAGAATTCCAGAGCACCCAGCCAAGTGTCGATGCAGAGGATCTTGCCGGGAAGGTTTTCGGACGCCATTGCGTCCGCCATGGTTGCTGCCGAGGCGCCTTTCCACGATCCGACCTCGATGATCAATGCTGGTTTGATTTCATGAATGAGTTCCGCGAAGGCGGGTGAATCACCGCCCCAGCCGCTGAGGTCCTCAGGGTATGACTTGTAGTCAAAGCCTTTGAAAATATCCCCGCCGTGCAAGTCGAGCATGAGATCGGCCACGGTCACCCGCGTTTCCTGCTCGCATCCGCTGCGACGGATTCCAGGTCGTCGCTTTTTCATGGTGTAGCCCAAGCGGCCGATGGCCTTTTGCATTAATGGAACGAGACTCTTTGGGATTTTCATGATGCAAATCCGGGTAAGTTATGGCACTGCGTTTTGCCCAAGGAGGGAAAGGCTGTCACGGTTTGGATTTCGAAATGGACACCAATGACTTTGGGAAAAGGACGAGAAGTCGTGCGTGCTGATTCTCAGGCTGAAAAGAGAGATTGTCCATTCTATGATTGGGTGCCCTTTGAATAGCTCCAAAGCTTGGGCCGCGACCTTGTCCGCATGCACAAGCTGGCACGAGAGATGCGAGATTTGTTGCGGATTTCTGCCGTGCAGGTGAACCAATTTGCGACGGTTGCCGGGCATTGTGTCGATGGTGCCTATTTGGTGAATATCACGTTGCAGTTCGCTCCGTAGCGCAACAGTTTCGGAAACGAACGGAATAATCCCGAATCAATGGAATGCACTAGATTTGAGATGAGTTGCAAATGATCGGAAAATGCTTTCATCGGATAACCCAGCAGATTGAACATCTGCACTTCGCATGCTGTGAAGTGTTTCGACATTTGTTCGAACTGCGACAGGTAGAGATTGCTTTCGTCTGGCAATTCGTGCTTCGCCATGCGCATCGCGCGGATGGCGGCAACGAGCAGATTGTGTCCCATGGGTTCGAAGATGAAAACGAGCCGGCCACCGGGTTTGAGAATGCGGCTAACCTGCGCGCTGAGTTTTTCCAGATCGTGTGCGAGATGATGCAACGCCGCTTGTCCCCAGACGAGTTCGAACGATTCATCGTCAAAGCGTGAGAGGTCGAAGGCGTCGCCCGCCACGTAGGATAAGCCGGGACATGCCGCGAGGCGCTCTTCGATTTCCGGCCCGCCTGCGGCATAGAGATCGAGGCCGGTCACTTCAGCCTTGGGAAACGCCGCCGCCAATCCGGCGGCGAGTTTTCCGAAGCCGCCGCAAATTTCCAACGCGCGTCCGCCGTTGAGATCGACACGACATAGCTCGCTGTATCCCGCGAGAAACAAGGCGCGGTCGGATGGTGGGAATCCACCGACCCCTGGAAGCATGGCCTCCGCGAGGGGATTCGTGGCCGCTGCCGGATGGCTGAGGTGGATGGGCATGTCGTTGGAAGCGGGGTGGAACTCCTACCAGTGGATCATGCTCACCTTGCAGAGATGGTCTCCCGGACTGAGCAATT
>JANMJQ010000132.1:0-30896 GCA_031371445.1 Akkermansiaceae bacterium
AAGAAGCCCACGAACGAATCGCAGCGACGGAGGGAGTTTCAAGATCCATCCCTCGCGATATGTCAAACGATCGTTTAGTACAAGCGCGAAGTGGTACGACTTATGGGTAACGGGCAGGGCAGAGCGCAGCGGCGACACCGCATTGGATCATACACGCGCCGAACTTCCAAAACCATCCAAAGCGGAGTGGCGCTATCGCTTCCCGCCGCACTCCAAAACTTTCCGACCTGCAACCAATTGCAGCGCGCAGGGTTCATGCACTTATGAATTTCCTATCCATCAGCCTTTCACTTGCCGTGGCCTCCTTCGCTGCCTCTGCTGAGCCCGTCAAATACGATCCACTCAAAGTCCCTGACGTGAAAATCGAATCAAAGACATTTGAAATCCACGATGCCAAGCGCAATCGCACGCTGCCGGGCCGCGTTTATCTGCCGACTTCCGACAAGCCCGCACCGGTTGTCATTTTTTCCCACGGTCTCGGCGGATCGAGGGACGGAAATCCCTATCTCGGCAACCATTGGGCGGCGCGGGGTTATGTGGTCGTGTTTGTCCAACATCCGGGCAGTGACGACAGCGTCTGGAAAAGCGCGGCTCCGGGACAGCGCATGGTGGATTTGAAAAAAGCCGCATCGCTGGAAAATTTCATGCGCCGCGGTGAGGATATTCCGGTGCTGATCGATGCTCTAACAGCATTTAATGCGGATAAAAACCACGCGCTGCATGATCGTCTCGATTTGAAACACATCGGCATGTCCGGACATTCGTTCGGTGCCACCACGACCCAGGCCATCGCCGGACAATCGCTTGCAGGAGGACGGCTATCCTTCCGCGATCCGCGCGTCTCGGCCGCTGTGATGATGAGTCCGAGCCTACCCGCGCTGGGCGATCCCGCGAAAGCGTTCGAATCGATCACTATCCCCAGTCTTCTGATGACCGGCACGCTTGACGACAGCCCCGTCAGCAGCACCACTCCGGAGGAGCGGCAGAAGGTGTTTCCAAATCTAACCCATGCGCCAGCGTGGCAGGTCATCTTTGACCAAGCCACACACATGAGTTTCAACGACCGCGATCTGCAGGGGAATTCCGAAAGCGGGAAACGTTACCACGCTTTGATCCTTTCGCTCACGACCGCCTTTTGGGATGCGCAGCTAAAAGGCGATGCCGCGGCCAAGACATGGCTGAATGGCGATGGTCCGCGCTCCATTCTCAAGCCCGAGGACAAATGGGAGATGAATGGGATGGCAAAGGGCCAACCGTGAGTGGGCTATTCCGGAAATTCGAGAACCATCTGCCATTCCGCGTCCAAATGATAATCGCGGATGAATGAAACGAGGCTTTCGCGGCTCCAATCTTCTCCCAGCGACGCAAGCATACGGCTGATGTCGCGGAGATGCTTTTGAGAACCACCCTCGCGGAAAAACTGGAGTTTTCTAACAATAACGTATTCCGGGGGTGCAATCGTTATCTGATCATCATCGATCTGAACCGAGTGGGCATTGCCGATTCCCCACCGGTGTAACGGATCGCAAACCGGATAGATGTCCGCTTTGAAACCTGTTTCGTGATGAATAAGGTTGAAATGCCCCCGTTGGCTGCGGGCGATTTCGATTTCCATAACCTCGCGCGGAGGACAATAGAACTGGTCGTCGGGAAAAGCGGTTTCGAGTTTTTGGGCATCGCCGGCATGGAGGAAGACGATGATGTCCACATCATTGGTCATGCGTGGTTCGCCGTAGAAAATAGCGGCAACGCTGCCGCTGACCATGTAACGGATGCCCAGTTCCTCAAACTTGCGGGTGAAAACGAGGAATGGTTCAGGTGGTGGCATGGAGGAAGATGCGTTTCACTTCTTGCTGAACTTTTTCCTCGGACCAATCTGGAAACCGGGCGCGAAGGCCGGCGGCTTTGAGCTTGCGGGCACCCCAATACATGGCGAAGGCGGTGCGCAGCTTTTGCCGCCCGTCGAGCCGGCGAAGCATGGCGATGTATTCGGGAGTGAGCTCGCTTGCCATTGCCGGAGGATCGCAGTTTCCGTGGGGGCTGACAAGGACGCTGAACGCCGGCATGATCATCGTTCCTTGCTCCCGGTTCCGGAACCGGCAAGCTCAGGCTGTGAACGAGCTTTCCGCCCACCTGTTCTGGGATGTTGAACGTTCCGCGGTTGATCCCGAGCGCCACGCTGGATGGCTGGTACAACGCGTTCTGGAATACGGCCGCTGGCGGGATTGGCAAATCCTAGTAACACAATATGGAAAGCCCGAGTTGGCCAAACTTGCCACAGGCCTGCGCTCGCTTCAGCCGAAAGCATTCGCCTTTTGTTGCGCTTGGTTCCAACTCCCGCCATCGTCATTTCGATGCTCCGCTTCGACGCCGTCCCGATAAAGGTGATTTCATTGCCAGACCTTGCGGCGATGAAACTCAACGCGATCGCCAACCGCGGATCGAAGAAGGATTTTTACGACGTCGCTGAACTGTGAAACGAAAACGGTGGACGGGCGTCGTTCGCGGTTTAAGATGCCGATTGTCGTTTTATACAGCCAAGAAAAAGATCATTTCGAGCATTTCATTGATGGCAGCCATGCATCGCTCTGAGCGGCCAACTGACGCCAATCACGAATGAGTTTGTGAAGGCCGCAGGGTCCGGCGATTCGGCGGCCCTGGCGAAGACCTACATCTCAAACTTTTCGAGACGTGGGCAGATCTCGTCAAAGAACAACTGGAGGAATCAACGACTGGCGATGATTCCAAGAAAGACGCAAAGTAAGTAAAAACGGCCGCCGGGATTTCCGGCGACCGCAAGTGAAGAAGAAATGCTGCCGGTCTGAAGACCAGCGCTCCCGGGATCAACCAATGACTTCCGGCCAGTCGGTGTGGAACATCTCGCCGCGCTTCTTGTCTGTGCGTTCGTAGGTGTGCGCTCCGAAGAAATCGCGTTGCGCCTGAAGCAGGTTTGCCGGAAGCACCGCGCTACGATAACTGTCGTAGTAACCGAGCGACGCGCTGAACGCGGGCACCGGAATACCAGCCAGCGTCGCGAGCGAAATGACCTCGCGCCAGTTTTGCTGGAAGCCGTTGAGAAGCTTCGTGAAGAACGGAGCAAGCATCAGGTTGCTGAGCTTCGGATCGGAGCGATAGGCATCCGTGATGTCGTTCAGGAAGCGCGCGCGGATAATGCAACCTCCGCGCCAGATGGCGGCGATCTTGCCGAGGTCGAGGCCCCAGTTCTTTTCCTTGCTCATGGCGGCGATCAAGTCGAGGCCCTGGGCGTAAGAGATGATTTTGGAGGCGAAAAGCGCGTCGTGCACCTTTTTCACAAGAGCCGCCTTGTCGCCGGTGATCTCGGCTTTCGGGCCCTTGAGGAATTCGCTGGCAGCGACGCGTTGGTCTTTCATCGAGGAAAGGATACGCGCTTCGACAGCGGCGTTGATGGTGGAAATAACGACGGTATTTTCGACCGCATTCATGATCGTCCACTTGCCGGTTCCCTTCTGACCCGCGGTGTCGAGGATGAGATCGACCAGCGGCTTGCCGGTTTCCGGATCGATTTGTTCGAAAATCTTCGAGGTGATTTGGATGAGGTAGCTTTCGAGATCGCCGTTGTTCCAATCGGTAAAAACCGTGGCGAGTTCGGCCGGAGTGAATCCAGCGGCTTTGAAAATGTTATAGGCTTCGCAGATGAGCTGCATGTCACCGTATTCGATGCCGTTGTGGATCATCTTCACGTAATGTCCGGCACCGCCGGGCCCGATGTGGATGACGCAAGGCTCGCCGTCGATCTTGGCGGCGATGCTTTCGAAAATGGGCTTCATCACATCCCAGGTCGAGGCCGGGCCGCCGGGCATGATCGAGGGGCCCTTGCGCGCGCCTTCCTCACCACCGGAAACACCGGCGCCGATGAAGCGGAAACCGAGATCGCCGAGCCACTTGTCGCGGCGTTCGGTGTCGGTGTAGAGCGAGTTGCCACCGTCGATGATGATATCGCCTTTATCTAACAGAGGAATCAGCGATTCGATCACGGCATCGACCGGACCGCCGGCCTTGACCATGATCATGACCTTGCGGGGCGAAGCGAGGGATTGCACGAAGTCCTGCAGGGTCTTTGCGCCGACCAATTTTTTGCCGGGATGGGCCGCGACGAATTCGTCGGTGACCGATGTGGTGCGGTTGTAAACCGAGACCTGGAAGCCGCGGGATTCCACGTTGAGAACGAGATTCTGGCCCATGACGGCCAGACCAATAAGTCCGAAATCGCTGTTGCTCATGATAGTTTGCCGTCCAAGCGGCCTTTACGACTTAGGAGGATCGGCGGATTGGTGCAACACCTAGTTGCTTTGAAGCCGCTCATTTCCCACACTCCGGCAGTGAATATTCCCAATGCCATCACGTTCTCCCGGCTGGTCATGACGGCGGCGTTCGTACTGGCGGTGTCGTTCCAGTCGCCAACCGGCTACGGCACGGGCCTCGCCTTCTTCGTGGTGGCGGCGATCAGCGACTTCGTGGACGGCTGGCTGGCGCGCAAAATGAGTCTGGTGACGCCCTTGGGGAAATTGATGGACCCCTTGGCGGACAAGATTTTGGTCTGCACCGCTTTCGTTTTTTTCACCGAAAAAGGCCTATGCCCGGTTTGGGTTACCGCCCTGATCATCTGCCGCGAATTTCTCGTGACCGGCTTGCGGCAGATCGCGGTCGAAGCGGGTCAGGTCATCGCGGCCGATGGTCTGGGGAAATGGAAGACCACGCTGCAGCTCACTTTCTGTATCACCGGCTTGGTCTGGCTGACCCTGGGAGATAATGCGGTGCTATCCCCGATTCCCGAATTTTTCAAAAACCTAAGCCGCCCGCGCGCGCAAGGCGGTTGGTTCTTGGAAACCACGCTCTGGCTCGCTGTGGCACTGACCGTGATTTCCGGCTGGAACTATGTCTGGGCGAGCCGCGGCCTGTTAACGGGCAAATCGGCTGGCTGGAACGATTAGATATTGTCCACGAATTCATGGGGCGGAAAGGCCGCCGCCAAAAACTGTTAGATATACTTCGGGCGGTCCAGATCTAACCGATGTGCGACGCGTAAGCCGCGGGATCCAACAGCGCCGCTGCGTCCGCTGCGTTTTTCACACGCAATTTGAAAATCCAGCCCTTGCCATACGGGTCGCTGTTGACGAGCGATGGATCGGATTCCACCTCTGGATTCACTTCCACCACCTCACCGGCAACCGGAGCGTAAATGTCGCTCGCGGCTTTGACGGATTCCACGACGGCCGTTGGATCGCCGGCATCGACCTTGCGCCCCACGGTTGGCAATTCGACAAAGACGACATCGGTCAGTTCTTCCTGCGCGTGATGGGAAATGCCTACAGTGGCGATGTCGCCTTCAAGTCGGACCCATTCATGCGAAGTTGCGAAGCGGAGATCGGTGGGGGTGGACATGGATGAAAGTTATATGTTAGAAGTTATTTGTGGGAAGGCTGTTTGTAGAATGGCTTTTTGACGACCTCGGCGGGAAAGAGTTTGCCGCGGACTTCGATCTGGAGCTTGGTTCCGGGTTCGGAAAACTCCGCGGGCAGATACGCCAGGCCGATGCCGGTCATCAACGAGGGCGATAGCACCCCGCTGGCCAGTTCACCGATCACCGTGCCGAGTTCGCAGACCACCGGGTAATGCGCCCGGGGCGGGGCGCCTTTGTCGGTGTAGCGGATGGCCGTCAGCTTGACGCCGGGACCGATCGATTTCTGCCGCAATAGCATTTCGCGGCCGATGAAATGGCCTTTGTCGAGGTCGCAGAAAAACCCGAGGCCCGCTTCAATCGGCGTGCGTTCCGGTGACAGGTCGCTGCCATTGAGCGGATAGCCCATTTCCAGCCGCAGCGAATCGCGCGCACCGAGACCGCAGGGCTTTGCTCCGGCTGTTAGAAATGCATTCCAATAGCGTTCGGCTTCACCTGTTAGACAGAAAAACTCGAAGCCATCCTCACCCGTGTAGCCGGTCCGGCAGACGATCGATCCGTCGGCCGTGTAAGCGATGCCATTCCGTTGCGGCAAGGTCTCGTTCGGGAAAACGGTGGCAAACACTTTCGCCGAGTCCGGCCCTTGGATTGCCAAGCCAGCCCAACGAGGGCTCTCGTCGTTGAACGTCACCCCGTCCACAATCCGCGTCGCGAGCCACATGAAGTCCTCGTTGATCATCGATGCATTGACGACGAGAAAATATTCATCATCCGCCGTCCGGTAGATGATCATGTCATCGATGACCCCGCCGTGCGAGTTCAGCATCAGCGTGTATTGGCCCTCGCCGACGCCGAGCTTGGAAATGTCGTTGGTCAGCAGGCCGTTGAGCCACGAGCCGCCTGCCCGACCGCCGACGCGGAACTGGCCCATGTGGGAAATGTCGAAGATCCCGCACTTGGTCCGGACCGCGGTGTGCTCGTCGATGATCGACGTGTATTGGACCGGCATGTTCCAACCCGCGAAAGGAACCAGCTTGCCCCCCAGCGCCTCGTGCACATTTTCCAGCGGGGAGCTTTTCAGGTCGGAAATCACAGGCCCAGAGTGGAAGTCAGCCCGGTGCTTGTCAATCGGCGGGAAGCCGCAATGCTCCCTCCCGCCATGAGTTTTTTCGATCACCTGGAGCGCCGCGCGGGTTGGCTGGCCTTTCCCGGATTCCTGCGCTTTTACGCCTTGTTCCATGTTCTGGTGTTTGTGCTGCAGTTCATCCGCCCGGATCTGCCGGATGTGCTGGCATTCGACCGCGGCAAAATCATGTCAGGGGAAGTCTGGCGCATTGCGACGATGTTTTTCGCCAACTCCGAATTCGGCCGCCCCGGCCTCATGGGAATTTTGTTTTTGGCGTTCATGGTGGGCTTCGTTTTCATGGTGAGCGACGGCCTTGAGAACGCGTGGGGCACCTTCAAGGCTTCGCTGTTTTACTACGCGGGCATCGTCCTCGCACTGATTGCCAACTTCCTCTTTACGGTCCCCATGGGTCTGAGCGGACTTGCGCTTTATTCTTCCGCCTTTCTGGCATTCGCGACCCTTTTCCCGAAAACGGAAATCCTGTTCATGATGATCATCCCCGTGCAGGTGCGGCTGCTTGCCCTGCTGTTGGTGGTTTCACTGATCTCCTATGTCATCGGTGAACCGGGCAGCCTGCCTTTTGTCATGATCTCCCTGCTGAACTACGCCATATGGGCGGGAATCCCAACCTTGCGGGGAACCGCGCTGGTCATTGAATCAGCCCAGCGCCGGCAACGCTTCAATGCCAGAAAACTCCCGGGTTCGAACGCATTTCATACCTGTCGGGTGTGCGAGCGGACCGAAATTTCCGATCCGACATTGGAGTTCCGCATCGGAAGCGACGGCAGCGAATATTGCAGCGAGCATCTGCCCAAGTGAGGCCGTTCAAAGGATATCGCTCACGAACGATTCCTTTTCAAAAATGGAAAACGCTTCCGGTTCCTCGCCCGTTCCCAAAAACCGCGGCGGGATGTTGAGCTGGTCGTGAATGGTCACCGCGATGGCGCCTTTGCCGGAGCCATCGAGCTTGGTCACGATCAGGCCATCGAGCGGGCTTGCCTTATGGAATTCCTTGGCCTGCTGAAGCGCGTTGGAACCGGTGGTGGCATCAACCACCAAAAGTGTTAGATGCGGAGCCGTCTCATCCTGCTTCGCGATGGTGCGGCGGATTTTACCAAGCTCTTCCATCAGGTTATGCCGCGTGTGAATCCGCCCCGCGGTATCGCAGATGAGGAAGTCGGTGTTCGATGCGATGGCCTTCTGATGCGCGTGAAAGCACACCGACGAGGGATCCGCGTTTGGGTTTCCCGTCACGACCGGCAGATCAAGCCGCTCGCCCCAGCGCATGAGTTGCTCGACAGCGGCTGCGCGGAACGTATCCGCGGCGGCGAGAAGCACCGTGCGTTTGCGCTTTTTCAACCACAGCCCCAGTTTTGCCGAGGAAGTGGTTTTGCCGGTGCCATTGACGCCAACCACGAGAATCACAAAGGGCTTGCCATTCGACCGCGGAATCGGTGGCAGGAAATTGTCGGGCAGTCGCTTGGAAATCTGCCGCCGCGTCGCCGCAATCACATCGTCACCGGAAATCTCGCGGCCAAGCAGTTGGAGGTCATCGATGATCGAAGTCGTCAGGCCGATCCCCAGATCGGACGAAATCAGATCCGCCTCCAGATCATCCCAATCGATCTCGGCGCGATTGGTAACCTTGTTCAACAGCGATTTAAAAAAGCCTGCCATGGGGGCAGGAAGAGAAGACAGAAGACCAGAAGACACAAGACGCAAGATGGGAAAGGGCTCCGGTCTTGCGTCTTGTGTCTTGTCGTCTTCTGTCTTTCCTTGATCCGCGATGCCGAAAATCCGTGTGCTTCCCGACATCCTCGCCAGCCAGGTCGCGGCCGGCGAAGTGGTGGAGCGTCCGGCTTCAGTGGTGAAGGAATTGGTGGAGAACAGCATCGATGCCGGAGCCCGCGAGGTGCGGGTAGATATCGACCAAGGCGGCGTCGCATTAATCCGGGTCAGCGACGACGGCTGTGGCATGTCGCGCGAGGACGCCCTGCTTTCGCTGGAACGGCATGCCACCAGCAAGTTGCGGACCGCAGGGGACTTGGCGGCGATCATGACCTTGGGTTTTCGCGGCGAGGCGGTGCCAAGCATCGCCAGCGTTTCGAGATTCCGCATGGTCACGCGGGAAGCCGATGCCATCGCCGGGACGGAGATCATCGTCAATGGCGGAAAAATCAGCGACGTGCGCGACGCAGGCTGTGCGCCGGGCACCGTCGTTGAAGCCAAAGCGCTTTTTTTCAACATGCCCGCCCGGCGGAAATTCCTGCGGGCGGAATCGACCGAGGCTGCGCACGTCGAGCACCAGCTCCGCCTGCATGCGCTCGCCGCGCCGAACGTGAGGTTCCGTTTGAGACGGGACGATCGCGAGATTTTTGACATGCCCCCCGCCGCGAGGGCCGTCGACCGGGTCAGGCAACTGCTGGGAACCGACTTGGCCCGCGAACTGAAAGAACTGCCGCGGACCGATGGCAATGGGGTCTCGGTGGAAGGTTACGTGCTGCCCGCTATCCATGCACGCCGGGGCCGACGGCATCAGTTCATTTTCCTCAATGGCCGGCCGGTGGAGGACCCTGCCATTTCACGGGCCTTGGCAGAAGGATTCCGCGGCGCGCTGGCGGACGGGCTACATCCCGCCGCCTGGCTTTGGATCGACTTGGAACCATCCCTGGTCGATGTGAACGTCCACCCGGCGAAGCGCGAGGTGCGATTCCATCGGCCGCTCGACATCCGCGACACGATTTTGCGGGCGGTGACCGAGGGGTTGCGCCCCCGGACACCCTTAGCGGCCAAGAGCGAACATGGATCGGAAGCTACCCCCGGCGTGGTTGCCCCGCCGGCCCCGGTGATTTCGAGGTTCCAAGCGCCACAGCCTAGTTTTTCAGAATGGAAAAAGACGCCAATCGCTCCGGCCAGCGACGCTGGATTGCCGCAAGAACGCAAAACCAGTCCCGATTTCCGGACGCTGGGGATGCTGCACGGCCGTTTCATTCTTCTGGAAAGCGCGGACGGACTGGTCCAGTTCGACCCCAAGGCCGCCCGCGACCGCATTTTTTACGAGAAATTGCTCGGTCAACACGAGTCCTCCCTGGAAATTCAAGGACTCCTGGTTCCAATGCTTATGGAATTGGACCCCCGCGAGCTCGATCTGGTGCTACGGGAGCGCATGGCCCTTCAGGAGGCGGGCATCGAGGTGGCTTCATTTGGTGGCAACACCCTGCAAATCAATAGTTTGCCAGCTTGCGTGGCTATTGGCGATCCGGTTGGCTTCCTGACCGCACTGATGGATGAATTGCTGCACGATCCCTCGCCGGGACCGCGTTTTGCCTTCGATCGCATGGCCAAGGTTTTGGCGAAACGCGCGAGCAACCTGGTTCAGCCCAAACTCGCCGAAACTGGAGCCCTGCTGGCGGAATTATTCGAGTGTGACCTACCCTATTGCACTTCCGATGGCCGACCGACCCTTACTGAGTTCGGCATGCGGGAGTTGGAGCGGCGGTTTGGGAACGCACGCGCGTAAAGAAAAGGAAGCCGAAATAATCGGTTAAGATTCGTTCAATATTTGTAAAAATTTATTGAACCTTACCTGATTTTCGGGTAAAACCTGCCGCGAACCCAGTCCTTGAGAGATTTGTTCTAACCGAACTTTACCGGCCACGTTCCTCTTCGTTGGCTCAAAGACCGCCAAAACAAAGGGAATTTGAAGAAGACAACGAATCTAAAATTTCGTTCAAAGTTTTCAAAAAAACTTCTTGTTAAGAAGGGTTAAATTTATATCATGCGGGCAAGGTCAACTTCGTTTGAGGTTCAACCTTTCAGTTTGAAAGCATGAAAATCGCATCGGTCATCGCCGGAATTGGTTCAGTTTTCATCGCCGGAATATCCAGCGGGGCGCGTTTGAGTGACCGTGTGGCAGTGGCGCACGAAGGATTTTTGGAGAACCGCCGCGAGATCCTACCCACTTTGAGCGATCCCTTTGGCGCCCCGCCGGAGGCCCGGGTGGTCGTGGAAAGTCCGCAGGAGAAATCCTCGGATTTGGCATACGCCTGGAAACGCAACGTGGTGGCCACGGTGTTTTGGGTCGGCGAATTGCCCACCGAAAACAATCCGACTCCCAACACGCAAAGCGCCTGGGACCAAAACTGGCAGGCGAATTTCGGTGGCTATGACGAGCCCGATCATCGCGACGGTTATCGCCCTGCGGGATTCACACCTTCCTTGAACCCCTTCTATGTTGCCTTGCCATACAACGACGTCGCGAAAGGTGGCGTTCATCGTCCCGAAGCGTCGCGGGTGATTCCGTGGTTTTGGGAAGCTTATCAAGGCGATGGTATCTCGGTTTGCCACGGCCGCTGGGTTGCGATCCACCATGAAGGCAAGGTTTGCTATGCGCAGTGGGAAGATGTCGGTCCTTTTGAAGTCGACCACTGGCAATACGTTTTCGGGAACGAATCCCCCCGCGCGAACCGGAACCAATCCGCCGGCATCGACTTGAGCCCGGCGGTCCGGGATTACCTCGGTCTGAAAAGCGGCGAAACCGTGGAATGGCGTTTCGTCAATGATCGCCAGATCCCACGGGGACCCTGGCGCAACTGGTCCTCCGCGGAGGCCCTGCCCCAGCGCTGATACTCACCCTAGACAACTGCTGTTAACCCCAACCCCGATCCAAACGACCCCACCCGTCAATTGCATCTCATAATCCTTTTCTGAAGCGCGTTCGTCCCAATCGCCTTCAGACGGCCCGGATCGGGGTTCTGTCCCGAATCGGCATGGTTCTGCAAGCAGCCCTTGCAAGCCCCATGCCCTTGCCCGACCCGGGCCGCCCGCCTCTCACAGGAAGTCCCACCTGTGAGGTTCAAGGCGGAAGGATGTTTCCAGACATCCACACCCTTACAACCAGCCACCCATGAAAACCAGCCACCTGGCTGCCGTCTCGGCAGCCGCCATAGCCTTGAGCACCCTTATGTCCTCAACCACCCTTGCCGCCAACAATGGAAATGGCAACGGCGGCAGCACAACGCCGACGATTCCCACCGCTCCGGCAGGAGTGCTGTCGGCCTATCCATCGGTCGTGCAGACCGGCACGAAGCCAACTCTCACTTGGGAAATTCTTTATCCGAGCAAGGTAAGCGACGTGGCGACGATCAGCCCTCCGGGCAAAATCACAATCACCAAAAATAATACTTACGTTTCCGTTCAACCGATCGGGACCGGCATCACCGCCTGTGACTCCACCCAAGGTACGACGCCCCTCTACACCGACGCGCGGATGAGCATCAATGGTGCCGCTTATACACAGCTCTTCTACGGGATCCAATCCGATGTGACGTCCGCTTACTCCCTTTATATCAAGAAGATGTCGTCGGGAACGACGATCAATTTCTCAGGACGCTATGTGAAAAACGGCACCTGGAGCCCGCTATACACAACGATCAGCGCCAACCTGCAGGTCATCACATTGGTTAACGGCGACACTCCTCCAACGGCCAGTCCCCTTTATCAATCGTCCTCCCTCGCAAGCTATCTGAGGCCCTATCTGAATTCCACCGGCCAGATCAATATCGGACCGATGAGTGCCATCATCCTGATGGAGCTGGGCCAGACTGATCACACCCTGCCATGCTTCGACTATCAGGACATGGTGCTGCTCGTAACGTTCAGCACCAATCATCCCAACAACGGCCACGGCAACAACCTGGACGGCGTGGATTCTTCCAACCCGGGCAACGGCCATGGCGGCCCCAATGGCATGGTCGATCCTTCCGGTGGCGTGGACGATGAAATCCGTTAATTTCCTATGAAAAACATCACACTCATTTTCCTGTTAGTATCCTTTAATGCCGAGGCCGTGGAGGAAATGCGCGACGCGGCTACGCACGAACAACTGGTGGTCGCTTACCGCAAGGCTTCGCAGGAAGATCCGATGCGCAGGCAACTTCCCGTCAAAGGACCTGATCCCTCGGTTGTTAACAGGCCGAAGGATTTGGTAAGCGATTCGGACATCCTCTGCTTCAACGGCGCCGTGACTCTCGTGCCCAAGCAAGCGGTGATGCAGATTCCCAAAACCATGGCGGATCGGCTCAAGTATGTTGCCGGAGCAAAGTTGATGAATTGGGGTGAATTTTACGCCCTCAACCGCGGCTGGATCACCACCATAGAGGTTTCTCGGACGCAGGCGGCGGGAACCAATCCGATCTCTGAAGAAACCCAGAAGCAAATGGTGAAATCAGGAAACCTGATCGTCGCAACCTTTCACGGGGGCCCTATCTCCGTTCTTCCGCCCAAAGTTCCCGCTGACAGTGAAACCAACCCTTCCAAACCATGAAAAGCCTACTTCCTTGCATCGCCGCCGCCGCGCTTTCATGTGGCCTGGGTTTCGCCGTCGAAACCATCAGCTACACCAACTACCTCCGGCAATACCAGATGCCGGAAGGCACGACCTGGGATGCCTCATCGACCGTGGCGGCGGTCGGTAGCAAATTTTCCGATCTCGCGATCAACCCGGGAGGAGCCCGATTTGATCTCTGGACGATCAAGTCATCTTCCGTTTCCGGCCTCACCAGCTATCTGCTCGATAGCAGCTACGTGGGAACCTACGTGCCGGTGGCAACGGTGGTCGTGAGTTCCCAGGACACGACGGGCGTGGTCCCAAGAACCCGCGCGGACCGCCCGTTTTACGTGACTGTCACTGTCGCCGGCTTGCTCGCCGGAGCTACCGATCCCGAGCCGTCGAAGAGCGTCAAGTTTCTCCGTCACGTGCAATCGTACGGAACGAATGGAACCGGCGTCGGAATCGACCGCACCCAGGCGACGCTGCTGACCCAAACTTCCATCAACACGAACGGAACCCAGAACCTCACGTTCGCCCTCACATCGATCCCCGGCGGCAACCGTTCCAAGGTTCGCGGGGAAGAACGCTTCTCGGTGTTTTCGCTCGAAGATTACCAGGCGCCTGAATCGCAATTGGCATCCAAATACATCCAGGTCTGGCCAGTTGCTGATGGCACGATCTCAGGACTCACGTCGAACCAACTGGTCCGGTTCGCCATGCCCAGCCTGACTCTCGCCCTGAACGATCTTTATCCGAACTCGACGACTTATGCCCAGGCATACAAGGGAAATCAGGTGCTTGGAACTACCGGCACGATCATCCCCGGATCCTCGCTTATCATCAACGATTCCATCCCAAACAGCCGGGTGCTCACCTTGTCCAACTATGACAGTGTCTTCGATAGTGAAGGCGTGTGGACGATGGAGCTCCTGACCAAGACCCCGTTTGGCATCGATCGCCTGGCTTATGTATCGTTCACGCTGGACCGCACGATCGTGCTCAATGGAGCGATGACTACCACGGAATAACCTATTGTCTCTCCAGATTTTTCATCAGCTCATCTTTGAAATTATCATTCCGATAGATCAATGAAAACCTGGCCTCTTTGGTCTTTCTCAACAGGTCTTCGACCTCTGTGAACGCCAGCACCAGAAACAAGCCCTTCACGGGTTCTCTATGAAACGATCGAGTACGAGTCACGAATTGATCTTCCACCGGCGCATCCTGGTGGTCGGCGATCAACGCACCGCGCTCGACCGAAAGCTGCTTACGCAAGGCCTCGAACCGGGCTTCGATCAAATCCGCGGAGGCATCGGCATCGAAATAATGGACCGTGAGTTCAAACAGTTTACCGGCGAGAAAACGCCCCTCGACCGCCCCTGCCTGGGATTCCGGCAAGGGTCCTTTCTTGGGCTGGATCTTGAGAACCCGCATTGCCGGTTGATCTCCGGGCAGGAAAATCGTAACGTCCAAGGAATGTCTGGATGCCCAAGCTATCAGCTTTTCCGGAGAATCCCCCCAGTGCAGGCCGAACGGGGGTTCCAGAAGGCTTTGACCGAAACCAGTGCCAGTCTGCCACAACACCGCGACCAGCCATGTAAGGGTCATCAGAAGCCGTGGCATGGCGGCAGCTTGGAAAATGTCCGGCCGATTCGCAAGGCGCGATCCTGGAGACGCGCTTTCGTCATGGTGGAAGCGATCATGGGGCTGACGATCCTGACAACTGTCGGCCTCGTTCTTATCAAGCTTTCGCTCAATATCCTCCATCCGCGCCAGTGGGTGCTGCAACAAACGGTGACAGACGCCTACATGACCTATGAAAGGTCGTATGCCGAGCGCATCCCCTTCGACGATTTGCTTGCCTCGACTTCCCCATGGCCGGCATTTCCAGTCACCACCACTACGACGGTGGAACTTGGCAAATATCCGGGTGGCCGCAGCATTACCGGCACGGTCGTAAGAACCCGATTTGCGGATGGCGGCAACTACCCGATCGATGGCGGGACCGGCACAGTCGCCCTAAACCCCGCCGCGATGAAAGTTTGGAAGGCGCAGAGCTTGGTCACTTACAACGTTGGCAATCGGACTTACGCAAAATCAAGAACCGTCCTGCGCTCCCAATGAAACCCAATCCCCATCGGCGCGCGTTTACCCTCATCGAGTTGTCGGTGTCCATCATGCTTGGACTGGCAACCGGCTCGATGGTCATCGCCTTGTTCAACCAACAGATTTCGTTTTTGAAGATGTTCAAGACGCAATCCTTCCTCACTGAGGAAGCACCGCTGATCAGCATGTATGTAAGCCGCCTCATCGGCAAGGCCGACCGCTTTCGCCTGCATGATTCGGTCGCGGACGCGTTGGCCGGAACAAACGCACGGCTCACGGCGTCGCCGGTGGTTCTGCTGAACTATCGCCAACCCGATGGCGTGATGCGTGCAACAATCCTTTCCTTTGAAAACCGGGGCAGTGGCATTGCCTTGTATTACTATGTCGTGCCCACCACCGGCGTGCTTGGCACTCCCGAATGGGCGGTCACCAAGGCGGCCTCCAACATTTCGTTCACCATGGAACAAGGAGTCCTGCGCATGAAACTAACAGGTCCGAATTCCGAGGAAATCACTTACTCGGGGACCATGCAGCAATGAAAACCACATCCCCCCAACGCCACCGTCGCGGCTATATCTCTTTACTGCTCGTCGTCAGCACCGCCACCATCCTGTCGTTGCTCATGATCTACGCGTACCGCCGCGCGGTCGATGCGGAAGCGTTCCAATCGCAAATCCAGATGCGTGTGGATTATAGCGAAAAGGAGGATGCGATTCTGCGATCCATCGTCTCAATCGTGCCGAATCGCGCGATCCGTGCCATGCAGCAGGATTCGAACCTCAACACTTCGAAGAGCGATCCTCTGCGCTGGCAGGATATTTTCACCGAATCGCTGGTGCTCGCCAACGCCCGCACCTCGGTTTCCCAAAATTTGGCGACATCGCTAAACATCACCAACCTGGTCACCGGCAACGCGGGCGACTCGACCCTGAATGATCCCACGAAGATCTTTGCGGCGATCCCGAGCGAGACCGGCTATGTATCGGCCGGAATCAACCGCTCGCTCGGTGCCGGTTATCCTGTTCCCCTGACTTCCAGTGACACCACCACGTCCAACCGCGACGCGGTTTATCCAATCATCTCCGCCAACAAGGTTTACGGCACGTTGGCGCAAGGCGGCGTGGGTCTTCCCGTTGGCACTTATCCCAACTTCAACCTAGTCAAATATCCCCAGATCAACTTCGGATACGGCACTCCGGGCCAGGATTTCGTCGCGAAGCGCAATTGGTGGGCATTCTCCGTGGATGTCGGTGGTTATGACAGCGACAAAACCTATCTCGCACGCGTGAAACGGAATTTCGTGTTGTCGATTTATGAAATCCCCTCGCAACTTCCAATCTCGGCGGCGTCCTACATGTCATTGGGCAAATATACATCCGGTGCCGCGTGGCAAAACGTCACCATCAACGGACCCATGTTTGTCGGCAAGGCGGCGGTGGACAGCAACACCGCCGTAGGAGCACTTGCGGCCCGCCGGGGCGTCACACTTGGCACCGGCGCAACCGTCGGCGGCCAGAGCTTCACGGGCAGCCCGTTTGCGCCGGGTGTCCGCGAAACCTATCAGGTCACGCAGGGAGCCTTTTTCCCGGTTTCGCTCGCTTCGGAAAGCGGCAAGGCGGCCTTTGTTCCCATCACGCGCGGGCCGGAATTTTTCGACCGCTTCTCCAATACCGACGAAACCAGCGTGCTCTCCACCACCACCTGGAACAACTACTCGGTGGGTGCCATGCAATGCGCGATGCGCCTGGATGTCACCGCAGTGACAAGCGCCACCAATTCCACCCCGACAATGCTGCGGTTTGGTTATCTTACCACGGCGGGCGCGAGAGCCACGATGAATATCCCCCTCACCACCGCCGTTCAAACCACCCTGCCGGCGGGCTATGTGAAGGTGTGTGACGAAAACCAAAGCTATACCTTTGCCAGCGCGGTTGATGTCGCCTACGGGACAGCCGGTGGCTTCACGTTCCGTTCAGGGCTTTCAGGAACAATCGCATTCAACAACACCACCTTCGGCGATCCCCTGGTCGGCACAGTCAAAGCCGGCTACTGGCGCCCCCGTTCGCCCTTCGAAACAAAAATCCTCCCTAGTGGTGCGGTTTGCGTCGCGGTGTATCCCCAACGCATCCCCCCCATGCTGGCAACCGTCTCCGGTGCCGCAGCAGTGACCGTCAATAATTCCCTCGTCGTGAATGTCGATTACACGACCACCGGCTTGAACAACTCGGCAAAGAAACCTTCGATCCCCTGCACCAGCACGGACTATGGCTTGATCATGCAGGAGTGTGCCAACCTCTCGCCATTCACCAAGGGGTTCTCGCTCGTCACCAATCTCCGGCTTTTCATCGGCTCGGATTTCAACACGACGACTATCACGCCACCCACCGGTTACACTCCGCCAAGTGGAACCTACTATCCTCCCTGTTCCTTGTTCGCTCCGGAAAAGCGTTACGGGGTGGAAATTGATCCTTATGGGGTCTCGTTCAACGGCCAAGTCGGCTCGTTGGCCAGCGACACGGCCACGAACCCAGTGCGTCCCCTCGATTCGAAAAACCTAAGTGGCAATGCAATCGATGCCAGCCGCATCAAGGTGAATCTCAAACAAATCACCCATCCCGCGGAGTTGCCTCCGATCACCATGATGAACTGGCTGATCCTCTTGGAAGAGCGCAAAAAAGATTTCTACTGAGGCCTATTCCTCCACATAGAGAATGCGGCCGCAGTCTTCGCATTGTGCGATCTCTTTGCCGGACTGCACCTTGATGACCGTCGAGGCTATCAACTTCATGTGGCAGCCCTCGCATTTGCCATCCCGCATTGCGGCAACCGCAAGGCCCGACTTGGCCTTCATCAACCGGTTGTAGAGCGGCAGAATGGATTCGGGCACCTTGGCAGCACTTGCTTCACGCTGCGCCAGCGTGTCGACGCGGTCTTGCTCCAAGCGTTCCCTGCGTTGCGAAATGGACGCCAGATCTTCGGCGATCATGGTGCGGGTACGGCCGCGGGCTGATTCGGTGGCTTTCAATGCGGCGCGGAATCCATCGGTCTTTTCCATACCTTCAAGTTCCAACGTTTCAAATTCATCCAGTTCCTTTTCGTAGCGTGTGATTTCATGGCCAAGCGCCACAAATTCCTCGTTTTTGCGCGTTTCAAATTGCTGGTTCTTCAAGCGTTTGATGGTCGTGCGACGGGTCTCCGCATCGAGCTCGATCTTCTTCACCCGCAACTCGGAATCCATCATTTGCTTGTCCGCGTTGACCACCGCCGCTTCGTCACCATCTAGCTTCGCCCTGGCCCTCGCTTCATCCTGGGGAAGTTTTTCCAAATCCTTGGAAATCGCCATTAAGCGGCGGTCACGATCCTGCAAAACCAACAAAGCCCGGACATCTTCATGCATGGCCTTGCCTAACGGCCCCCGGCATGGACCGCAAGGCTTGTTGAGGAGTAGATGCGGGAGAATGATTTTTCAAAAAAATCCAGAGCGGGGATTGTCAAAATTAAGATATTCTGATATCTCGCTTGCCGAAATGATTTACTTTTCCAAATGTATTCTCTGGCGGTCTGTAGTCGCTGCCTCTCTCAGCATGCTGTGGACCGCAGGTGCTGCCAGGGCGGACCAATCCGGGGATTTTACCTACACGGACAACGGCACGACCATTACGATTACCGGGTACTCGACGACAGCGACCAATGCGGTGGTTATTCCCGCGGACATCGTCGGCAAGCCTGTGACCGCCATTGCAGCCACCGCGTTTCTGAATCGCACAACGATCACCAGTGTGGTGATGCCAAATACATTGTTGTCGATCGGCGACAACGCTTTTCAAAATTGTCAGTCGATTGATGCCGTTACTTGGTCAACGAATCTAACAAGCATTGGCAACAATGCCTTCTATCGTTGCCTTAGCCTAACAGCCCTTCCTCTGCCAGCCGGCCTCATCTCGATCGGTAACAATGCGTTTTTCCTCTGCCAAAGCGTTGTTAGCGTAACCATCCCATCTTCCGTCACCACGATTGGGACATTCGGGTTCGGCAGTTGCCTCAGCTTGACCAGCGCCACCCTTCCACAGGGAGTGACTACCATCGCCACAGGTACGTTTTCGAATTGTGCGGCGCTTCAAACCATTTCGATCCCGTCCAGTGTGCTCACCATCCAATCGCAGGCTTTCCTGAATTGCACCGCACTCGCTACCATCACGATTCCGCCCAATACCACCACGATCGGCAGCAAGGCATTTTCCAATTGCCAGAGTCTTCAAACAATCGCGATCCCGGCTACGGTTACTTCGATCAGCACCGAAGTCTTCACGAGTTGCCGGAGCTTGACCGCCATTTCAGTGAGTGCCGCGAACGCCACCTACAGCAGCGCGGGCGGAGTACTTTTTAACAAGGCGGGCACGACATTGATCGCATTCCCACCCGGTGTCAGCGGAAATTATTATGTCCCGGTTGGCGTGAAAACGATCGGCGCAAAGGCCTTCTACACCTGCGCCAAGCTGGTGAGCGTGACCCTGCCACCCGGTCTCCTCCTCGTCGAGTCGCAAGCCTTTTCAACCTGCACGTTGTTGCTGGCAGTCCATTTCACGGGGAATGCCCCCATTTTGTCGCCGAATGCTTTCCAACAAGAAGCTGACGCTTTCGCGATCTATTACCCCGCGTCAGCAATGGGGTATGATTTTGATGAATATCCGTGGGATTCTCTCATCTATCCCGCCTTCCCCGAGGGCGACAACCCATTTGCTATATGGTTGAATTCTTACAGCCAGCCCCCGGATTCGGACCCCTACGTCGACTCCAATGGCGACGGCGTCAACCTGCTGATGGCGTATGCCCTCAACCTCGATCCCGGCGCGAATCTGTTAGGAATGACACCCGTGCCGACCTTTGCATTCGGCCAAGCGACTCTCAGTTATTGGTCGGGGGCCTTGGGAATTACCTACCGGGTCGAATGGAGCACTGATCTACAAAGCTGGAGCACGAGCGATGTGGTTGTATCCGGCCCCGACGAAAATCAGATGTCCGCGGCGGTGATGCCCATCGTAGGCCAAGCGTTCTTCGTCCGCCTTGTGGTGGTCAAGTAAGCGGCGCGGCTACAGTCACGCCGGTAAGATGCGGATTGAAAAGTCAGGGCCGCCCTCCCAGTCTGGCCCCGTGCAAGCTGGACGTATCACTATCCCCCAATACGCCATGGCGCTCGCCCATGTCGCGAGCCTGCGCTCGGAGGACCCGTATCGCAAAGTCGGTGCCGCGGCCCTCGACTTCGACAACCGCGTGATCGGGACCGCTTACAACGGACTCGCGCCCGGCTATGATGCGCCCCCGGGATTCTGGGACGACCGCGACGCCCGCCAGAAATTCATGCTGCATGCCGAGGTCAACCTTTGCAGCCTGTTCCGCAGGGGCGAGGCGAAAATCGTCGCGACCACCACCATGCCTTGCACCGCCTGCATGCAGACTTTGTGCGCCTACGGCATCAAGGAAATCTATTACCGCGATGTCTATCATATCTCCGACGCGCCGGAGATCGCAAAATTGTATCAGGTGAAATTCGAGCAGGTCGCGGATGCTCCGGTGTTCGGCTGAATCGAAAAGGAGCGCGTTCATTTTGAACGCTATGTGCAGCGGATATTCTGTCCGCCGTTCATCTCTGCGGACAAAATGTCCGCAGACCTCAGTCGATAGAATATCGACGCTCCTAAAGAAAAATCCGCTTCCCGCCGTTGGCCGCGCTTTGATAAATGGCTTCGATCAACGCCACCGCCTTCCGCGCCTCGGCAGCGTTTGTCAGCGGAGTGCGCTGTTCACGGATTGCCGCAACGACTTCCTCAAAGTTTCTCTGGTGCTGTTGAAATGAAATGGCCGCCGGATCGCTGCCTCCCAACGCGGCGGAACTCTTCGGTGCCAGCGTTGCGTGGATTTCCGCATCCCCCGGCCTTTCGTCCATAAAGTCCCAGACCTCGATCGCTTCGTCCGCAAGGAACGCCGAACCGGCCGTGCCACAGATCTGGATGCGGGCGGGATGTCCCTGCTTTGACCATGTGCAAGTCGCGGCTTCGATGACACCACGGGCACCATTTTCAAATTCAAGGATCGCAACCGCCATATCCTCGACCTCTATCCGTTCATGCGCGAGACAAGCGGTGTCCGCCTGCACCCACCGCACCGGGCCGGCGACATGGAGCAACGAATCGACGGCATGAATCGCCTGGTTCATCAAGGCGCCACCGCCGTCGAGTTCCAGCGTTCCCCGCCATGGAGCGGAATCGTAGTAGGCTTGGTCGCGAAACCATTTCACGTAAGCGGAAGCCGAAACGATTTTTCCGAATCGCCCCGCATCGCACGCCTCTTTGAGAACCGCCATGGCCGGCGTGAAGCGGCGGTTCAAGATCGCCGCCAGCACCTTGCCATTCGCCGCGGCGGCAGCGGCCAAACGGTCGATGCGGGCGGTTGAAATTTCGAGCGGCTTCTCACAGACCACATGTTTGCCAGCTTCCAGCGCGGCGAGTGCCACCTCGAAATGCGCTCCGGACGGCGTGGCGATCGTCACAATTTCCAATCGATCGTCCGCCAGAAACCGGGCGAGATCCGTGTGGTATGCGGCTCCATATTGCTCCGCCCAAGTGCTCCCCCCGGCACCACGACCGCAGACGGAATGCAGGGTGCCGCCGGCCATTGCCTGAATTGCCGCGGCGTGAACGCGGGCGACTTGACCGGGACCGATGATGCCAAATTTCATTCACGAAAAGCTGGCCCGATGATCCGAAGCCGCAAAGATAAAAACCGTGCGGCACAACCGTGATAGGCTCCCTCCTCCAAATGCGTCTAGTAACGCACCTGACTTTGCCATGACCCGTAGAACGTCCGCCCTCCGCGCTTTTTCCGTTGTCTGCTGCGTCCTTGTGGCTGCCATTGCCCCACTTTGGGCAAAGCCCCCTGCCGCAGCGGGGCAGTATGGCACGCAGGCTGCCGAGGTCACCGCTTTCATTCAGGACAAGTTTTGGATGGAGGACAGCGACCGCTATTCGATCGCAATCGGCAGCAGGGAGCCCGACCATCTCTGGGGTGCGGGGGTGATGTTCTCCGCGTTGATTGGAGCCTCGCGCCATGATCCGCACTACCTGCACACCCTGCGGAAATTTTTCGATGGTCTTGAGGGATACTGGGACACGCAGGTCAAGATACCGGGTTACGAACCCAGCCCCACGGCGGGAAATGGCAACGACAAATATTACGACGACAACGCCTGGATGGTCCTAACCTTCCTCGAAGCCTACGAGCTTACGGGCGAGCCCCGTTATTTGAAGCGTTCGAAGGAAACCCTCGATTTCGTGATGAGTGGCTGGGACGACAAAGCCGGTGGCGGCATCTGGTGGCACGAACGACATGCCGACGATGCAAAGAACACCTGTGTCAATGGCCCCGCTGCCGTAGGCTGTTTTCGCCTGGCAAAATTCAGCGATCCAAAAACCGCCGCGAAGTTGGTGGAGGACGGGACCAAGATCGTTGAGTGGACCACCAAGAATCTACGCGCGCCCAACGGACTTTTCTGGGATCACATCAAAGTTTCCACCGGAAATATCAATCGCGGACAGCTCACCTATAACAGCGGGTTGATGCTGCGGGCCTATCTCGGTTTGGCGGCATGGGAGCGCAGCCCAACCTATCTCGACACGGCCAAAAGCGTGGCAAAGGCCGCGGATGGATTGCTTGACCAGCGCACCGGTGCTTACCGTGATCCGCTGAAATGGTCACACCTGATGGTCGAGGCGGACATCGAACTCTACCGCAAAACCCATGACGAATATCTTCTCAAACGCGCGAAGACGGATGCCGACGTGCACTTCGCCAAGTGGAAAGAGGATCCGCCGAAAGATCTCATCGCGAACGCCTCGTTGGCCCGGGAGCTGTGGTTGCTGGCTGACTTGGAAACCGAGGCCGGACGCCAGTTCTGGGTTACCTCGGATAAGATGGGAAAATAATGGAAATGCTTTTCATGGCGATCCAGTGGTTCATCGTCACTTGAAATGCGCCGCACTGAAATCGTTCACACCCGTTTCCAATCGCTGGAAATCTGGAAATCCGATCTGGCGAGCGAATTCCGGGTCGAGGGTGCGATTCATGCATGGCATCACAAGACCCGGTTTCTAACAGGATTGGCATGGGACCTCATCGCGGCCGCGGCGTTGTTGCGCAAAGAAAGCCCGCCGAAATCGATCTTGATGCTGGGCCTGGCGGGTGGCACCGCATTTCGAATCCTTCGGAAGTTGCTGCCCGACTGCGAATTCACCGCGATCGATATCGACACGGAGATTGTCGCCCTTGCGAAGGAACACATGCATCTGGGCGAGCTGGGAATCGAAGTTCACCTGACCGACGCCTATGCATGGCTGGCGAAAAACCGCCGAAAATTTGATGTGGTGATCGATGACATTTATCTCGCGGGAAAGACCGACGTCTTCCGACCGCAGGCGTGGAATCCCGGATTATTGGCCTCGCTCCGCCGTGCAATGGCACCCGGTGGCCTGCTTGCCGTGAATCTCGTGACCGGTGCGGGCCACCGCACCATGCAATCACTCACCCGCAAAATCCTGCGCGAAGAGTTTCCTGCGGTTCGCAGCCTGCGAACCCCGCAAGCGATGAACGAGGCGCTTGTCGCGGGAGATGCCGTCGCCACAGTGGGGCGGCTCGCACCTTACGCGGACAGTTTCGCCGACAAGCGGGACCGGACGTATTGGAATCGGATCAGCGTCCACCGCATCTAACAGATTGCCGCCCGTGCCAGACGTCATCGAAGACCTTTACGAGAACCGGATCTATCCGGCGATGAGCCATCCGCTCTCCGACCCTGCCGTGTCCGCGGTGGCGGCGCGTTTGGCGGGATTGGAAACGGCTCATCCGCGCGAGGCGAGAATTCTGGAAATCGGCTGCTGTTCCGGCCACAACCTCCTTCCGCTGGCCTTGCGCTGGCCGCGCAGCCGCTTCGTCGGCATTGATCTTTCCGGCAAATCGATTGCCACCGCGAAGGCCCATGCCGCGGCTGCGGGAATCGGCAACGTGGAATTCCAAGCCGTCGATCTCCGCCAATTCGAGCCGGACGGGCCCTTCGATTTCATCATCGCCCACGGCTTTTTCTCGTGGGTTCCCGACGAAGTGAAGCAGGCATTGCTGTCGTTTTGCCACCGCCATCTGGCACCCGCCGGCATCGCCACCATCAGCTTCAACTTGGAATCCGGCTGGAAACCGCGGCTGCCGGTGATCCACAAGGCACGCGCGATCCAAGCCGCGACCGGGGCCTCCGAGATGGAAGCGCTGGCAGTGCTCGCCGATCTAACAGAATCTAACATCCCAGAAGCTGCTATCATCGCCGACATGATCGCGAAGGGTCCGGCGATTCTCGCCTTTGACGATTTCGGGCCCGTCAACGATCCGTGGCCGCTCGACCGATTCGCCCGCGCTGCGGGGGCTGCGGGACTGCGCTGGCTGGGTGAATCGGATGCGTCCCAGAATTTGCCGAAAAATCTAACAGCCGAGGCGCTCGCTAGGTTGCAACAGTCCGCGGGCGATGCGCTGCAATTCCAGATGGCCGCGGACGAGGGGGCGGGAAGGACGTTCCGCTCGGGCCTGTTGTGCCGGACCGACGCGCCGGTGGCGGAACGGATTTCCACCCGCGTGGTAATGGATTTTTCGATCCGGGCGGGCGCTGATGAAGCAGTGGACCAGGAGCTACTCCGATCCGTAAAATCCTTCGCGCCAAGCTGTGTTCCGGTTCGCGAAATCATCGCCACCCTCCCCACCCGCGACCCCGCGGATCTGGCATGGCATATCGTCGATGGCATCACCAACGGCAGCTTGCTGGCGAGAATCGAAGCTGTCGCGATCGACAGCAACCCGCCGGAGTATCCAAAGCTCGATCCATTCCGGCGCGTCTGTGCCAACGAAGAACTGCCCTTGGTTGATGCCTGGCACGTTCCCTGCGCCTTTCCGCCGGGTCATTATCAAATCCTGCAAGCGATGAACGGCGCAAACAGCGTTGCCGAACTAGCGGCCCTATCGCGGCAGCTTTGCCCTGAGCTCGACTTTGATCCATGGCTGAGGCATTTGGCGGGCCGTGGGATCTTCTGTGCCGGGCAAGTTATTAGTTAGAAGTTATTTGTTATAGGCGAAGAGCCTTACCCAATAACTAATAACCAATAACAAATAACTACTTCGTCGCCACGACGTAAGGACCGCACTCGATGCCGTAATTGTGGAAATGCGATGGCAAACAGCGGCACGTTTGCTTCATCGTCATCGGGTCCAATGGCGGAACGGTGCGGCAGGAACTGGCGAAAAATGCCGCGGCCAGCAGCGGCAGGACGAACAAGGTTTTCATAGGGTGAATCGGGTGAAGCCTGATATTTAGCAAATCCATAGGAAAACTCCAGCCTCTATTTCGGCCTGCCGGCTGCCTTGAGGCCCCATGCCCCTTCGCCCCTATCGCGGGCAGACCTTTCGAGCGTTTCCAGCCGCATTTTGTGCTTCGGCATCGGTGTGCAGTCGGGGAGGTCGGCGCCTTTTGTATAAATCCGGACATAACCGTGTTCGATCAGCAGCTCATGCAGCCAGCGCGGTTGGCCCTGTTGGCTGACGCTGACAAAGGCATGGAAGCGTTCGTCGTGATAGGGGCTGTCCCAGCAAGTGTGGAACGCAAAGGACCGACCAGCCCGTTCCTGCCACCGTTCCCCGCGCCATGTCAGAGCCCTTTGAAACCCGCGTATTCCTGATAGGTGCCGGTCGGCACAGCAACTTGCGCCCACTCGCGGTTGAGTTTGCGGTACTTGTTGATGAATGTCGTCGGGTCCGCCCAGTTGTTCAGGTCGGCTGGCACGCTGCTGCGCTGCATGCCGGTTTTGAGATTGAGCCTGATTTCAAAATGAAGGTGCGCGGGATAGTGGCCATGGGCGGTGCCGATCGTGCCGATCTGCTGCCCGCGTTTGATCTGCTGGCCTTCCTTGACCATGATTTTGTCCAGGTGGCCATTTAGGGTATCGACGATGCGCACTTGGCCCGTCGCGGGATCACGAAATGCATGCCGGGTTAAAACGACATTTCCCCAACCCACCTGGACATCGTGCGCGAAGGTCACGATACCGTCCGCCGCCGCATAAACGGGGTCACCCAAATCGGTGTCGCCCCCGGAGCGGCCGTTCCAATCCTCGCCGTAATGCTGGGCCGGTTCCCGCAGACGCATGCCGCGGGCTTTGTAGTAGCCATCGGCATTGGGCTTGCCTACCGGGAAGTCGAAACCGTCCGCCAGGTTGACCTTGGCATCAGCGAGCATACTCGCAGTGAGGCCTGCCATTGCACCCAGCACCAGGCCGGCCGTGCGCCACATTTTGCTATTCGCGGTCATCCCTATCAGTCCACTCCTCCGGGCAATTCATCGCAAGCGCAAAAAAGCGACATGACCCGGAAGCCATGCCGCTTTTTTTAACCTGCCCATCAGGCAACCGGGCCGGGAACTCCTCCCGCGGCCTGTTCGGGCGTGATCTGCAGCGGCCGGTAACCGCCGATTGATTTGAAATAAATGAACAGGCCAAGATAGATCACCGCCATGATTGTGGGCAAAATCGCGTCGGTCTTCAGAGTGTGGCGATCACCGGCAATACTGGCCTTGATGATCTCCTGATCGGCTTTCGCCAGCTTGTCGATCGCCGTGGCGGAGTCGCCGCCGGCTTTTTCGACTTCCTTCCGGGCGTCGCCGAGGCGGGTGTTCGCCGCGCCCAGTTGTGCACCGTCTACGGCATAAACGGCGGTGGATTCGAGGTTGAGGAAGCGGCTTGGGTCCTTTGCCTTGTTTGCGTCATAAACGGCGGCGTCCACCTTGGTGAGTTCTTCCGCAGTATAGCGGTCTTTCAGGTAACCCAGACCGGGGCCGCCAATGGTGCCCACCGACAACATCCCGATACCGCCCATGATCGACATTGCGACGGCACCCGTCTGCGGGAAACGGTCGCCCACCACGGCGAGCATGGTAGGCCAGAGGAAAGTCTTGCCAACAGCGTAGATTCCGAGGGCGACGAAGGCCATTTTCAACGAAGTGATGCCGCTAGCGAGATTCAATCCGACGATGCAGAGCACGGCACAGATGAACAGCAGGCCGATGGGGGACAAGCGCAGCTTGTTTTCGATGAAATGGGCGCAGAAGCGCAGGCTGAACATGATCGCCGAAGTCCAGATGAAGAGATATTTGCCTTCCTCCGAAGTGAAAATGTTGCCGGTAATATTCTGAATCCATCCATCGGTCCCGAGTTCCATGGAACCAACCACCGCGTGAGTGATGAAAAGAACGAAGAGCAGCACCGAGCCGATCGAGAATTTGGTAACGATACCCGCGACGATCAAGAGAAGGGCTGCGACTACGAATCCGATGATCTTCGCACTATCGGGCGCGACACTCTTGAACACGTCGCCGAGGAAGAGGGCGAGCAGCGCGCAGACAACAAGCGCTCCGAGAATTCCCACCGATTTGAACATCTGAACGAAGCTCGCTCCCTTCGCCGCGGCTTCGGACCGGGGAAACTTCTGCCCCATGAACATCACTCCGTAAAGGACTGTCGGAACCAAATACAGGGCAAGTTGGATTTTCCAATCGACCTTCATCTTGTCGTCAAGGAGCCAGCCGATCGAACTGCCGATGATCATGCCAGCGGGCCATGACGCATGCAAGATATTCAGATAGTGGGTGCGGTTCTGGGGGAAGATGGTCGCGACCAGCGGGTTGGCCACGGCCTCGAGGGTACCGTTCGCCAAACCGAAAATGAAGCTGCCCCAGAACAAGAAGTTATAAGCGTTTTCGGGCGAGCCGGCCGCGAACGTTACGACCGCTGACAGAATGTGGAAGAGCAGGGCGGTGAAAACCAATTTCCCGTAGCCCAGCTTGTCGACGACAACACCGCCGGCGATGATGCCGAAACAGAATCCGCTGAAGACCGCAAAGCCGATCAAACCAAGTTGAGTGGCGCTCAGGTTGTACTGCCCTCCCCAGTTATCCAGGATTCCTCCCCGAATGCCAAAACCCACCCCGGCGGCGAGAATGGCGGTGAAACCGGCGGCCAAAAGTCGTTTGGCGTTGGGAACTGCGTATGGTTCGATCTGTGTCATGGATTTGTGTAGGCGGGATTATCGGTTCCAAAGGCGGATGGCAAGGTTTCTGGAATGAAAATGATTTGGGTGTTAGCCTTTGGGGGAAATATCCAAAAGCGTTGTTAGAAGGCATTTTCCGACACAGGGTCCGGTGGATTATCCGCGCGGATGAATATTAAAGGTCGGCGTTGAGGTGCGTCCCATGCACCGGCGTCCCGGAAAATGCGATGCAGCCCTGCAACGAGGCGTTCTCCGCAACCGATCCGCCGGGCCATATTACCGAGTCGCGGATGCTTGCCCCCGGCCCGACGCGTGCACCGGGACCGATCACCGACAGTAAAATCGTCGCCGAAGGATCAATAACGGCATCCGGGTGAATAGCGGCGTCGAGCGCCAATTCCCGATGCGCCGTCAGGTAGGATTCGCGGTCACCGAGGTCGAGCCAGACGCCCTCATCGAGAACGATCGCGCCGAGTTGTCCCGCTTCGGCCAGTTCGAGGAAGGATGGGATCACCGAAATCTTTTCACCAGCAGGCAGCATGTCGGTGAAGCCCGCTGCCACACAATAGATGCCGGAAAAAACGTGGGTGCCCCCGCCCCGTCCGAGCATGTTGCGGATGTCCGTCACGCGCGTGCCATCTTCATTGACCGCGATGTGTTTCGCATCACCGGAGGAGCGCAATGCCAGCGTCACCTTCATGCCCGAGGCCTGATGCGCGGCGACCAACTTTTCCAAAGGCAAGGTCGAGAAGATGTCGCCGTTGTGGACAAGCAGGTCATCACCGCCGACCCATGGCTCGATGTTTTTTAACCCACCGCCGGTTTCTAACAGAATGGGTTCGTGAAATAATGCGACTGGCAGACCCTGCCAGTTGCGGTTGATAGATGAAAGGCCGTTGCCGGCAATCACGGAAGGAGTTGGAGTCGGCGATGCTTCACCGAAATTTTCCCAAGCCTCAGGCAAGTGATGCGTGTTGATCGCAAACTCACGGATACCCGCATTGGCACAAGCCATCATCGCCCACTCCGCCAGCGGCTTGTGAAACAGCGGCACCAGCGGCTTTGGCAAGCGGTTGGTCAATGGCCGCAGACGATTGCCGAGGCCGGCTCCGAGGATGAAGGCTTTGGTGATCACTGATCTTTCGGCTCCGGCATCGGTTTGCGCTCCTCCTCCGACCACTCGAACACGGGCAGCTTCGAGCGATCGAGATTTTTCAGATGCGCTTCGTTCTGGCGATTCGGATCATCGGAGCGGACATATTGCCAATCGTTTTTACCGAACACTTCGGCGCACAGCTTCGCGACTTCGGGATCGTATTCGATGAGCTCCGCGCGGGTGTTGACGTAGTTGTGATCGCTGTCGTTCTCGCGGTTGGTGCCGAACCATGACTGCACGGCTTCTCCCCAATATTCGTAAACATTCGAAGCCGCGTATTTGCCTTTCCATTTTCCCGCCGCCATCGCGGCGTCATAGGCCTTCTGCAATTTCCCGGCGAACTCGGGATTGGTCTCCTTCAAGCCGACGCCTTCGATGGCATGCGCGAATTCATGAACCAAAATATTTTCGGTCGAATACGGGTCGCTCTTCAAACACAGCACGTTTTCCTCCGCGCAGCTTACCGAGGGCCGTTCCATCGTCGCTCCCAATCCCCGCGCGCGGCGGTTCCAATACGCGGCCGGTTTCAAATCCGAATGCTCGGGAATGTCGCAGGTGCGCTCCGAGGTTGCCATCACCGTGAGGCGGATGCGCGCTTTCGCCAAGGCCGCCACGATATCCTTCCGCTGCGACAGCATACTGCCGATGATGGCCTTCGCTTCCTCCAGCGCCGCCGGATTCACCTTGGCCGAGGCGACGATGGGGAAATCGTCGACCATGAGGCATTGTGTGTAGAATGGGGAGAGCTTGAACTCGTTGCGGAGTTTTTCCGGGATTTCACCGGCGACAACGCTTGAAACAAGCAGCAACGGCAGCAGCATTCGCGCAATCATGCGCAAGACTAGCGGGCTTTCCGGCGCAGCCACAAGCTCCACCTTGGACTGCGGTGGGAAGCGATAGCGCCACACCGCTTCCACGGGTGATCAAACCTCCGCGGCTTGCTTCGCCATTTCCTGGAACGCGTTCGCGAGTTGGGCGTCGGTGGTGTATTTGCCTTCGATGCTGATCACGCCCTTGTAGCCGGCTTCACGCAGGACGTGGAAGTAGGGACGGAAATCGTCGCCGGAGGTGCCCGGCACGGTGCGGCCTTCTTTCTCGGCGATCTCGACATGGACGACGACATCCATCGCCGCCTTCAGGTCGGCGGGCGTGTCATTCATCTTCGCCATGTGATAGAGATCGGCCAGCATGCGCACGCGCGGATGGGCGGCGGCGCGGATGATGGCGGCGCCTTCACCTATGCGGGTGATGAAGTTGCACTCGCTGTCATTGAGTTGCTCGACGACCACGCGGATGTCGTGCTTTTCGGCTAGAGGCCCCATGCGTTTCAGCAGAGCGACGAATTGCTCCGTGGCTTTGTCCATTGGCCAGCCCTCGGGAACACGCCGCGCGCCGGCACTGCCGAAGACCATGAAGGTTGCGCCAACCTGCTTGAGCCTACGGAACGAAGTGTCCGCCCACGCGAGCACGGCCTCGTGGTTCGCCTCCGGGCCTACACAATGGAGATCGGCCGGACGGATAAAGCCATTGCAGGCGAAGACCGGCAGCGGGCAGTCCTTCAATTTCGCGAGATTCGCCGCAAACGCCTCGTCCGGCTGGTCGGGCACCAGCA
>JANMJQ010000136.1:0-20355 GCA_031371445.1 Akkermansiaceae bacterium
TCCTCCTCCTCCGCGCGATTTGTGCGAAGCGGCGGTTGTAGGTTGCCATCAGGCTTGCGAAGAGCTTCCCGCTCGGCGGTGAAAATGGGGGTGCTGTTAGAGCTTCCTCGCCCATGTTGAACGGCACCTCGACCACACCCCAATAATACAATCCAAGATCGAGACGGAACGCGAGGCTCAACAGATCGTATTCGCCGATGTATTCGTATTTGTCCTTGTAGAGCGAATGGAACCAGCGGTTGTGACTGTTCGAAAAATCGCGGTTGTAATTCGCCAGCGTTTCTTCTGTTAGATCACCCTTGCGCTGCTTGGTGATGAGGTCCGCGGCGCTGAAACTGGTGAAGGAAATCCAATCCATGCCCGGGCTATAGAAGGGATCGATGAATGCCGCGGCATCGCCGACAAGTACGAACCCATCACCGGCATAGGTCGTGCTGTAATAGGCGAGATTTTTCCGCCAAAGCTGGTCTTCCTCGCAGTATTCCGCATCGGCGATCATTTCGCGGCCCACCGGATGCTTCATGAGAAATGACTTCACCCGCTCGCCGATGCTGCCGCCGTCCTTCGGGAAATCGACAAGACGCTGGTCCCATACCACGCCGACACTGACATCGCCGCCCTTCAGCGGAATCCACCAGCTCCACCAACCATCGCCGTTGACATGGTTGGTCGCGGTGTTGCGCATGCCATAGACCGCTTTCGACCAGGCGGGATATTTCAACGCGAGCTCACGGCTGTCCCAATCTTTAACGCCCTTCCATCGCGACCAGGCCGCGGCGGTGGGGTGCTCGGTGTTGGATCGCCACCAGCCTTCCTTGCGTGCGATCACGGCGGCCATGCCCGAGGCATCAACCACCCAGCGCGCGCGAATCGTCGATTTCGTATCAGCCGTCTTGATCTCGATCAATTGTTCGCCGCCGGGGATAAGGTCGATTTTTGAAACGGTGGCGGGTCGCAGGATTTCCGCGCCTGCAACACCCGCGCGGCGCAGGACCTCTTCATCGAGGGAAGCGCGGTCCAGTTGGAACGAAGGAACGCGGGAAAGGTATTTGGCGCCGATCTCGCTGGATTCCCCGAGCGATTTCACATCGTCGTTTTGAAACCAGAAGCGCAGCCCTTGTTTTACGAGATGATGCTCGTTCAAATAGCTCGTCAATCCGAGCACGCGGCACAGGAAGAACCCGCTGATCTCCACTGTCGCCTCACCCACGCGGCGCGAAAGCTTTTCCGATTTCTCGACGATGAGAACGCGGATCCCGGGATTGTTCCGCAGCAGCAGGGTCGCCGTTGCGCCTCCCGACAAGGCGCCGCCGATGACGATGACGTCATAGCTTTCGGCGGGTTCGCGGATCTGCGCGGCTTGCATACGCCGATTATCGGCTCAGCGACGCGAAATGCAATCCGGCGATTTTCATCAAGGTTGCGATTGCGTGTGCGGACCACTTCGGCAAGCTTCCGCCGCGGTGACTGCGAATACCAAAGAGATCGAATGGGATGTGGTGATCATCGGCGGCGGGCCCGCGGGATCGACCGCCGCAACCACGCTTGCGCAGGCCGGACGAAGGGTGATCGTTTTGGAGAAAGCAAAATTTCCGCGCTTTCACATCGGCGAGTCGCTGCTGCCCTACAACCGCCGGATTTTCGATGACCTCGGAGTGTGGCCGAAAATCGCCGCCGCGGGTTTTACGAAAAAACGCGGCGCACAGTTCGTCATGGGAAACGACTCGCGTGCCAACCGCCTCGATTTCTCGAAAGGCTCGTTCACCGAATATCCGGAAGCGGTGCAAGTCGAGCGGTCGAAGTTCGATCAGATTTTGTTGAATCACTCGCGCGAGGCCGGTGCCGAAGTGCGGGAGGAATGCACCGTGCTTGAACATCGCGTTGAAAGCGGCGACGTAATGGTCCGCTATCGGGCGGCAGATGGAACGGAACAGGAACTCAGCGCGCGTTATCTCGTCGATGCAAGTGGCCTGGGCAATTTCACCGCGAACCGCGCGGCTTTGCGCGAGTATTATCCGGGCCACAAGAAGATCGCGATCTTCGGCCATTTTTCCGGTGTGGATATGCCCACGGGCGAGGAAGAGGGTGACATCCTGATCGTGCGCCGCGAAAAATCCTGGTGCTGGTTGATCCCGCTAGAATCTAACAAGACTAGCGTTGGCCTGGTGATCGACGCAGCGGATTTCAAGGCCTTGGGAAAAACGCCCCAGGAAGTGTTCGACGATGCCATGGCAGATACCGCGGCCATCTCGAAGCGCTTCGCCAGCGCGAAGATGATGGATGAGCTTCACGTCATCCGTGACTTTTCCTACAAGAACCAAACCCTGGTATCTCCGCGCGTGATGCGGGTGGGGGATTCGTCAGGGTTCATCGATCCGATGTTTTCAAGCGGCGTCCTGCTGGCCATGACCAGCGGCCAGCAGGGCGCGCGGGTGCTTCATGAGGCGTTGGATTCCGGGAAGGCGATAACCTCCGGGATGAAGCGTTACGAAAAGGACAACCGCAAACGCATCGCGATTTATTGGGAGTTTATCGAAAATTTCTACAAGCTCCACTTCGCGCAGATCTTCTTCCAACCCTACAACCGCTGGGGGATGGTATGCTCGATCAATGCGGTCCTGGCGGGCTGCACCACGCTCTCGTTCTCTCTCTGGTGGCGCTTGCGCGTGTTCTTCTTCCTCGCCTGGCTGAATCAGCACGTGCCAGTGGCGAAGCGGATTGAAGTGAACTAAGGAGCTTGGACGCCTACGTCCAAGCCATCTGAACGGACGTAGGCGTCCGTTCTCCTTAAGGTTGTCATCCACAATATGCCCTTTATTTCCTCCGTAATCCGAAAGCGGGATTCCGGCGGTTGTGTCGCAAGGTCATGATTCGCACGCCATCAAGTTCTTCATAGAAAAGAATGTGGTAAGGGAATCTGTCGAGATTAGCCCGCCGCCAGCCACTTGGATCAGGAGGGTATCGTTTGGGGTGTAATTCCACCAGGTGGCAGAGCTTTTCAAACCGAGCCCAGAAATCGTCCGCAAGTGAATCGCTAATCGAGTCGTAATGACGAAGCGCCTGAGTCACATCGCGCCGCACTTGTGGATGAAACCTTGGCATCACCGCTTCCGGTCGGAGAACACTCCTTCGCGCAATTCATCCATGGTGATCGTGTCGATTTCACCGACCTTTGTTTGGCGTACTCTCTCAGCCACATCCTCGTCAGAAACATCGTAATCGGAATCCGGCAACGAATGTAGGAGGAAACTCGCCAGCGTGGCTCTTTCTTCCACGGGTAGAGCGGCGACCTGTTCCTTGACTTGGGCGAGGTTGATCATGACTCGAACTTACCGGATCCGGCCGATTTCAAAAGGAGGATTTTCGATTTCCCAGCCTGCGATGGGCTCAAGCACCTTCCCGACGCCAAGCGGATCAAGGTGAACTAAGGAGCTTGGACGCCTACGTCCAAGCCATCTGAACGGACGTAGGCGTCCGTTCTCCTTAAGGTTGTCATCCACGATAAAACGTGCAGTCTCGTCAGCGGATGTCCGCTCAGCCGAAGTCGCGCCGCCCGCTTGTCGTGCTGGCTATTTGCGTCCTGTGCGCCTTTGCATTCGGATGGCTGTGGCACAACTGGGTTGTGCGCTCGGAGGATGAAACGTTCGCGCGTCATTGGGGGCCGATCAACCAGCTTGAAAAGAACGCCTCGACCAGCTTGAAGCAGGCGGAAAATTTTGCGCAGGACTGGCAGACGCTGCTTGGCCGCAAGACGTTGGTGGATGACCGGTTGATGCTGATCGGCATCGACAAGCCGTCGTACGGATCAGACTTCAGCGACGAGGAACTGGCGCAGGAACCTGTCCTTCGCGAGTTGCAGGGATCATTTCCGTGGTCGCGCGCGGTGTGGGCGAGGCTGATCGAGAAATTGAGCGACGCCGGTGCAAAAGTGATTGCGCTCGATCTCGTGTTCGCGACGGAGGGCGATGGTGACGATCAGTTGCAGCAGCAGTTGGAGCAGCATCGCGACCGCGTGGTGATCGGCTACCACATCAACGTTAGCGAAACCGGGCGCGGCAATTTCCGTGAGCTGCTGCTGCCGCATCCGGGTTTGATGGCGTATGATACACCTGAACAACTGGTCGAAGATGACCGTGCCGGTTTCGTGAGCGTGTGGCCCGATTTCGATGGCACCTTGCGTTACGCGGCGTATCGGCTGACCAGCGCGCAGGCTCATGATGTGGTGCGCGAAGATGTGATTTTGGAGTCTTTCGACGCGCGGATCCTGCGCAAGGCCGGCCTGGGCAAGTTGGTGCCGCCTGAACCCGGATCGCGGATGTTCCGCTACACCGCGCCGGCGGGAGAGGTCTTCAAGCAAATACCGGTGGGTGATGTGCTGTCGCCGAAAGGGTGGCATGCGAACTTCGCGGATGGGGCGGCGTTCAAGGACAAGATCGTGATGATCGGACCGACGGCGGATTTGTTTCACGACGAACACGACACGCCCTTTACATCGCCAAAGAAGATGGGGGGCCCCGAGATTCACTTGCAACTCATCAATGCGGCCCTGCGCACCGAATTTCTAACAGAAGTGCCCGAGCTGACCGCACTCGGCGTGATCGGCGCCGCGGGGTTGATAGCGCTCGCGTTGAGCTTTGGAATCCGGCAGCCCGTATGGAGAATTCTTGGCATTCTGACTGTGGCTGCGGGCGAATGGTTTTTCGCACAGGCCATGCACGATCAGCGTGGATTGATTCTGCCGATCGCAGCACCGCTGATGACCTTGCTGATCGCGGGCTTAGCCGTGCTCGCCTACGATTTCGTGCTCGAGCGCTTGGAACGCGTGAAGCTGCGCCACACCATGGGTTTCTATTTCTCGCCGCGCGTGCTGGAAGCGGTGCTGGCGGATCCCGGTTCGATGGAACCCAAACGCGCGGATGTCACACTGCTTCTAACAGATTTACGAAACTCCACTCCATTGGCCGAAGCTCTGGGACCGCAGGGCATGTTTGAGATGCTGAACCAGGTTTTCGAGGTGCAGACCAAGGCGATTATGGGCGAGGAAGGGAACCTAGAACACTTTCTCGGCGACCAATTTCTAAGCTATTGGGGCGCTCCCCAACCACAACCGGAAGGCGCCAATCAGGCGATGCGCGCGGCGCAGAAACTGATTGCGGCGATGGAAGGGCTTCGTCCCCGCTTTTCTCCGGAGGTAGCCAAATTGTTCGGTTATGGTGTCGCCCTTCACAGCGGCGGCGTGTTGGTCGGCAACAAAGGTTCCGCGCAACGGCTCGACTACGGTCTTGTCGGCGATGTCGTGAACGAAGCCGCACGCATCGAGGCGCTGACCAAGTATTATGGGGCGAAGCTGTTGGTTTCCTCGGTGACCTTCAGCGCCTTGAAGGAGCCAGGTGTTCATCGTTTGATCGACCGCGTGATCGTGAAGGGCAAGAGCGAGCCGGTCGAGTTGTTCGAATGCGCGAACCCCTGCACACCCGAAGACTACGACGGGATTTGCCGGCGTTATGAAATGGCCTATGCCGCCTATGTTGACGGAGGTTTTGCGGCGGCGGAGACCCTGTTCGAAGCCCTTGTCCGTGGGTCTTCCGATGGCCCTTCGAAAGCCCTGGCGGCGCGGTGTGCCATCTTGAAAGCGGATCCGCCCGCGGATTGGCATGGAGTTTGGAAAATGGATGCGAAGTGAACAGGCACCTTGGGTCAGATATGGAATTGCCGGGTTGGCCGATTTCCACTAAGGCTTGCCAAACCCGCTGAAGTCATGGCCACGGAACCACCCCGGTCAGAAGCCGAAACCTTACCTGACCGATCATCCGGCGTGCGGCAAATCGCGTCCCTGGTGGGTGCCGCATTGCGCAAGCGCTGGGGCACCAGCCTGTTGATTTTTGCGGGCCTGCTCATCGAAATGTCTTTCAGCGCCGCGGTGCCGATGAGTTTCAAATATCTCGTGGATTATGCGATCGTTCCGCAAAACCAGAAAGCCCTCGTTGGCGTGCTCGCGGTGCTCGCGGGGAGCCTGGTTCTCGCATCGGCGGCAGGGCTAGGCCTGGATTATCTCTACGCGGGACTTTCAACGCAGGTCCTCAATGATCTCCGCCTGCGGATGTTCACTCATCTCCAGCAGTTGTCCGCGAATTTCTTTGCACGCGCGCAGGGCGCTGACATCACCGGTCGCTTTTCCAATGACCTGATGTCCTTCGACCAAGCGCTGCGTGCCGCTCTCGATGGCTTTGCCATGCCAGCGCTCAATCTCCCGATGGGGGTCACCCTCATGTTCCTGCTCGACTGGCGGCTCGGCCTGATCGGCATGCTGGCGATCCCCGCCTGTTTTGTGGGTCCGCGGATGATCACGCCAAAGGCCGCGGCGGCGGGCTACCTGAGCAAGCAGACTTCATCGCAAACCGCGTCAGTGGTGCAGGAATCCATCGCGGGCCAATCGGTGATCAAGGCATTCAGCCTGGAAAAGCCGATGCTGTCCCGCTTCAGCGAGCGCATTTCCAGCCAAGCCGCGGCTTCCCTGCGTGTCTCATTTCTCAGTTCGCTGATTGAGCGCACGGCCTACATTGGCACACTCGTTGTCCAGGTGTTGGTGTTCGCCGTAGGTGGCTGGATGGCGTTCCGAGGGCAGATCTCGATCGGTTCCTTCGCGGCTTTCCAGGCGCTGTTCGTCAACTTCATCGATTCGCTGGACAGCTTCACCCACTACTACCCGACACTCGTCCAGGCATCCGCGGGCATGCGCCGCATCCAGGACCTGCTCGATGAATGTCCCGGCACCGCTGACGTGCCGGGGGCCACGGAATTGCAGCCCTTGGAGCGCGAGATCCGTTTCGACAGCGTGAGGTTCGGCTATGCGCCGGGGCAGTTGAATCTCAACGACGTCAGTTTTGTCATTCAGGCCGGTGAGTCGGTTGCCTTCGTCGGTCCCAGTGGCTCGGGCAAAAGTACGGTAATCACCGTACTAACGCGCTTCTACGAGACCGGTGGCGGCGAGGTCAGCTTCGACGGCCAAGACGTCCATCACGCCTCGCAGGATTCCCTGCGCAAGCAGCTCGGCATCGTGTTCCAGGAAAGCATCCTCTTCAACACGAGCATCCGCGAGAACATCCGCATCGGCAAACCCGATGCCAGCGATGCGGAAATCGAGACTGCGGCGCGGGCGGCGGAAATGCACGACCTCATCGTGGCCATGCCTCAAGGTTATGACACGTCGGTCGGTGAACGCGGCGGGCGCTTGTCCGGCGGGCAGCGCCAGCGGGTGGCGATCGCCCGCGCCTTGTTGCGCAATCCCCGCGTGCTGGTGCTTGACGAAGCGACGTCAGCGCTCGATGCGGGCACGGAGTCCGCCATCAACAAAACCCTCGAGCGGGCCGCCGAGGGACGCACGATGATTTCCGTCACGCACCGCCTGGCAGCGATCGTCAATATGGACCGGATCTTCGTGATGAAGGGCGGCAAGTTGGTCGAACAGGGCAGGCACGCCGAATTGCTGGCAAAGCACGGCGTTTATTCGAACCTCTGGGACAAACAAACCGGCTTCTTCATCGACGAGGATGGCAGCGCGCGGGTTGAAGCCTCGCGGTTGCGCGCGATTCCGATGCTGCAAGGGCTCGACGACGATGTGCTGGAATCGCTTTCCGAAATATTCAGCACCGAACGCTGTCCGGGCGATCGCGATGTATTCCGCGAAGGGGATCCGGGTGACAATTTTTATCTGGTCGTGCGCGGCAGGCTGGAGGTGTTGGTCACCATGCCGGACGGAAGCGAAAAACAAATTCGCGTGATGGAAGACGGCGATTACTTCGGCGAAATCGCATTAATGGCGGATACCGCCCGCACCGCGACCGTGCGCACTGAGACGGATTGCACATTTCTAACACTTGGCCGCGATCCATTCCTGCGGCTGTTGGAGCGCGAACCGAAACTGCGCGAGTCGTTTGAAAAAGTGGTGGCGGAACGATTGAAGGCGTCAGGCACGGTGTTGAAATCGTAGCCGTTGGATCTGTTAGGGCATTTGAAATAATTGCGAGGCCACCTCCTAAGGCCCAAAGGGCTGGTCCATACCAGCCCGGCCCATCGGGCCGGGATTTGTCTATGTCATTGATGAAGCCACCGCAGCGCCGCATAGTTGATCGACAGATGGAGCGTGTTATCCGCGACGATCAACAACATCACCGCAAGCCATGGCTGGACGTCCGCGGGATAGCCGGTGGCCTTGCAATTTTTCCAGGACAAACGGATGGAGTCCTCGGGCGATTCGTCATCCGGCGCATCCGCATTTCCGAAGATCCGGTTCGGCCACATTCCCAGCAGTATGTTTTTCGCCCAGACCACGTATCGCGCCAGGCCGAAGCGATCGATGAGAAAATGGCTGCCGCAGATCACCGCCCATGCCGCCCATGACGGATGCAGCAACCCGAACGGCAGCGAATAAACGATGGCGTGAAAGCCCGCCCAGCCGCTGGAGCTGCGCTTGTTCCGGCTCATGTGGTCGCTCTGCAGCAGGTAGTCGCCGGTCAGGTGCAGTAGCAGTTGGAGCATGCTATGGATTCTGGATCTTTCCGCCGCGCCGGGCTTGATGCTGCGGGCTAACAAATAATCTGTTAGAGATGCTATGGATTCGGATCGGTCACCAGCGGCGGGTTGATGACGGGTGGGGGGGGCACATAGGTCGACAAGTGGGGATACGGGAAATGCCAAGGCATTTCGCCCGGCCGCGGACCCAGGCCATTGCCGGGAAAGTCGAGGGGATTGAAGGACGAGCCGATGCTCGAATAGTAGGTCGAATCGTTGATGGGGGAAAATGACATATCCAATCCCGCCCCTGCTTCGCCCCATGACATCACGTTGCTCAGAAGGCCGGAGGCGATCTCCATGTTCTGTTGCGCGATGGCATCCGCGATCAATGAATTCGAGGAAAGCGGATGGGAAAAGCCGGTGACGAGCAGGCAGTGGGCCGCGAATTCGGCGATGTTGAAAGTGATCACCTCGCCCAACGATTTTCCATCCGCCGAGACAATGACATATTCTCCCGCTTTGAGCCTGATCGAGTCGCCGTTTTGCAAAGTCACCAGCACGTGGCCTTCGAGGTCCATCACCTTGAACCGTCCATCTAACAGAATTTGTCCGATCTCGGTGGTGCCCAGGACGGCCGCCGAGCTGCCACGGTTTTTGATGGCACCACCGCCGGCGCCGGCCGGCGAGTGAAACAACACGCTGCCTTTTTTCAGAATCACATCCCGTCCGCCGTCTGCGAAGGTGAAGGTGGTGTTGGCACCGATGCGGGTGATGGTTTGATCCTTGGCAGTCAGTTCGACGCGCGAAGCTTGACCCGTCCGCACCAAGTCAGGGACCCGGAAAACTTCGTTCGTTTGGGCGGGTTTGCCGGTCTTGTCGGTCTCCGTGAGGACCTTGGCTTCCTGGACGATCTCGGTGAAGACGCTTTCCGTCAGCGGCATCACGGCGGCAGCATGCAGGCTCGCGAAGAGCAAACATCCCATGGAAAAACAGGTAGTTCTCGTGGCGAACTGCATTGGAATTTGAGGGGGAAAACGACCCGCGCACGCTGCGCGGAATTGGGAGGGGAAAAGGTCACTCCCAACGTAGTCGCATGCCATCCAGCGCCAAGGAAATAGTTGTCGATATTCCGCAAATCGACGTCCCTCATTTCGGCGGCGCTTTCCGAATCAACGGGGCGGCATCGAGCCAGCCGGTTTTAGGGGGTCCCCGGGGGCTTGGGCCCTTTAGGCGGAATGACGATTGACGGGGAATTTAACGTCGGGACCGAGGGTTGAAGCAGGAATAGTCCCCCGGTTTCGCCGGGCCTCGGACCGAGGCCATGGCCCGGAAAGTCGAGGGGGTTGAAGGACGAGTCGTTGCCCGACTGATTGGTGGAGGCATTACCAGGGGAAGATGACATGTCCAATCCCGCGCCGGCTCCGCTCCATGGCTTCACGTTGGTGATAGCGCCGCCGGCCATCCCCATGTTCTGGTGGGCAGCGGCAGCCGCGATGAGCGAACTGGAGGAAAGCGGATGGGAAAAGCCCGTGACCAGCAGCGAATGGGCGGCGAACTCTCCGATGTTGAAGGTAGTGACTTCGCCGAACGACCCACCATCCGCCGAAACGATCACAAATTGGCCTGCCTTGAGCCGGACGGACTTGCCGTTCCGCAAGGTCACCTTCACGGAGCCCTCGAGATCCATCACCTTGAACCGACCATCTAACAGAACTTGCCCGATCTCGGTGGTGCCAAGGACGGCCGCCGAACTGCCACGGTTTTTGATTGCGCCACCGCCCGCACCGGCTGGAGAGTGAAACAACACGCTGCCTTTTTTCAAAATCACGTCCCGTCCGCCCTCTGCGAAGGTGAAAGTGGTGTTGGCGCCGATGCGGGTGATGGTTTGATCCTTGGCAGTCAGTTCGACGCGCGAAGCTTGACCCGTCCGCACCAAGTCAGGGATCCGGAAAATCTCGTTCGTTTTGGCGGGTTTGCCAGTCTTGTCGGTCTCGGTGACGACCTTTGCCTCCTGAACGATTTCGGTGAAGACGCTTTCGGTCAGCGGCATCGCGGCCGATGCGGTCAAAGGCCCGGCCAGGAGCCACGTCGTCAATAGAATGTTCTTGCTCATGGAGAGTGGGAGCGGGGTTTGGAAAGCGGAGGATTCAGGGATAACCCTTTGAGGAAACAAGCTACTCCTGCTCCGTACCGCGCCAAGGAAATTTGTATTCCCTGGGTCAAACGGGCTTCTTTTTCGGTTCGGTCCGATCTTGCGAAGCCTTACCGCTTCCTCTAGGCTGGACTTCAATAGGAGGAGGAATCGTCCTCTGACACATCCACTCAAATCTATTATCTCCATGACAAACTGGGCGCGCATACTGGGTTTTGGTGGAGCAGGGGTGGTGGCGACGGCGCTGAGCTGGTTTCTGCTGAGGACTTACACAGGCATCTTTGATATCTTGAACTTGCGTGTCTTTGTCGGGGTGATTGTACTGCTGCCGGCTCTTGGAGCCTCGATTTATGGCTTTGATCCGACGATCCTGACCCAGAACAAGGAGCATGTGACCATCCCCAAGGCCGTTTGCGGCGTGGCTGCGGTCTGTGGGATGGGGGCGATTGTTCTGGGCGAGTTCACCGCCAGCCTGGTCAAAGGCGTGCCGATTCCTTGGGAGAGGTTCAATCTGATCCTTCTTGGGGTCTGTCTGGTGCTGCCGTTCCAATTCGAGCGGCTGTTCAACAAGAAATAGCAGCACGCATTTCCCTGGCTGCCCCCTTGATCAAATCAACGCGGGCGCGTGTCCCGCCGGAATTTGCTGGAAGCTTTCTCATGGAAATGAATCCTGTCACATCATCGCATAGGGCGTCTCCCGGCCCTTCCTGTTGCGTGACATCTCCGATTCCCGATGAGCGAAACCTCCCTGAGCGAGCGCGATTGGCGGAATCTCATCCGCGACATCCACGCGGGCCAAGTCATCCCGGTCATCGGCCCGGAACTGGTGTCCATCCCGGATCCGGTCACCGGCCAGCAGGTTCCGCTGCACCGGGTTCTCGCTCCGCAGTTGGCCGAGAAATTAGGGCTCGATCAGCCGGAACGTTTCCAGACCGTCAATGAAACGGCCTGCAGCTACCTGCTTGGCGGCGGCTCCCGCAAGGACATCTATGACGAGTTGCGGCAATTGATCGACAGCCTGCATGCGCCACCCTGCGAGGCCTTGCTCGCGCTCGCCCGGATCACGGATTTCAATTTCCTCGTCGCGAGTGTTTTCGATCACCAACTCTCCGACGCGCTGAAAATCGTGCGGAGCAATTATAATCCCGCCACCGATCTGCTTGCGTATCATCCGAGCCAGCCGGTCGATATTCCCGAGCCGCTCACCGGGACGATGCTCTATCACATCCTCGGCGACTTCAACAGCTACCCGGACTTCGCCGTTTGGGAGGAAGACTACATGGAATTCATCTGCGGCCTCATCGAGCACCAGGACACGATGGAGCGCCTGTTCCGCATGTTGAAAAAGCGGCAGCTCCTTTTGCTCGGCTCGCCCGCCTCGGATTGGATCGTCCGGTTTTTCCTCCGCGTTGCCCGCCAGATGCGTCTCTCGGACCGGGCTGACAGCGCCGCCGGTGAATACCTCGCCGACCGTGGCGCGAACATGGGAGCTCCGCTCGTGTTTTTCTTCGACAAACTCATTCACGCCACCCGCGTGATCGATGGCGATCCCACACTGTTCGTCAGCGAGCTTTCCCGCCGCTGGCACGAGACTTATGGGCAATCGGTGAATGACGACGATTTCCTTTCCAAGCTCCCCGCCGAAATGCCGAAGGACTCGATCTTTATCAGTTATGCGAGCGATGACCGCGAGGCCGCCATCTGCCTTGGCCGCGCGCTTCATGCTGCCGGGATCCCGATCTGGCTGGACAAGGGCCGCCTGCAGGCCGGGGAGAACTTCGCCACCACGCTCGAAGCCGCGGTCCGCGTCCACTCGAGCTTTTTCCTTTCCCTGATTTCCGCTGCAACCGAGGTGGACACCGGGCGCAGCCGATACGTGCACAAGGAGCGCGATTGGGCGGCTTCGCGTCATGTCGACGGGTTCATCTATTATCTCCCGATCGCCATCCTGCCGGAAATGCGCGAAGGCTGGAAACCGGTTTCCGAGCCCGCCACCTTTTCCCAAATCCACTATCACTCGCTGCCCAATGGCGTGGCGACCGGCGACTTCGTCCGCTACATCCGCCAGCTCATTGAAACCTACCGGAGCTCCGGGCGTCCGCGCGGTTGATTGCCATGTCCGACGCCGTTCCAACTCCGTTGTTCAATCCCGCCCTCGTGGTGGATGCGGATCATCCGTGGCTCGGGTTGTCGTCATTCACGGAAGCAACGCAACGGTTTTTCTTCGGCCGCGATGCCGAGATTTCGGAAATTTACGTCCGCGTCCGCGAGCAACCGCTGACCGTGCTCTACGGTCAATCAGGCCTCGGCAAGTCCTCGCTGCTCGGGGCCGGCCTCATTCCCAAATTGCGGGTTGAAAATTTCCGGCCTGTCCTGATCCGGCTGCGGTATGAGGCTTCGGCACCGCCGCTTGTCGCGCAGGTTTTCGAAACCCTCGCCGCCCACGGTCTCGGCGCACCCGACCTCGCGCCGCCCGCCACGCTCTGGGAATGGCTGCATCATTTGGCCCATCGTCCCGCCGATCTGGAAAGCCGGCCGCCGGTGCTGGTGTTCGATCAGTTCGAGGAAATCTTCACCCTCGGCCAGCGCAGCGAAAGGCTTGCGGAGGTTCGCGAGTTTTTCACGCAGATCGCCGATGTGACCGAAAACCGCGCCCCGGCTGAACTCCGGCAGCGCTTCCAGGCTGACCGCAAGCTCGTCCGCGACTACGATCTCGCGGCCTCGCCGTTCCGATTGGTGCTGACCTTGCGCGAGGATTTCCTCTCCCATCTCGAGCAGTGGAAAAAACTTCTGCCTTCATTGATGCGCAACCGGATGGCGCTCGATCTGCTCAGCGGTCCGCAGGCGCTTGAGGCCGTCGTGAAGCCCGGCCATCTCGAAGGCCGCCACCTGGTCGATGACGAGGTGGGAGCGCGGATCATCCGCTTTGTCGCCAAACGGGCAGCCGATACCCCACTGGCCGAAATCGCAGCCGTGCCGCCGTTGCTCAGCCTGGTGTGCGACGAGCTCAACCGCCTGCGCCTCCGCGACGGGCTTTCCGCCATCACCGGGCAACTTGTCGAAACCCAGAGCGCGGATATCCTCCAGACCTTTTACGAGCAGGGATTTGAAAATCATCCCGCCGCGTTGCGCCATTTCGTCGAGGACCGGATGATTACCGAGGGCGGACACCGGAGCCCGGTTGCCATGGAGGATGCCATCGCCGTCCTGACCCGCGCCGGGGTTCCGGATTCCGCAGGTGAACTGGATCATCTCGTCAAGCGCCGTCTCATCAGCCCGGAGGAGCGCGGTGGGCTGATTTGGCTGGAAATCACCCACGACGTCCTCGCGCCTTTGGTCGTGAAATCCCGCGACGAACGCCTTGAGCACGAACGCGTGGCGGAAGCGGAGCGAAAGGAGCTGGCGGCCCGCAAGGCGAGGAACAAGCTGCGGGGATTGATGGCGGTTTTTACCGTGCTGACCTGTCTGGCCATTGCAGGGGCGGTGACGGGGCTCATCAAAACCCGGGCCGCCCAAAAAGCGGAGAGAGCGGCCGGCATCGCCGCCTTGAACGCCGAGGCAGCCAAATCCGCGGCCCAGGAGCAGCTCCGCGAAGCATCCCGGAAAGCCCACGGCAGTGCCCGCGAGGCCTTCGACAGCAGGAACGACCCCCGGACCGGCTTCGCGTACCTTGCGGAGGCACTCCGCTACGACAAGGACAACCGGCTGGCCCGTGAAGATGCCCACAACCGTCTGCTTCGACTGGGACTTGTCGCCCCGCCACCCCCCTGCCCGCCGCTACGCCATGAGAAGGAGGTCAACTCGGTGGCGTTCAGTCCGGACGGCTTGCGTGTCGTCACCGGTAGCTGGGATAAAACTGCGAGGATCTGGGATGCCGTCAGTGGCAAGCCCATCGGCGGGCCGCTCCTCCACGAAGACGTTGTCTTCAGCGCGGTATTCAGTCCGGATGGCTCGCGGATCGTCACCGCCAGCAAGGATAAAACCGCGAGGATTTGGGACGCCACCAGCGGCAAGCCCATCGGTGAGCCGCTCCGCCACATGGATGTTGTCCATAGCGCTGCGTTCAGCCCGGATGGCTCGCGCGTTGTTACCGCAAGCTGGGACAAAACCGCCAGGATTTGGGACGCAAAAACGGGGCAGCCCGTCGGCGAACCGCTCCCTCATCCGGAGCACGTGAGCACCGCGGTGTTCAGCCCCGACGGCCGGCGGATCGTCACCGCGAGCGAGGATTACGTCGCCAGGATCTGGGATGTTGCAACTGGAGCACCCATCGGCGAGCCGCTCCGCCACGAAGGCCACATTAACAGCGTGGATTTCAGCCCGGACGGTTCGCGGATTGTCACCGCGGGCTGGGACAACACCGCCAGGATCTGGGATGCTGGGACCGGAGCACCCATCGGGGAGACACTCCGCCACGAGGGTTTCGTCAACAGTGCGGCGTTCAGTCCGGACGGTTCGCAGGTTGTCACCGCGAGTTGGGACCACAGCGCCAAGGTCTGGGATGCGGGAACCGGCAAGTCCGTGGGTGAGCCGCTTCGCCACGCGGATACTGTCAGCAGCGCGGCCTTCAGCCCGGACGGATTGCGCATTGCCACCGCCAGCTGGGACCGCAGCGCAAGGATTTGGGATGCCGCAACTGCGAAACCCATCGGAGAACCGCTCCACCACGAGTCAAGCGTCATCGCTGTGGTGTTCAGCCCGGACAGTTCCCGGGTTGCCACCGCGAGTTGGGACCACAGCGCGAGAATCTGGTATGCCGTGCGCGGCCAGCTCCCCGCCGAGTCGCTTCGCCACGAGGAAGCCGTCGCAAGCGCGGTGTTCAGCAGGGATGGCTCACGTGTTGTTACTGCCAGTCACGACAGCACCGCAAGGATCTGGGACCCGCTCACCGGCAAGCCCGTCGGTGAACCGCTGGCCCAACCGCTCATGCTCAATACCGCGGCGTTCAGCCCGGACGGTTCGCGGGTGGTCACCGCGAGTTGGGACAGCACCGCCAGGATCTGGGACGTCGCAAGCGGCAAGCCCATCGGCGAGCCGCTTCGCCATAAGTCTTTTGTCAATAGCGCGGTGTTCAGCCCGGACGGTTCGCGGATTGTCACCGCGAGTTGGGATAAAAGCGCGAGGATCTGGGACGCGGTAACCGGCAAACCGATCGGCGCGCCGCTCAGCCACCAGGAAACCGTCGTAAGCGCTGTGTTCAGTCCGGACGGTTCCCGCATCGTCACCGCCAGCGAGGACCATACCGCAAAAATCTGGGACTCTGCGAGTGGCAAGCTCATCGCCGAACTCCGCCACGAGGGCAAGGTCAACAGCGCGGTGTTCAGCCCGGACGGTTTGCGCGTCCTCACCGGGACTTTCGGTTTGGCAACGATTTGGGACGCAGCCACCGGCAAAGCCATCGGCGAGCCGCTTCACCACGAGCGTGACGTCGAACGTGCGGTGTTCAGCCCGGATGGTTCGCGAATTGTCACCGCGAGCTGGGTCTCAGCAACGATTTGGGACGTTGCCAGCGGCAAGACCATCGGCGCGCCGCTCCGCCATCAGGGCGACGTGATAGGCGCCGCGTTCAGTCCGGACGGTTCGCGCGTCGTGACCGCGAGCCGGGACCATGCCGCGAGGATCTGGGACGCCGTGACCGGGAAACCCATCGGCGAGCCGCTGCGCCACCAGGCAGTTGTCAGCACCGCCGAGTTCAGTCCGGAGGGCTCCCGCGTCATCACCGCCAGCGAAGACGGCACCGCAAGGATCTGGGACATCGGCGCCGACTTGGCCGCCAGCTACCTGCCCGATCTTCTCACCGCAGCGGGTGGCAGCGGGATTTCCGAAGACGGACAAATCGTCGACATCGTGCCGGACGAACGCCTGAAGTTAAAGGAATCGCTGCTGGCAAACGCGGATGAACACACGCCTGAAGGCCGTCTCATTCAATGGGTTTTCGAAAGTCCGGCCACGCTCACGCTGTCGCCTGCATCTACCATTACGGTTGTCGAAAAAGTTGGCGGCGACATCGATTGGCTCTTTGCCCATCCTGATGCCAAAAACCGGTCACAAATCGTCCAGGAAGCCCAAGCCCAGTGTCCGTTCCACCCGATGATGCCATTCGCCCTCGCTTTCATTGAGCCGGTCGCATCCCGCAAGGCGTTTTTAATCCATTACGGGATCGCCCGCCTCCCCGGTGAAGCGGCGTTTCTCGCCAAAGCCAGCAGCTATTTGCGAACCCTCGATGATCCCGCGACCGCGCTCCAGACCGCTGATCGGTGGCTCAAGCTCGAAAGTGAAAACCTGGGTGCATTCCGGATCAAGGCCTGGGCATACGACAAACTCGGCAAGACCGACGAAAGCCTTGCAAACCACGCGCGGATTCTGGCCTCATCCGCAGCCACTGCCGACGATTTCGGAAATGCCGGGTATTTCGCTGCCACGAAAAACCGTGCCGATCTCTCCAAAGACTGGTTCGCCGCGGCCACCGCAAAATATCCCGCTGACCCGGTTATTCGCAGAAGGGAGGGCTGGGCGCTGCTGACCTTGGCCCGGAACGCGGAAGCCCATGCCGCATTCCTGAAAGCCCGCTCGCTGGTCAAACCCGGCGAGGATGTGGACGCCAGGCTTCTCGCCGGCCTCGCGCTTTCGTCATGGCTGCTCGATCAAAAAGACGAAGCGATGGGTTACTACAAAACCCTTGTCGAAACCAACCCGGGCATGGCGAAAGCGGAAACCATTACCCAGCTTGGCTGGACCGAAGCCGAAACCAAACCCCTGGAAGCCCTCCGCGCCGCGACCTTGATTAAGTTTCCCGCACTCGTTCCGAAAGAAGCGCCGCCTGCAAAATAGCGCTGGTTGTCAGTGCTTTGACCGGTGCGAAAATGAATTCAGCCGATCGGAGCCTTCCAAATCAAACGCACAGCATCGAGCCGCATGCGGGCGTTGTTGATGGCATCGGCGAGTTCGTTCTCGCGTTCTTCCAACGCTACGATTTCCTCCGGCTTGATGTGATCGTTCACTTCGGCGAGATCGCGCAGCCTGGCGATTTCCGCGGACATTTCGCCGCGCATGGATGTCATGGCGGATTCGATGATGCCGCGCTTTCTAACAGATTCGATTTCGCGGACGCGTTCCAACATGGCAGGCAGAATCTTTCCACGGACCGCGGGGTTGCGCGCTAAGGCCGCGGGTTCGCCTTTTCGGAGCAGTGGGTTTGAAAATGCAGGTGCGTCGGTTTGATCGTTCCCGCGGTGATCGACGAGGATGCGCAGCGGTGTTTGCGGAAGGAAACGGTCCACATGCAGGTGGGCGGGTGCGACGCATTCGATGACAACGATGGCTTCCAGCAAAATGGTTTTTTCGCCGGCACTGTCCCAGACTCCGAACGACGCATTTCCAGATTCTGATCCGAGCATGAAATCGAGCGCGCCACGGACCATCGGATGGTCGGCTGTTAGAAATGCTTCCTGTTCGCGTTCGAGCGCACGCTTGCGATCGAGCGTCACGGTCATGCCATCGTTGGGCAGCGCGGGAAACGCGTCCGATTTCAATCCGCTGGGATGCAGGAAATACCGGCGGCCGCCCAGTTCCTCGATGTGCAGGCCGGAGAAATCGAACATCCGGATCAGGAACTCCTCGAAGCCATTGTCCTGATCCAGCGCGCGGATAGCATTCACCAATTCCGCGGATTTTTCGGGTCTATGCGAAGTCCGCTCCAACAACCGTTCCTCGCCGCGTGCGAGTCGTTCGGCGATGCGCTGGCGGAGTTCGATGGTTTTCACGATCAGCGCCGGAAGATGCGACGGATCGTCCATCGCTTCATCGAGATCCCACACCAGTTCCCGCTGGATTTCCGCAGCCCCCGGCGGACTCGCGCGAAAGGCATCGAGGCCGTCGTCGAGCCAGCGGACACGAACCTCTTCTTCAGTTCCCGCGATGTAAGGCGCATGAATCCGAATCGTTCCGCGTTGGCCGATCCGATCGAGTCGTCCGATGCGTTGTTCCAACAGATCCACATCGTCCGGTAAATCGAACAACACGAGATGCCGGGCAAATTGGAAATTGCGCCCCTCGCTGCCGATTTCGGAACACAGCAGCACCCGCGCGCCGTCTTCGTCGGCGAAATAAGCGGCGTTCCGGTCGCGTTGCAGCAACGACAGGTCTTCATGGAACAGTGCCGCCTTCACGGTGGTATTGGCTGTTAGAAAATCCGATATTTCTTCCGCCAATTCACGGGTCTTGCCGATCACCAGCACCTTCTCGTTTTCAAGATTTTCTAACAGCTCGTGCAGCCATTGGAGTTTATCGCTCACGGCGACGATCACAGGCTGCCGTTCCGGAAAGCCTCCGAGCTTGCGCCGGGTGTTGCGGAACATCACGCGCCCCACGCCGAAACCATCCAACAAACCCGCAATCAAGGATTCGCGTGCACCGGATTTCCCTTCCTCCATCGCCGCGGCCAGCTTTTCCATCCGGTGTCTTCCGGCGATGAGTTGTTCCAATGCGCGTGGCGGTGATTTTGTCGATGTCAGTGCTTCAATGGCATCGGCGACTTCGACGTAGTGTTCGGTTTGTTTCTTGTAATTTTCAATGTCGTCATAGCGCGAAGGATCCAGCAATCGCAACCGGGCAAAATGTCCGTCGGGCCCCAGTTGCCGTGGCGTTGCTGTTAGAAGCAGCACGCTCTCGATGGCCGCCGCCAGCCCTGCAACCATTTGATACGACGGTCCGGCTTGTTCGGCGGACCATTCAAGGTGGTGCGCTTCATCGACGACCAGCACGTCCCAGCCCGCAGCCAATATCTGCTGCGAACGCCTCTCGTCCGCTGCAAGGAAATCGATGGCGGCCAGCACCAGTTGGCTGTCGAGAAACGGGTTTGCCTCAGGCTCGCCGGATTCGATGGCTTCGCAGCGCGCTTCATCGAAAATGGCAAAGGACAATTGGAACCGCCGCAACAACTCGACGAACCATTGATGGACGAGCGCCTGCGGCACCAGAAGCAGCACGCGGGAGGCCCGACCTGTTAGAAGCAGGCGATGCAGGATCAAACATGCTTCAATCGTTTTCCCCAAGCCCACCTCGTCAGCCAGCAATACCCGCGGCTGCAGGCGGTTCGACACTTCGTTGGCGATGAAAAGCTGGTGCGGAATCAAATCCATCCGCGCGCCTTCCAAGCCGCGCAAGGGCGAGCGACGCATTGCGGCACGCCATTGCAGCGCTTCCGCGCGGAGGTCGAAGTCAGCCGGATCATCCAGCATGCCGCCGAACAAGCGGTCCTCGGGTTTGCTGAAGCTGATGCTGTCCGCGAGTTCACTTTCGGGGATGCTTTCACCACCCGCATCATAGATCCGCAGTGCGCCTTTTTCATGAACCCCGTCGATCGTCACCTCCGCACCCGAACGGAGTTGCACGCGGTCACCTGTTAGAAAGTTCACCCGCCGCAATGGCGCGGTGCCAATCGCATAGCAACGCTTCTCGCCCGCCGCGGGGAACTCGATATCCACCCTCCCATCACCGCTGCCCGTGACGATCCCCAGGCCCAGTTCCGGCTCACCGTCACTCACCCAGCGTTGTCCGCGCGCCCATGTTTTCATTTGTTAGATTGTTCCAAACATCTCGTTGCACAATAGGCAGCGTTTGCCATCACAGCCGCGCGCGCTGCAATACTGGCGGCCATAGAAGATGATTTGCAAATGCAGGCGGTTCCA
>JANMJQ010000152.1:0-14220 GCA_031371445.1 Akkermansiaceae bacterium
GGCACTATCTCAGTCGTTTGAAAAGGCTCATGCTGAGCTGTAAAGCTTGATTACTTGCGACGGCGAAGAATCAGAGCAAATGCACCAAGGCCGAGAAGGGCTGCTGAGGAAGTCTCGGGAACCGAAACGATTTGCAAGCCGTTGACGTGCAGCCGCGTATCGCCGTCTGCTCCATTAGCTATTCCATCTAACCCGTCATAAGCATTCGCTACGATCGAGATGTTCCCTGAGCCGTCGGCGACGATTGACTGGAAAACCACGTAGTTGGAGCCAGCGGTAAATGGGTCCGCATCGGTGCCGGTGATCCCGTTGTCCAAAGACTGACTCGTGCCGTTGCCTGAGGTATTGGTGGTGGTGAATGCGCCTGCCGCCCTTTCGGTGTCGGCAAAGTTCCCCCAACTGCCGGTATTGTGACTCAGGGCATAGATGTAGATGTCGTAAACTCCACCAATAGTAAGACCTGAGATCGCGATGGTTTGATTATCTCCTTTGCCAAATTGATTGCTGTTTCCGTAGAAGATTGTATTGAATGGACCTTCATTTTGACCACCGCTGAGTCCTGAGATATCGATCGTGGAAGAGTTGCCCGCGGAATCTACCAGATCGGTAAACGAGCCGGTTGCTTGATTCCAGCTTTCGCCGGTGCTGCCGATGACCCCCTGAAGACTGGATGTTGGTATTGGGTCTAAGCCCCCGAGATACTTCACGTTATAAACAGCTGCCGAGCAAAGGGAGCTGCCGAGCGTGGCAATGGCCGGAATTAATAGTAGATTTCTTTTTTTCATATGGGGTGTGGCTCTTGTTGTTTTGCCGCCCGATTTAGGTCAGCATGCCTTAGTGGGTTCTTGGCAACGTAATAAAGGGAAGATATTAATTTTTCCTTAAAAATGGCTTTTGTCCAGCGTTCATTTTTTACTATAGGGCATCATCTCAGTCATTTGAAAAGGGCCAAGCGAAGAGTTGCTTCAAGCTGACTTTGCAGACTTCAACACGGACCAGCGAATCGTCCAGATTTTCCCCCGCAACAACTGGGGCGATCATCGACCCAGTTGATGCGCCCGGTGCATGGAACGGATATTTCAACACTCACCGGTCGAGGAAGGCACGCCTCTGGGCTTGCGAGTGATTGGAATTAGGCATTCGCCCAGTGGCGGAGGCGTTCGGCGGAAACTTTGACGGCTTCCTCGCCGGCGATCTCCAGCGTGGTGGGGCCGTCGAAGCCTTGGGAGAGAAGTTCCTTAACGATGGCCTCGATGCCGACGACACCGGCTCCTAACGGAATAAGGCCCATGCCGCAGCCGAACTGGGTGCCGCGTTTTGGCAGCCATTCCTCCGGCATGTCCTTCCAATGCACGTGTTTGATGCGCGGGCCGAAGGTTTTTACAAATTCCAGCGGATCACCACCGCCAAGCCAGGAGTTGCCGGTGTCGAGATTGATGCCGACCGTTTCCTCATGGCCGAGGGCGTCGAGGATGCGCGACATGCCGTCCACGGTGTCGGTGAGAATTCCGTGCGGCTCTAGCAACAATTCGACACCGAAGGTCTTCGCCCAGCGGATCGGTTCGTGAAGCTTCTCGCAGATGGAGAAAAGGCGCTGATCGTCGGTGAGCTGATGGCCGAAGTCCGTCTTCGGATCGCCCTCGGTGGTGATGACCTGTTTGACTCCCAGAAAGTGGGCCAGCTTGATGGCCTTGATGATTTCCGCCGTGCCGTAGCGATCCGGTGATGTCGGATCCAGCAGGTTGGCGTGGGCGCAAACGCTGGTGAGCGTGAGGTTGAATTCGTTGACCATGTCGAGAATGGTCGCCGGGTGGGAATCCAGGCTGAATGAAGCGGAAAAACCGTATTCGGTGCCAAGGGTGGCACCGTCGTGGTTGTCAGTGAGATCCGCATAGTCGAAGCCGAGTTCGCGGATGAGTTCGAATTGCCGCCGCATGGGCGAAAACGGTTGGATTAGGGCAAAGCAGCCGATTTTCATGGGGATGTGTGGTGGTGGGTAAGAGTGATGGAACTGAATCAGCGCTTTGCCGGGACTGCGAAAAGACGCCAATCATTTTCGATTTGCTCTGCGGTCATCGGATTGGAATGAACCACGACGCGGTAGGTGAATTTCACGGTTTGCCGGGCGGCAAGCTCAAGAGGTTCATTGAACAAAACGGCCGGACTATAGAAGAGCAACTGCGGGCTTTCAAACAGATACCACGGCGAGGGCTGGCGGATGTTGCCGGGATGATCGAACACGGTGATCCCTGCCGAGGCTCCTGACAGATCGACCCAACGCGCGGATTTTCCATTGCCAGTGGCACCGCGGGTTGCGCCTTCGCTGGTGCGGAAACTCCAGCCCGTCAGACCCGGCGGAAAACGGAGCGACAGGCCCGCATAGCCGCCATACGAAACACCGCCGGGCTGATTAGGCGGCAGGGTGCGGTCAAGCTTCACCGGCGCATCTCCAGCAGTAAATTCGCTTATCCAGTCGATGGCATATTGCCCTGCGGCATTCGGCCGCCCGATCGACAGGTGGCGCTGCTCTGTCATGACGGCGGGTTGGCCTGGCGGGTGATAGTTGAAGCGCAGCTCGGCGCGTGCGGTGAAGTCACTGCCCGGCTCGACGGTGGCGCGAGTCAGTTCATTCACGCCCTCGCTCGCATGGGTTGTCGGATCCTCCTCCCAATAGTTCAGGCCATTGATGAATTTCCATGACCACCAAAGGCCGCGATGCCACGGGTGATCGGCAGGTTCAAATCCTGTTAAAACTTGCCCATCCACGGTGGCGAGCGGGTGAAAATAGGATTTGGGCTGCTTCGCATCGAAGACGAGCCGCCAAATGGTTTTATCACCATTGCACAAGGCTAGGCTGGTATCGGTCTTGAGCCATTTAAGCACGGGGCCCTCGGCATCCGCCCCCAGCGCATTGCCGGCAGCAAGGCCAAACAAGGCAGCAAAACCAAAGAGTGCGCGAGAGTGGCGGTTCATGAATCGAAAAGCAGTAGCACTCTTGAAGACAAGATACTTGCAAAATTGCCCGCTGGTAAATATTACACTTTGGAGCCCGATGAACAAGCGCACCACCTTCCGCTGCAACCGCGAGCTTTTCCACGCCGATACATGCCAACCGCTCAAGGTGGCGGCCAAGCAGGGAGACGTGTGCCTGGCTGCGCTGGGACGCGGAAGCTATCCCGGCGAGCGGTTGCCGCGGCGTGACATGAAGGAGGTCTGCATGGTTGGCTACTGGGATACCAACAATGCCAAGCTGAAGATTCTCATCAATGAACTCATCCTCCTGCTGGCGGAGATGTTGGTGTCCAGAAATCCCCTTCTGGACCAATCCCTGTCGAGCAGCGAGCGGACGGTGCGCTTGTTTCTGGAAAACCTAAGCCACCGCTGCGATGAGCCATGGACCTTGGACTCGATGGCGGCACACTGCGGGCTTGGAAGGACGCATTTTTCTTCCTACTGCAAAAAGCTCAGTAATGCAGCTCCGGTGGAGTATCTAACACGAACCCGCATGGAGGCCGCCACCCGGTTCCTGACGCACCATCCGGAACTGAGCATTACGGAGATCGCATTCCGCTGTGGGTTCCAGTCGAGCCAATATTTTTCCAATGTCTTTCGCAAACAGCATGGCCATTCCCCAAGCGAATACCGGAGCAGACACTAGAATGGAGTTTAGTGCACCGTTTGCTTCAGTGCGTTGCTCCCTAGCAGCGGTATAATTTGGGATCAAGTTTCTAAAAGTATTCGGTTGGTTCACGCTGATTCTGCCAGCAACCGCTTGCCGCCCACCTTCCCCACACGGTATTGCACTGGCGTCATCTGGTGACGTTTGCGAAATAGGGTGGCGAAGTATTGGCTGGAATTAAATCCAACTTGCATCGCGATTTGAGTCACGGAAATGCCCGGTGTTTCGCGGAGAGCCAGCGCTGCATGGTCGATCCGGCACTGGTTCAAGAACGCCATAGGGCCGATGTTAACGAGTTCCTTGCAGTATTTCGCCATTGCGGTGATTCCCATTCCACACTGCGCCGCCATTCCCCCTAGCGTCCAAGGCTCTGCACAGCTCATGGGATTTTCAACGAGGTCGTTCAGAAATAGCTCCACCGTCCGCCGCCGCGTGACCAGTGATGGAGATTCTTCATGCTGTTGCTCCGCAAGCACGTCGAGCAACTCCACCAGCAAGCAGTTCACCGCGACGACGAGCCGCGAACCGGCGCGCGGTTCGTTCCAGTGCTGGACGCAGTCTGCAAGATCCCGAAACACCTGCCGCATCCGTGGGTTCGCCACCCAGACCGATTGCTCGCCACGCCTCAGCTTCCGTGTCAATTCCGCGAGATCCTTCGGAGCCAAGACCACCCAAGAAGGCCAGCTCCACTCTTGATTCGGCCTTCTCACGCCCACATCGAGGATCAACCAACACAAGCGACCCCGCCCGATGTTCGGATCGCCCAGCTTATGAAGCTGCCATGGCCGTGTGATGGTCAGATTGCCTGCCTGCAACGAGTGGACTTTTCCGTCCACCTCGAAGCCCATTCCTCCGGTTTCGAGAAACACGATCTCCAGTCCTTCGTTCCGATGAGCGTCCAATCCCCAGTCCTGGGCACCCCGGCAGTTCCAGAAACCGATGTTGGTCAGGCCTGGCAGCACGTTTAAATCCATTCGTTTTCCGGGATAATGCCCCTTTGAAAGCGCGTGCAGTTCAATCTTACCTTCACGCAGCGCTTTAAATTGCGCTTCACAATCGTCAATTTCAAAGCGATCCGCCCCATTTCGATAAATTGGCGATGGAGTGGTTGCCTTCACGAGATGTTCAATATCCTTCGCCGTAGAATATTGCAAGACCCAGCGATGGCAATTTCGCAACGTAGCGGTGTGAACGCGTTAGATTGAATTCTATCCACCTAGGGTTGTTCATACGAAACTCAATAACTTTTGTGCATGCAAATTAGTTTAATCGATTGGGCCATCGTGATCGTTTACCTCGCCGGTGTCGTTGGACTCGGTTGTTGGGCAGGCATGAATGCCAAGAAGAAAGGCAAGCAAAATGGCGAGTCCGTAGCTGGCGATTATTTCATGGCTGCACATACGCTCAAGTGGCCGGTCATCGGCCTCGCCCTCTTCGCCACGAACATTTCCTGCGTCCACCTCGTCTCCCTCGCCCAGTCCGGCTACGATACCGGTCTGCTCAACGGTAACTTCGAGTGGATGGCCGCCTTCACCCTGATCCTGCTCGGCTTCTTTTTCGCCCCCTTCTATCTGAAATCCAAGGTCGCCACGCTACCGGATTTCCTCGAAAAACGCTACTGCCGCGAGTGCCGGGATCTGCTTGCAGTCGTGTCCATCGTCGCCGCGATCATCTTCCACATCGCCTTCCCACTCGCCACTGGATGGCTGATCCTGCACGACATTTTCGGCATCGAGAAATGGACCTGCATCCTCCTGATGTGCGCGCTCACCGGCATTTACACCGTAGTCGGTGGACTCGCTGCGGTGGCCATCACCGAGACGATCCAGACCATCGTTCTGCTCGTCGGAGCGTTCGTCATCACTTGGTTCGCTTGGCAAAAAACCGGCGGCTGGGAAGGTATGACCACCACACTCGACACCGCCAACGCCGCCGCCAAGGGCATCACCGATGGCAAGCTCATGAGCATGCTCCGTCCCCATGGCGACGACAGCGGCATGCCTTGGTATTCCATCCTGCTAGGCTACCCCGTGCTCGGCATCTGGTATTGGTGCGCGGACCAAACCATCGTCCAACGCGTGCTTGGCGCGAAATCAGAAAACGATGCCCGCGTTGGCTCCATCTTCTGCGGTCTCATCAAAATCCTCCCCGTCTTCATCTTCATCGTCCCCGGCCTGATGCTCTACACTGCCGTCAAACAAGGAAACCTGGAAGGTGTCACCCAAGTCCGCCTCATCCAGACGCTCGATAAGGAAAAAATCATCTCCGTCACAGGTGACTTCGGCGGCTCGAAGATCGAGCCCATCCGCCTGAAAGAAGGCGAGACTCTCGATCTATCCACCCTTCCCATCACTCCCAAAAGCAAGGACTCCTCACTCATCATCGGCCCCAACGTGCCGGTGAAAATCGTGAATACTGACGCGGGCGAAACCATCCCAGCCCCCCTCGGCATCCGCCCGTATAAATCGAAGGAGGTTTATGCCGTCATGATCAAAAATCTGCTGCCTGTCGGCGTGCTCGGCCTTCTCGCCGCAGCGCTGATGGCCGCACTGATGGGAAATCTATCCAGCGCCTCGAACTCGATCGCCACCATGGTCAGTTACGACATCGTCAAACGTTTCCGCCCGGGCACCAGTGACAAGCAACTCGTCCGCGTCGGCCGCATCGCCACCATCTCGTCCATCGTATTCGGCATCGCCCTCGTCCCGCTGCTCGACCGCAAGGCCAGCATCTTCAACGCGCTTAACGAAATCATCGCACACATGGCACCGCCCATCACCTGCGTTTTCCTGCTAGGCGTCTTCTGGCCCGCCGCCTCCGCCCGCGGCGCGAAATGGACAATGTGGCTCGGCTCCGTGCTGGGGGTGGGAATCTACGCGCTCAAGGCCCTCAATGAAGGGTTCCCGAATGCCTTCGCTTGGGTCCCCGCTTTCTTCATCACCACCCCGTTCATGATGATGGCATTCTATATGTTCGCCGCCTGCCTCGTGCTCCAGATCACCTTCACCAAGGTTCAGCCGAAACTCGCAGGCGAAGACCCGCAGGCTCTCTACTGGCCACATCCGCTCGACGCCCTCAAAGCCCCCGGCTGGCCGGGCATTCTCAACTACAAAATCCTCGCCAGCATTGTCATCACCTCGATGGTCGTGCTCTACATCCTATTCCGCTAACTCCATGAAAACCCTCGTCATCCTAACCTTCGCCGCGCTCGCCGCAAGTTGCGCCCCCACCCAGGTCCAACGCCACGCCTGGGTCACCGGCCTCAAGCCGCAAAAGGCGCATTACTATCGCAAGCTCCACGCCAACCCATGGCCCTCCGTCAACGCCAATTTAAAAGCGTGCAATATCCGCAACTTCTCGATCTACGAGCGCGAAATCGCCGGAAAAACCTACCTCTTCGCCTATCTGGAATACACCGGCAAGGACTTCGCCGCTGACATGAAGAAGATGGGAGACGATCCCGAAACTCAGCGCTGGTGGAAGGAAACCGCCCCCTGCCAATCCCCGCTCCCCGACGCCCTCAAGGCCGGTAAAACCTGGTCCGACACTAAGGAACTCTATCACCTCGAATGAATGTGTTGTCTCAAATTTTAAATATCTGATTCCGTAATGTTTCTCCAAGGCCAGATCATCTTCCTCACTGGCGGCTCCACCGGCATCGGTCTCGACTGCGCGAAAGCCTATGCTGCCGAGGGAGCCAAGGTCGCACTCGTCGCCCGTAATGGTGATCTATCCGCCCAAGCAGCTGCCGAACTCGGGCCCGGACACCTTGGTTTCGCTTGCGATGTTTCAAAGGATTCCGACGTGAAATCAGCCATCCACCGCGTGCTCGCCCATTACGGAAAGCTCGACGCCATTCATAACAACGCTGGCATCGCCACGCCTAGCAAGCCGCTCCACGAAACCACCGATGAAGAGTGGGATACCCTATTTGGCATCAATTTGAAAAGCATCCTCCACACCACCCGCCACGGCATCGCTGCACTCCGCCAATCGAAAGGCTGCATCCTCAACACCTCCAGCCTCGTCGGCGTCATCGGCCAGGAAATCCACGCCGCCTACACCGCCACCAAGGGCGGCATGAACACCCTGACGAAATCCATGGCACTCGATTACGCAAAAGAAGGCATCCGCGTGAACGCCGTCTGCCCCGCTGGCACCTGGACACCCATGCTCCGCACCTGGGCCTCCGAACAACCCGACCCCGCCGGCATTTCCAAATACCTCGATGACATCCATCCGCTCGGATATTGCCCCGATGGTGACGTCATCGCGGATGCATGCGTCTTCCTGATCTCGTCCAAAGCCCGCTTCATCACCGGCCACATCATGCACGTCTCAGGCGGTGCTGAAATCGGCTACCGCCGCTGAATTCCCAACAAACCAATTTCCAACAAACCAATTACTGACATGAAAATTCCATCTCTCCTACTCACCACACTGCTTGCCACCGGCACACTCCTCGCGCAGGACATCGTTCCCGCATCAACCGCAGCCATCAAAAACTGGCGCGACGCCCGCTTCGGCATGTTTATCCACTGGGGGCCGGTCAGCCTCAAAGGCACCGAAATCAGCTGGTCCCGCGGTGCGCAGATCCCGGTCGAGGAATACGACAACCTCTACAAACAATTCAACCCCACCAAATTCAATGCCGATGAATGGGTCGCCGTCGCCAAGGCCGCCGGCATGAAATACATCGTTCTCACCACCAAACATCACGACGGCTTCTGTCTCTGGAATACCAAGGAAACCGACTACAACATCATGAACACCCCCTTCAAGCGGGACGTGGTCAAGGAACTCGCCGCCGCCTGCAAAAAAGGCGGCATCGCCTTCGGTGCCTATTACTCCACCTGCGATTGGCATCACCCGGATTTCCCACTCACCAGCCCCGGCGGAAATACACCGCGGGACACCCACAACCTCGACCGCTACAACGATTACCTCAAGGCACAGACCAAAGAACTGCTCACTAACTACGGCCCGCTCTTCACCCTCTGGTATGACGTGCCGCAGAAATTCGATGCCCAGCGCGGTGCAGCCGTCATCAACATGGCCCGCGCCATCCAGCCGGACATCATCATCAACAACCGCACCGGCCACTCCGGCGACTACGACACGCCTGAGCAAAACATCGGCGGCTTCCAGATGAACCGTCCGTGGGAAACCTGCATGACCATTTGCGAACAATGGGCATGGAAGCCCGACGACAAAATGAAATCGCTCGAGCAGTGCATCCAAACCCTCATCCGCACCAATGGCGGCGATGGCAACCTGCTCTTCAACGTCGGGCCACAACCGGACGGCTTGATCGAAGGCCGGCAAGTCCAACGCCTCAAGGAAATGGGCACCTGGCTCGCCAAAAACAGCCAGTCCGTTTACGGCACCCGCGGCGGTCCATGGTTGCCCTCGCCCCAAAAGGTCAGCACCCGCAAGGGCTACAAAATCTATCTCCATCTTTTGAAAAAAGTGGATGGTCCCGTCACGGTTTCCGCGCTGCCAGTCGCCATCAAGTCCGCAAAGCTGCTCAACGGACAAGCCATCAAAACCTCCACCGCCAATGAATTACTCACCCTGGAAATCCCTGACAACTCATGGGACGAAATCGACACTATCATCGAGCTGACCATCGCGAGCGACTCGATGGAAATCGCTCCACAGCCATTTAAGCAATCCAACATCCCCGGCGCGAAGGCCTCCGCTTCGGCGGTCTATGGATCGCAATACAGTGCCGAGATGGTCCTCGATGAGGACGCCGAAACCCGCTGGGCCACCCCGGCTGGCACTCAACAGGCCTGGCTGCAGATCGACTTCGCGAAGGAAACCGCCTTTAGTGGAGTTAACATTAAGGAATCCTACCCTGGCCGCGTGACGAAGTTCGAGCTTCAGAAAAAAGACGGCTCCTCATGGACCACTTTCCATAGCGGCACCTCCCTCGGCGCGGATTTCAAGGCATCGTTCGCGACCACCACCACCAGCGCCATCCGCCTCAACATTCTCGACGCATCAGAAGGTCCGACCATCTCCGAAATTCTTATCCAGTCTCCATGATCACCCGCATTTCCACTCGCGATGCCCGCTATCCCATCGGCTCCGGCCACGGCAGCGACGCCATCCACAAGGACCCAATTTATTCCTACGCCGTCACTCTCCTCACCGATGACATGGGCCATACCGGCTCCGGACTCGCCTTCACCCTCGGCGAGGGCAACGACCTCGTCTGCAAGGCCGCCGAATTCTACGCAGCCCGTCTGCAAGGCCGCGACATCGAAGAAATCATGACCAACTTCGGCGCGCTCCAGAAGGAAATGGCCGATGAACAACAATTCCGCTGGCTCGGCCCGCACAAAGGCCTCGTGCAGCTCGCTCTCGCCTCCGTCACCAACGCCTGCTGGGACCTCTGGGCGAAAACGCGCGGCCTGCCGCTGTGGAAACTGCTACTGGAACTCACACCCGAACAAATAGCCGCCACGCTCGATCTTTCCTACCTGGAAGACGTGCTCACTCACGAACAAGCTCTCGTCCTTCTAACCCATCCCACCGCCACCCGCGCCAGTCGTGAAGGCATCCTCACCAGCGGCTACCCCGGCTACGATACCTCCGTCGGGTGGTTCAACTACAGCGATGTGCAAGTCCGTGAAAACTGCAAGCGAGCCATGGACGCCGGCTTCACCGCCATGAAACTCAAGGTCGGCTCCAAGGACCCGGAACGCGACCTCCGCCGCGCCCGCATCGTCCGCGAAGTCGCCGGACCCGAAGCCCGCATCATGGTCGATGCCAACCAGCAATGGACGCTCCCGCAAGCCCTCGATATCTGCGCCCGGCTGAAGGAAATCAACCCGTTCTGGATCGAAGAACCCACCCATCCCGACGACGTCACCGGCCACAAGACCCTCGCGGATGCCATCGCACCGATGAAACTCGCGCTCGGCGAACACGTCCCTAACCGCATCGTTTTCAAAAACTACCTCCAGGCAAAATGTGCGGGGTTCATCCAGGTAGATGCCGTCCGCGTTGCAGGCGTCAGCGAGTTTCTAGCAGTGAGCATCATGAGCAAAAAGTTCGGCATTCCCGTCGTCCCGCACGTAGGCGACATGGGCCAACTCCACCAACACCTCGTGCTTTTCAACCACATCGGACTCGACTTGCCTGCCGTCTTCCTGGAACACATCCCGCACCTGCGCGGACATTTCGCAAACCCCGTCCGCGTCGAAGCTGGCGTCTATCGGACACCGCAGGAAATCGGCGCATCCTGCGATTTAATCTAAGGGAAAATACAACTCATGGCCACCACTCCACACGCCTTGGTCACCGGTGCCGGCTCAGGCATCGGCCGCGCCATCGCCTTACGCCTCGCCGCATCAGGAAATCATGTTCACATCCTCGAACTCCGTGCCGATGCCGGTGAGGAAACCGCCCTGCTCATCCGTGAGAATGGCGGCACTGCCACCGTGATCGCTGCCGACGTCGCCGATACGGCATCCATGAGCGAGACATTCTCGGCCTTGGAAAGGCTCGACATCCTCGTCAACAACGCCGGCATCGCCCACATCGGCAACGTGCTCGAAACCACCCCCGAAGATCTTGACCGACTCTATCAGGTCAATGTCCGCGGCGTCTATCATTGCCTCCACTTCGGCGTCCGTAAAATGCTTGGGAACGGCGGCGGCAGCATTGTCAATCTCGCCTCCATCGCCTCCAAGGTCGGTATCCCGGACCGTTTCGCCTACAGCATGACCAAGGGCGCGGTGCTAACCATGACTCTATCCGTCGCCCGCGACTTCGTGGACAAGGGCATCCGCTGCAACTGCATCTGCCCAGCCCGCGTCCACACGCCCTTCGTCGATGGTTTCATCGCGAAAAACTATCCTGGCCGCGAGGAGGAAATGTTTACCAAACTCTCCGCCTCCCAGCCGCTCGGGCGCATGGGCACGCCCGAAGAAGTCGCCGCGCTAGCCGCTTTCCTGTGCTCTCCCGACGCCTCATTCATCACCGGTTCCGCCTACGATCTCGACGGCGGATTCACCCTTCTTCGATAATTTGACCGTTCTTTTACCAGTATGAAACTCATCCGCTTCGGCCTATCCGGCCACGAAAAAACAGGTGTTATGCTCGCCGATGACCGCCGTATCGACGTTTCCTCCGCATTCAGTAACTTCGACGAAGCGTTCTTCACCACAGACGGCCTCGCCCGCCTTGCCGCTTGGCTGAAGACAAATGCCACCACCGCCCCGGAAGTCCCCGCCGCCGCCCGCCTCGGCTCACCCATCGCCCGCCCCAGCAAGATCATCTGCATCGGACTCAACTACCGCGACCACGCTGCGGAATCTGGCATGGCCGAGCCTACCGAGCCCGTCGTTTTCTTCAAAGCCACCACTGCGCTAACAGGCCCTAACGATGGACTCATGATTCCGCTCGGCTCCGAAAAGACGGACTGGGAGGTGGAACTTGCCGTGGTCATCGGAAAAATCACCAAGCACGTCAGTTACGAGAACGCTCTGTCCTGTGTTGCTGGCTACGTTTTGCACAACGACTACAGCGAACGCGCTTGGCAGCTCGAACGCGGCGGCCAGTGGGTCAAAGGCAAAAGTGCCGATACCTACGCCCCGCTTGGCCCCTTCCTTGCTACTTCGGACGAGATTCCAGATCCGCACAACCTGCGCCTCTGGCTAACCGTGAATGGAGAGCAAAAACAAAACGGCAACACCGCCAACTTCATCTTCAATATCCCACACGTCATTAGCTACCTCAGCGGCTTCATGACCTTGCTCCCCGGCGATGTCATTTCCACCGGCACCCCGGCCGGCGTCGGTCTCGGTTTCAACCCGCCGCAATACCTGAAAGCCGGCGACGTCATCGAGCTAGGCATCGACGGACTAGGCTTCCAACGCCAAGTCGCCGAGCGATATGTCGGTCTATGATTTCACCGTCTCTTTATCTCATCTCGCAGGGTGCGAGACATGCTTCAGAATGTCCGTCACAAAAATGGCCATTAACATCGGTTAGCTCATTCATCATCTGCGGCTCTATTTTTCTCTGTAGGTTTATCGGCAGAAAAATCAGCTAACTAGTCCGCTCATCCGCTCAGTGATGTTGAAAATTGGCTCAAATTATTCTCCACATGGACATCATCAAGCGCTTGGATGAATCCTCCAAGCTCTTCAACGTCACCATTCTCAAGACCGGCGAAATTCTCCCCTATACCAGCGTTTTCCTCGAACTCGACTGCGGCTATTGGGACGGCGACAAGGAAACGCGTCTGCGCAGCGCTCTCGGAAATTAATCACACAACTCTAACACTAACAATGAGTGAATCACCCTGCTCGCCATCGTCCGGCTGTTGTTCGCCCACCCGTCGTGATTTCCTCCGCTTCACCGGCCTCAGCACGGCCGCGCTGCTAACACCGCGCGCCTTCGCCGGGCCATTTACCGCAAATGCCAACGCCGGCCTCGGCCTGGATTCCAAGCACCCGGTGCCGCTCGACAAGAAACTCAGCGCCACCTGGCTGGCCTCGCTCACCGCCCGTGGCAAGCCCTCGTCGTGGAAGGACTGGGCCGCCTTGGAACACATCGGCATGCCGGTGGCAGGCATCGGCACCGGCACCGTCTATCTGGGCGGCGACGGTCGGCTCTGGGGCTGGGATATTTTCAATGCCCCGCACGAAGGTTGCGTGCCCAACCAAGGCACCAAGGAAATCCAAATCGGCGAACGCGACGGCGCGAACTACGTCAATCCATCCAAGATGGAATCCCCGTGGAATATCAGCCACGGGCTGGTGTTGCATCTGAATGGTCAGGAAAAACGCCTCGACCACAGCGGATTTCCGCAGGTGGAATTCACCGGCCAATACCCGATTGGAACCATCAAGCTGAGCGACCCAGCCAGCCCGATCTCCGCCGTGGTGGAAACGTTTTCGCCCTTCATTCCGCTGGATTACGACAACTCCAGCCTGCCCGTGACCGTGATGGAAATCACCCTGAAAAACGCCGGGACAAGCGCCGCCAGCGTCGGGCTGGAGGCCTATCTTGAAAACGCCGCCATTCGCTACCAGCCATCCACCACCGCCGGCGACCTAAATCGGGTCGCTCGCGTGATGCCGCTGCCGGGCGGCGCTATGGTGATGGGGGAAGTGCGCGCCGCCCCCGTGGCCGCCGCAATCCAGCACCCCGACATTCTGCTGGCAGATTTTGAATCCGAAACTTGGCAAAAAACCGGCTGGGTAGCCGAGGGCGACGCCTTCAAGGGCGGCCCAATTCCCGGCACCCTACCCTACGTCAAAGGCCAACAAGGGAAATCTTTCGCCCACTCCAGCAACACCCGCCTCGCCGACAAAGGAGATCCCGACAACCTAACCGGCACCCTCACCAGCCCGGCCTTCAGGGCGGAGCGGCGCTACCTCACCTTCCTGCTCGTCGGCGGCAAAAACCCGGGAAAACTCGCCGTGGAAATCCTGCTGAACGGCAAGGTCGTCCACTCACTCACCGGCTCAAACTCGAATGACTTCACACTCCAAACTCTCGACCTAGCACCATGGCAAGGC
>JANMJQ010000168.1:0-3773 GCA_031371445.1 Akkermansiaceae bacterium
TCGAGCGCCTGGATTTCCACGGTGGTGCACGATGGATGGAGCTTGTTGCTGACGTAGGCACGAACTGGCACCGTGATGCCGTGGTCGGAGCGGGGTTTCAGGAAGTTCACCTTGCGGCGCAGGTATTTTTCCGGCTCGTAATTATCGACCATCAGGATGGCTTCCAATGTCTCTAGCATCCGCTTGCGCGTACTGGGAGTGGAGACGGGTTCGAAGTTGGTGGTGCAGACCCGGAAAATGTTGACCACGATCGTGTCGGTGCGCGTGAACAAGTCCGCGGAGAGAATATTGATTTGTTCTGATGCGAGTGCGCAGCAAATTTTCTCTAACAGTTGCGGCCGGTTGCGGGTTGCCAGCACCAATTCGGTGTAGCCCTTGTCGCTGTGGTCGATCCACTTGATACAGAACGCGCCCGGCCCTTGCTTCTCCGCCTCCGCTTGCAGGAAATGCCGGACGGTCCGGACCTGAGTCACGATGTGCGCTGCCTGCCGGAAGTGAAACGCCGCCGCGGGCATGTGCTCGAAATGGCGCTTCACATCAGCGTGATAGTCGTCGCGCATCATCCCCAGCACCTCGTCGCGCAGCGCAAGCCGGTCGGCGTCGAGTTTGCGCGAGTATTTTTCCCTGCCGTTTTCAATGAACGCGCGTGTTGCTGAATGCAGTTGCAGCATCAGGCTTTCCTTCCAGCCGCTCCAGCTCTCGGGCGAGGTTGCGTTGGAATCGGCGAAGGTGAACAGGAACAAGGCGTCGAGATTCGTGGTGGTTTTTACGATCGCCGCGAACTCAGCGATGACTTCCGGATCGTCCAAATTGCGTGTAGTGGCGGTGCGCCAGAAGGTCAGGTGGTTGTCCACCAGGAACATGATCAAGCGCCGCCGCGCACCTTCGATCTGCAAACGGCTGCACAAGCGCGTCGCCAGCATCGTCGAGCCATCGATGTGCTCGCGGACATTTTCCGCCCGACCGGTGTCATGAAGGATGGCAGCGAGATAAAGCGCGAAGGCATCCTGGATTTCATGAAACAAGCGGCGATAAACCTCACGCCGGGGGTTTGTTTCATCGATCAACGCATCGAGTTGGTCGATGCAGCGCAGCGTATGTTCGTCGGCGGTGTAGCGATGGAAAAATTCGTGCTGCACAAGGCAATCGAGCGCACCGAATTCCGGCAGGTAATGTCCGAGAAATCCAACGCGGTGCATCAACCGCAGCGTGCGCGCGACATCACCCTTGCGTTCGAGGATCGCCTGGAAAGTCTGGCGGTTCGCCTTTGAATAACGAAAGGGCCGGTCGATGAGCTCCCAATTCGCCTTCACCAATTTCCGCATCGGCGGACTCAACTTCAGGCCCCGCAGTTGGCAATGCTGGAACATCCGCATCATGCGGCCCGGGTCTTCGGTGAAGATGTCGGCATTTGCGGGGTAGATCCGGCCTTCGCGTGCGATGAAGCCATCGAACTCCTCGCGCTTCTTCTGCCGGAACGTGAGAAACGAACGCAAACCCGTGTCCTGCTTGTCTTCCTGCTCGATCTGAAAGCTCTCCATCAACGAGCCGGTGTGCCGGTATAGATTCTGCGTATGCCGGTAGTAGTCGCGCATGAACGCCTCGGTGGTCCGCAGGATGCCATTTTGAGGATAGTCGAAGGCGGTGGCAACAACGCCCTGGAGTTGCAGCGTCAATTGGTCGGTGGCCTTGTCCGCGTGATAATGCAGTTCATTGCGGACGCGGTGGAGGAAATCGTACGCAGCCTCGAGTTCGCGATAGGCGCTTGCTGTTAGAAGCTTTGAATCGACCAGTTCCTTGAGGTTGCGGATGCCGCGTTTCACCAGCGCGACCCAGTGGATGTTCTGGTAGTCGCGCATGCCACCGCAGCTTTCCTTCACGTTGGGTTCCTGCAAGAACACCGTGTGCGAGGACTTTTCGTGGCGCGTGCGCAAGTCCTGCCGCCGCAAGTCGAAGAAGGCGGCCTGGCCTTTCCGAATGCATTCCTTCTTAAAAGTCGCCGTGAACTTAGCGAACAACGCCGCATCTCCCGTGATCAAGCGCGCGTCCATCAGCGAGGTTTTGTTCTCCTGGTCGGCCCGCGCCTGGTCGATGCATTCCTGCACCGAGCGGCAGGCATGGCCGACCTTGAATCCGACATCCCACAGCAAATAGAGAACGTCCTGCACTAACTCCTGCAACGGTTGCGGCAGTTTCGTGGAAGCGCGGGGAAGCAGAAACAAAATATCGACGTCCGAGCGCGGATTCAACGTGCCGCGGCCATAGCCACCGGTGGCCACCAGTGCGATCGGCAGACCCTTGACCTGGTGGCTGTTAATAGCCGCGGTGAAAATGCATTCGATGACGACATCAATCAATGAGGCCCGTGCCCGCGCCACCGACAAACCACTGGCCCCGGAACGATGGTGCAGGAGCAGCCGGTGCTCCTCGATTTTCAAAAAGCGCTTGTAGAGCGCAATCCGTTCCGCCGGCGAAAGCTGGCCCTCCAGAGCGGGTTTCAAGTCTGCAGCCGCATGCTCGCGGAGGGTTTTCAGGTGATGCGGCATCGGTGGGTTGGGAAATGGTGGGGCCTTTTCCCCCGAGGTCAAGCGACGGACATGACTTCAGAGGCTGATCGTCAATTTGTAGCGGCGTCTCTATGAGCGCCGGTGATTGGATCGTGGATAAGGAGCCACGACACTCCTGTCGTGTCTTCAATTTTTTAGACATTCCCTCAGCCCGCGGCATTTCCCAGAATCTTTACCGCCGCCCGCTCTAACAGATCACTGGTGACGCTTTTCACTGCTTCACCGGTGCAGGGGCAGGGGAGCACGAAGTCGCCTTCGACACCCAGGGCTACAACCGCATCGCGGATCGCCTCACGGACCGAGATCGCCAGCATCAATGGAGGTTCGCCGACGGCCTTGCTGCCGTGGATGGTGTTTCGCTGCACCGCTTCTGTTAGAAGCTTCACGCGGAAGTCGAGGGGAGCGTCGCTGAAGGCGGGGATTGCGTAGGTGCTGGCGCTGTGGGTGAGCAGCTTGCCGTCATTGTTCCACTTCAACTCTTCGGTCGTCAGCCAGCCCGCGCCTTGCACGAAAGCGCCTTCGATTTGCCCGCGGTCGATCTGTGGATTCAACGAGTCGCCGACATCGTGCAAGATATCCACCCGCCGGATGTGATGGGTGCCGGTGAATCCATCGACCTCAACTTCGCTGACGGCCGCACCGAAGGCGAAGTAGTGGAAGGGCTTGCCCTTGCCCACCGACCAATCCCATTTCAAATCCGGCGTCGCATAATATCCCGCTGCCGAAAGCTGAACACGGCTGACATAGGCAAGGGACGCGAGTTCCTTGAACGAAAGCGTCTTGCCGCTGGGCGAGCTCACATGCGAATCCGCGAACAAGACCTCACTGGCACTGCAGCCAAGATTTTCGGCGGCGAGCGATGCAAGCCTTTCGCGCAATTGGCGGCAAGCGTCGGCAACCGCCATGCCATTGAGGTCGGCGCCCGAACTGGCGGCGGTGGCTGAGGTGTTGGGAACCTTGTCGGTGCGCGTGTGCATCAAGCGGATAAGATCGGCCGACAGGCCCAGTTCGCGCATCACAACGCCAAGAATCTTGGTGTGCAATCCTTGCCCCATCTCGGTGCCGCCATGGTTCACCTGCACGGTGCCGTCGGCATAAACCAGCACCAGCGCGCCGGCCTGGTTATAATGTTTCAACGTGAAGCTGATGCCGAACTTCACCGGCGTGATGGCCATCCCGCGCTTCCGCCAGGGATGATCGGCATTC
>JANMJQ010000172.1:0-11660 GCA_031371445.1 Akkermansiaceae bacterium
CTCCAATCCCATTCGCGGCAATTGCATATCATCGGGAATCGGCGGAATGAACTTGGGTGATTCCTTCGGCACCCCTGCGTCACGCCTGAAGAAGCGGTCATCTTGAAAAGCTGTATCGTCTTCGAAAAATCGCCCGCTCCCCGGTGCTTTCTCCGCTTGGCCGGCGATGCCACCGGACTCTCCCGACTTCGCCTTATTTCCGCCGTCATCCATTCCCATTCCCGGATCGGGGTTGAAATGCGCCGGTGGCAGCAGGGGGTCCTTATCGATGGTGGTTTCCTCGGTGATTTTGAAATCAGGCAAGGGTGGGTCCGGCGCGGGATTCAAGCTCGGATCGGGAGAGAAAGTGGCAGGGCTTTCCGGAATGGCATCGGCCAAGCTTTGCTGTGCGGTGAGACGATCCGGACGCTCGCCGCCATTTGCGACATCCCATTCCGGAGTCCGTTCATGCGGCGGATGATAACAAGTCGTCAACAGGACGACGGACGAGGCGACCAATAGACGCCTGCCTGTTTTGAAATATCCGCCGGTCATGGGTTTAACACATCCGTGGGTTGGGAATTACCGGTGTTCCTCCGCGTCGGTGTGCGGCTTTGCCACCTGATCAAGTTTTCCAACAAACACTTCGGCAGTGGCCGCGTCAAAGCTCTCCGGCGGTTTCGCGGCATCGAACAGTTCCTTCAGGGTATCCTTCGCGATGGGCCCTTGCTGTCCGGGTGTGAGAAGCGACTCGTTCAGACGATCGATCGACAAGGTCAGGCGCTCGGCATAATAGCCAACGGACCACGAGCGATATTTTTCGACAACCCCGCTGAAGGCATCGGCTTGAAATGGACTGCGGTTGGCAAGCAGCTTGGCCAACATCGCGCGGCATTGTTCACGACTCATCGGGGCGCCGGAAATCCGCTTCGCAAATTCATCGGCGGAGCGGACCAGATCCTGACGCGAGTCATCCCAGCCGGTGCCTGTTGCTTTCAACAATGCCTTGATGGCCTCAATTTCGGCGGTCCTGCGATCGCCTGGCTCGCGATTGGCTTGTGCCGCAGTCTCGCGCAAAGCCACAGCCTGTCCCACCAGCCATGTTTTGGCGTTGGAAAAGCCCTCCTCCTCGCGCCAGTGTTTGGGCTCGGCGACCAGCAGGCCATCCAACTCAAAGATCAGCGGCGGGTGTTTCGCGCCGACAAGTTGGTCTGTTAGATTTTGGTGACAGGCGACACAATTGTTTGCCCGCTGGTAGGCGCTGTCCAACTGGCGCATGCCCAGCCGCGCCAGGGCGTCTTTCGGGTAATCGGGGCGGGTATGTGAGAGCAGCCAGTTTTCCGCCGGACCATGGCAACTGGCGCAGGAGACACCGCTATCCACCTTGTGTCCTTCCGGAGCCGCCGCGAGTCTGGACGCGGGCACCTGGGACATCGGCGAGTGGCAGATCGTGCAGCTTGTCGATTCCGCTGCGCTTTCGATCCCAAGCTGTCGCGCCATTGCTTTGGAGCGGCCATTGGTGAGCGTCGCGGCGGAGTCAAAATGGGGATCAAAACGTTTCCAAATGTCGTAGGCTCCCCGGCCCAGCCCGGCCCCTCCGTGGCAGCCGCTTGTCATGCAAGTCTCGGAGCCAAGCACCTTTGCTGTCTCCAATGGATCCCCTTTGCCAACCTGCGGGAGGCAGAATGAGATGATAACCATTAAGAATAGCCGATCCTTCCTCACTCAGAAGGATTTTTAAGGTCCAAGGGGTGATGTGGCAAGCTAATGCGGTCCGCCTTACAGACTGCATTTTATAACCTTGCCAAAGAACTGGAGCCATCCATGATATCCGCGCCATGAGAGTCGCGCCAACAATTGTGCTGAGTGACTCGGAACGCGTGAAACTTGCGCGTGCCAGCAAGGGAAGGGGCAGCACCCAACGGCTGAAAGAGCGGGCTCAAATCATCCTGCTTGCCGCGGATGGATTGGAGAACAAGGAAATCGCCGTCCGCCTTGGGCAAGATCCCGGCAAGGTCGGGCGCTGGCGGAAACGATATGCCGAGTTCGGCCTTGCCGGTATCGAGAAGGACAAGACCCGCCCGGGACGAATCAAGTCGCTATCGCCCTCGATGAGGTCGAAGGTCATCAAGCTGACGCTCGAAACCAAACCTGCCGGGTCCACCCGCTGGAGTCGCTCGGCAATGGCCAGGAAAGCGGGCATCAGCGAATCGAGTGTCGGACGCATCTGGGCCTGCAACGGGTTGACTCCCCGGCGCGTCAAAAATTTCAAGCTATCCAATGGCATCAACTTCGGGGAGAAGCATGGGAACATCATAGGGTTACCAAAGTAGTCCGCTGATGCTCTGGTTCAAAAAAACATCCATCGCACTGAGAATGTGAATTACGAGACCTTGTTGCGTTCGGCACTTTCGAGTCCTCTCCTTGCGGTTGGGTTGACCGGTGGCGTCCTGATGTTGGGTTACATCGCCAGCCAGTGGTGGACGGTTGCCGCCAGGCATCGTTTCGAGACGAAACGAAGCCGGCTCGAACTCGACGCGCTGCATAAAAAGCTCGAGATCCTCAACCTCAAGGCTCAGGCGGCGCCCGAAGCATCTTGGAACGGATACCGAAAGTTCACCGTTTCCAAAAAAGTGGAAGAGTGCGCGGACACCTATTCATTCTACCTCACTCCCCACAACGGCAGGCCGCTGCCACCGTTCAAGCCCGGTCAGTATCTGACTTTCGAACTGAATCCACCGAACGCGGGCAAGCCTCTGGTCCGCTGTTATTCGCTCTCGGACGGCGCTCTCAGCGACGACCACTACCGCGTCACGATCAAGCGGGCGTTGGCGCCGTCAAACGAACCCGGCATACCGCACGGGATTGTTTCCAGCTACTTCAGCGACGATGTGAAGGAAGGCGACATCCTCAATGTGAAGGCTCCCAGTGGCCGGTTCTTTCTGGATGTCGAGGTCGATCGACCCGTAGTTCTCATTTCCGGGGGCATTGGCATCACGCCCATGCTCGCGATCGCCCGCTATTTGACCCATATCAAAGACAACCGGGAAATTTACTTCTTCTTCGGTTGCCGCAACAGCGCCGACCACATGTTCCGCGACGAGGTCATCGAATTGCAAAAGGCCAATCCAAACATGCGGCTCCACATCTGTTACAGCCGCCCGTCTGAGAAGGATGTCCTGGGAGAGACCTATCACCACGAGGGCCGTGTCACCAATGATCTGATGAAGGAGATTTTGCCTTCAAGCAATTACGAATACTATCTGTGCGGTCCCGGACCATTCATGGATACCCTCGTGCATGGCCTGTATGAATGGGGAGTGCCGAAGAAGGATGTGAAATTCGAAGCCTTTGGCCCGGCCACCGTCAAGAGCGGGCCGCAAGAACCGAAGGCGATATCCGAAACGGCCGATCAAGTGGTGATACCCATCGAGTTCGCCCGTTCCGGAAAAACATTGCCGTGGGATTCCGGGATGGAAAACCTCCTTGAGTTTGCAGAGAAAAACGGAATCACCACCATTGAAGGTGGTTGCCGCGCGGGCAGCTGCGGGTCTTGCCTGGTGGCGATCAAGCAAGGCGAAGTTGAATACATTCTGGAACCAGGCGCTACCCCGGAAGAAGGCACCTGCCTTAGCTGCATCTGCCGGCCCAAAGGAAAATTGGTGATCGATGCCTAAGGCACCCCCATATGGCAAAATCTGACAACAATCTGGCAAGCATCACCCGCCAAGCGGCGCGCCCGAAGCGATGGGATGATCCGATGGATCCCGCGATGAGTGATGCCACGCTGGACATGCTGATGGCAACGGAGCCGTTCGCCAGCATGGATGAGAGCGCATTTCCCGCCGGCACTCCGCTGCGCGGCATATTGCGCGCGGACACGGCCGTGCGCGAGTACTCCACGGGAGACATCGTCCTGCGCAAGGGCGATTACGGAACCTCGGCATTCATGGTGTTGGAAGGCGAGGTTGATGTCATACTGCGGCCTGACCTCGATCCCCAACTCCTGGGCCGCGCGCCAAGTGTCAAAAAAGGTTTCATCGCGCGCCTCGCCCAACTGTGGAACAACAGCCCGGAACCGGAGGAATGGAGTAAAAAATCCCCGCGCGCGACCGACAGTCCCAAGCTTTCCATCAACAAGAAGCGTGGTTCCGTTTATTTGCAGGACTATCCGCAGATCGTTTCCAACGTGCAGACCATCGCCCTGAAGAAGGGACAGTTGTTCGGGGAAATTTCAGCGCTCAGCCGCATGCCGAGGACCGCGACCGTGGTGGCATCGACGAAGCAGGCCCGGCTGCTGGAATTCAGTTGGGAAGGGTTACGGGACATGATGCGCTATGACTCCGCGCTGAAGAAGCAGATCGATAAAATCTACCGGGAAAATTCGTTGAGAAATTTCCTGAGGCATCACCCGCTTTTCAAACACCTGGACGAGTCGGGCCAATTGAAGTTGTGTGAAGAGGCGCAGCTTGAAAACTACGGTGAATACAATTGGTCCGGCACATATCTCAAACTGGCGAAGGAGGGTGAACAGGCATTTGCCGCGAACGAGCCCGTCATCGTGAGGGAAGGGGAATATAGCAATGGGATCTATATGATCAGCGCCGGATTCTGCCGTGTGAGTCAGAAATACGGCAACGGTGAACGAACCTTGAACTACATCGGAGCTGGCGGTGTGTTCGGTTATGAGGAAATCGCCAACCACTGGAAAAACCCCAACCAGGAGTTGGAATCCCTGTATACACTTCGCTCGTTGGGATATGCATATCTGATATTCATCCCAACGGCTTCCGTCGAAAAATATGCGAACCGGGAATTGTCGGAAACCGATTTTCCATCCAGTTCCATTCCGGAAAGCATGTCAAAGCCGGCGCACGCGGGTTCGGTTGACGACGGCAGCACGCCACCAGCCAGCCTGATGGAGTTCATGGGGGAACATCGCTTTTTCAATGGCACGCAGTCGATGGTCATTGACATGGACCGATGCACCCGTTGCGACGATTGCGTGCGCGCGTGCGCATCGACCCACGATGGCAACCCGCGCTTCCTGCGGCATGGACCGATGATCGACAATCTGATGATCGCGAATGCCTGCATGCACTGCGTCGATCCGGTGTGCATGATCGGTTGTCCGACCGGTGCCATTCACCGGACAAACTTTGGCGGGGAAGTCGTTATCAATCCGGCCACTTGCATCGGATGCGGCACCTGTGCGGCGAATTGCCCTTATGAATCGATCCGCATGGTTGAGCTGAGGTCAAGCGAAGGCGAGTTTTTGGTGGATGAGGAATATCAGCCCATTCTGAAGGCGACCAAATGTGACTTGTGCGTCGAACAAACAAGCGGTCCCGCCTGCCTGAACGCTTGTCCACACGATGCCCTGAGCAGGACGAATTTAACCCGGGTAAGCTCCCTCACACAGTGGCTAAAAAGGAAATAGAATTCACCCGCAGGAGGTTTGCCAGTGTGTTGATGACCACGGTTTCAATCATCGGATTGTTGCTGGCCTATATCAAATACGCGCCTTTGTATCCCCGCCACGCCTACCTGAGTGGCTGGGTGCTTTTTGCCGTGATGCTGTTTCTAACATTTTTCAACCTCCGCAAGCGGATTCCTTTCCTGCGCGTCGGCAGTACCAGCTTCTGGATGCAACTGCATCTCTATGTGGGGACATTCTCGGGCGCGTTGTTTCTCGTGCATATCGGCTGGTCATGGCCCGCGGGCCTCTTTCATCAACTGCTCGCCTGGTGCTACGTGATTGTGTTCGTGACGGGATTGCTCGGGTTATGGATAAGCCGGGCCTTTCCCCGGATGCTCACTGTCGCCGGATATGAAACCCCTTTTGAGCGCATCCCCTACGTCCGCAGCAACCTTCGTCAAGAAGCCGAAGCATTGATGTTGGCGGGCGTTGATGACCAGACCTCACCTGTCATCGCGGAATTTTATTCGGACAAACTTGGGATGTTTTTCACGAGGCCGTGCAACCGGTGGGCGCATCTGCGGCAGTCACGGGCTCCCCAGGCTGCGCACGTGTCCCAGTTTGATGAAGTGCAAAGGTATGCCAAACGAGGGGAGCGTGAAATGCTGGCCAAGCTGAGGGACCTCGTTGCCCGGAAGCACATGCTCGACTACCAGCATGCCTTGCAGTCCGCGCTGCGCTTGTGGCTGTTCGCACATATTCCGCTCAGCTATTCCCTTCTGATTTTCAGCGTGCTGCATATCATCCTCGTTCATGCGTTCTCGGGATCCGCCTCATGAGAGACAGCCAACAATCACCGGTATTTCCCTCGAAGGAGTACATCCGCCCCAATTTGGATTGGGAGTGCGGCCATCTCTGCGAGGGTTGTCCATGCCGGATCGGGCCATCACCCAAGGGACAATGCCGGGCGACTTATGAGTGCGCGCCCAAGTTGGAAAAGAAACCGGGAGAAGTGAAGGGCCATTGGACCTGCACCCGTCCGCGAAGCGGCGGTGGAAAGTGCGAGCACGGACCTTTTCCGGATGGAACTTGCTGCAATGCGATTCCCAAATGCCAGCCACGCAGAACCCTTCGATCCATCCGCAAGCGTGTGGTCGCGTTCACCGTCATCGCCAGCTTTCTCATCCTGTTTGTGGGCATCAGCCGCGATTGTTGGGCTAAATTCATCAATCCAGGACCTCTATCCAACGTTCACGCAAGCGCGACTTTCGCGGACATCCACACGAAGCAATCAGGCGGTAATACCAATAGTTGCGCCGCTTGTCACGGGAGCCCGAGGCAGGGCCTCGATTCCTGGCACTCCAAGGCCCTGGATGCGTTCAAGCATGGGCTGGCTCCTTCTGAATTGATCAGGAAAGGACCGATCCCATCCTCCGTGATGTCTGCGAACTGCTTGTCCTGCCACGAGGGCAAGAAATTCCACCAGCCGGATATGGCCGCCGAATTCGCGTGCCACGAATGCCACAAGGAACATCAGAACAGCGGATTCATGCCGGAAGTGAACAGTGGATATTGCACGTCATGCCATGGCTCCGTGGAAATTATGGCAGCATCAGGGCAACTGGGATCGAAGTTGGACCCGCACGCCTTTTCTTCGTTTGCATCCAGCGCCAAGCTGAAGATCCAAGCCCGCGAACGGCCGGAAAATGGCTATACCGAAGTGATCACCGCGTTTGCCACCGATCACCCCGAGTTCCGGCAGATACGGGACGCTGTGCGTGATGTGAATTCGTTGAAATTCAATCACAAGCTTCATCTGCAAACGGGCAAGATCCCAAGGGTTCTGAAATGCATTGACTGCCACGAGCGCGACGGCAGGGGCGAATACCAACGGTCGATCACCTACGAGAAGCATTGTGTCGAATGCCATACTCTCCAGTTCGATCCGGATACACCCGCTGGCAAAGACAAACCCGGGATCTATCTGCCGCATGGCGATCCCTACTATGTCCGTGCCTTCCTGCGCAGCCTGAACATTCAATACGAGGAGTATGCCCGCAGCCATGAAGGCATCACCCGCCGGGATGAGCTCGGCAAATACGTGATGGAAAAACGGGTCGGCATCGAAAAGCTCTACGAAACCGGCGAAAAACTGGAGCGCGCGGTATTCTTCGCAGACATGAAGGGGGAGATCCCCGGAGGACTCCGGGCGCCATTCGCGGGTTGCGCGACATGCCATGAGGTCTCGGAACCCCAGGCCGAAAATGCGACTCCAGCGATCAAGAATGTCTCGACTCCCGACCGGTGGATGGTGCTTGGAAAATTCAATCACGAATTGCACCAGAAGGGATTGACCTGCCTGGATTGCCACAAAGTGATGAACAGCGAACTCACGAGCGATCTCAACCTGCCGTCGATGAAGTCCTGCGTGGACTGTCACAGTCCCAAGGGAGGCATCGATAGCCGCTGCACCACTTGCCACACGTATCACAACAGCATGCCTGCCTCATTTCTTCCAAAGTCTTCAGATGCGTCAATTAACGGGGCAAAGCCCGGAGATTGACTGATCCCATCCGGCCCAGGGGCAGCCGCCAAACCCATTCATCGCACTCTGTGACCGCCGAACAAAATCGCCTGGCTGAGCGCTCGACTGACTCCATCGCACCATGGCGGCGTTGGGGCACTTATGTCTCTGACCGCTCGTGGGGCACAGTGCGCGAGGATTACAGCGCCAATGGAGATGCGTGGGGTTTCTTTCCACACGACCTCGCGCGCAGCAAGACGTATCGCTGGGGCGAAGACGCCATCGCGGGTTGGTGTGACCGCTATCAGCTCCTTGTCTTCGGCTGGGCGTTCTGGAACGGGCGGGATCCGATTCTCAAGGAACGTCTCTTCGGTCTGGTGCCAAGCGAGGCGAATCACGGGGAAGACGTGAAGGAATATTATTTCCATCTCGACGCCACACCGACGCATTCCTACTGCAAGTTTCTCTATAAATACCCGCAGGCGGAATTTCCCTACGCGCAACTCATCGCGGAAAATCAGAAGCGGTCGCCCAAGGATCGTGAGTTCGAGTTGCTCGACACCGGCATCTTCGACGACGACCGCTACTTCGACATCTTCATCGAATACGCGAAGGGTGCTGCGGACGACACCTGCATCCGCATCGAGATTTGCAACCGCGCGGCGGAGGCGGCGGACATCCATGTCATTCCCCAACTTTGGTTTCGCAACACATGGGCATGGACGCCGCCGGAAAATCCCGCGCCCGCTATCACGCTTGGGAAAAATTCCAGCAAACACAGCACCTTCGATGTCGGAGTGAAAGACGTGGATCCAATCGCGTACCTGCCGTTTCCGTATCAGCTCGGTGCGCTGAAATTTCACGGCACGCCAGGCGCGGCGCCGCTGTTCACGGAAAACGAAACCCATTGCGAGCGTGCGTATGGGAAGGGTGCCAAGAGCCGCACGCCGTTTGTGAAGGATGCGTTCCACCGCCACATCATCGGCGGCGAGGATTGCGTCAATCCCGCCAACATGGGTTCGAAGGCAGGTTTGCATTACGCGAAGCTGGAAGTTCCCGCGCATGGCTCGATCGTGCTGCGCTTCCGCCTCACGAATGAGAAACTTTCCGACCCGCTCGCGGATGTGGACACGATTGTTTCGCAACGCCGCGCGGAGGCCGATGAGTTTTACAACGCGATTCATCCTGCGAATGCCAGCGAGGACGAGAAGCACATCCAGCGCACCGCGCTTGCGGGCTTGCTGTGGACGAAACAGATATACCTGTTCAACGTCCATCTGTGGCTCAAGGGCGACAATCCGGATTGGAAACCGCCCGCCTCGCGCAAGACCATTCGCAATTTCCACTGGCGGCACATCAACTCGATGCGCATCATGACGATGCCGGACAAGTGGGAGTATCCATGGTTCGCCGCATGGGACATGGCGTTCCAGACCGTCCCGCTTGCGCTGGTCGATCCCGACTACGCGAAGGAGCAACTCTGGCTGCTGCTATTCGAACAGTTCCAGCATCCGAGCGGACAGATCCCCGCCTACGAATGGGAATTCTCCGACTTGAATCCACCCGTCCACGCGTGGGCTGTCTGGCGGGTGTTCAACATGGATCGCGTTCGCAGCGGCAGGCCCGACCGGCTGTTCCTTGAAAAATGTTTTCACAAGCTTTTGGTGAACTTCGCATGGTGGGTCAACAAGGTTGACGCCGAGGGCAACAATATTTTCGAAGGCGGCTTCCTAGGCCTCGACAACATCACGCTGGTTGACCGCAGTCTTAAATGCCTATCCGGCGCGACGCTCCAGCAGTCGGATGCGACGGGTTGGATGGGGATGTTCTGCCTGAACCTCATGCGCATCGCGCTCGAACTGGCAAAGGAGAACGAGTCCTATGAGAATCTGGCGACCAAGTTCTTTGAGCACTTTCTCTACATCGGCGCGGCGATGAGAGATCGCGGCGGCAAAAACTACGAGCTTTGGGACGAGAAGGACGGGTTCTTTTACGACGTCATGGAGTATCCCGACGGTAGCTTCCACAAATTCCGAGTGCGTTCGCTCGTCGGATTGATTCCGCTGTTCGCTGTCGAGCGCCTGGAGGAGGACTGGATCAAGCCATTCCCCGAGTTCTACCGAAATTTCAAGTGGATCATGCAGAACCGTCCCGATCTCGTTGAACCCTGCGTGACCACGATGCAGGTGAACGGCCACACCACGCACGTCCTCGCCGTCATCGAGCCCAAACAGATGCGCCGGGTGCTGTCCTTCGTGTGGGATCCCGCCGAGTTCCGCAGCGCCTATGGACTACGCTCACTGTCGAAGTTTCACGAAAGCCACCCGGTTCAATACGAATCCAGCACCGTGCGTTATGAACCGGCCGAGGCGCTGGAGAAATTGAAGGGCGGCAATTCCAACTGGCGCGGCCCGATCTGGTTGCCGACGAGTTTCATGATGATCGAGTCGCTGCGCAAACTCCGCAAGGCTTACGGCGAATCCTTCACCGTGCCCGCAAGCCATCCCGAGCAAGGCGAAATAACACTCGCAGAGATGGCGCATGGATTTTCAAACCGCCTTATCCAGATGTTCACCCGTGACGTAGAAGACCGCCGCGCCATCCATGGAACATCTAACAAATTCCAAACCGACCCGCACTGGCGCGACCTTCCGCTCTTTCATGAATACTTCCACGGCGACACCGGCGAAGGCCTGGGGGCATCGCATCAGACGGGATGGACCGCGCTCGTGGCGTCGCTGATTGATGAGTGGAGGAAATGAGGTTGGGTTACTCAGTTAATGGTTATGGTCATTTGTTCTCAACAGGCTGGACATTAGGGATGCTAAGCGTTCGCCCGGACAGGCTCCGTGCGCACCGTGGCTTCTTCCGCGCCAACGGTGCGATACCCCTTAGCCCAGCCCAACGGGCTGGGAAATCGATTGAAAAAATATTGGCGGCCTGAAAGGTCGCGATATGTTTGCAATGCCATGCCGCAATCCTTGTCCCGCATTCTGGTTCATCTGGTCTTTAGCACGAAAAACCGGGAGCCACTCCTTGCCGGCACAATCATGGCGGAACTGCATTCTTACCTTGCCGGCACGCTCGATAACATTCAATGCCCGTCACTGCAGGTAGGTGGTGTTGAAGACCATGTGCATCTGCTCTTCGGTTTATCCCGAACGCGCAGCATCGCCGAAGTGGTGGAAACGGTAAAAACCAGTTCGTCCAAATGGCTCAAGGGCAAGGACGCCTGTCTAACAGGGTTTCATTGGCAATCGGGCTACGGCGCATTTTCCGTGAGCCAGTCGGATGCGGAGACGGTTGTGGCCTACATTCGCAATCAGGCGCAGCATCATCAGAAGATGACATTTCAGGATGAATACCGGAGGTTGTTGGAACGGTATCAAATTGTCTTTGATGAAAAATATGTTTGGGATTGAGCCCGTATCGCGCCCCGTTGGGGCGCATGTTTTCAATGCGCATTGACCCAGCCCGATGGGCTGGGCTGAGGGATGGCAACCCGTTGGGCCGCGGGCTATCTACCATTCATACACCCAAATTCTCTCAATTTCCCCGTTGATTTCCGCTTCATACAATTTCGTAGTAACACCAAAAATCCGTAAGCGTCCTAAATTCATCCCCGTAGTCGCCGGGCCGTGAGGCGGGTTAGGCGACGGCCTCGGCTGCGGCGCGCCGCTCGGCGGCGATCCGGGCGGGTGTTAGAGCGGCGGCTTCTTCGGGAGTCGCGTTGTGCGG
>JANMJQ010000244.1:0-2711 GCA_031371445.1 Akkermansiaceae bacterium
AACGCTGAGCCCATCCGGTCGGACGTGAGCGCCACGTCGCCGGAGGGGAAACCGTCCTAGCCAAAATCAACCGCTGAAAGAACACCGTTAGTCCGATCGGATGCGGCGTTTTGTTCTGCCTCTTCTCTTCCGAACCACCAAAAAACGATGAATACACAACACACACCCGGCCCGTGGGCCGTTGATCTTGATAGAGACTTCACGCTTGGGGGCGACTATTGCCAAGTCGAAGCTCTGACCCCCGATGGCATGGTCAGTCGCGACATCTGCGAATGCCCACTGGACACCGACGACCATCCAGACGGACCCGAATGGAACGAGGATGCCGCAAACGCCCGCCTGATCGCCGCCGCGCCGGAGATGTTCGCCGCGCTCGAAGGGATCTTGGCCGATGACGATTCGAGCGTGAGCTTGGCCGACCAGCGCGCCAGATGGACGGCCCGGATGGACGCTGGACGCGCGGCACTGGCGAAAGCCTCTGGGCAGAACGTCCAACGTGTGGGACCGCCGACGGAAACCTCAACCAACAAAAACGATGTCTGATAAAACTGAAGCTCAACAACCGACTGAAGGCGGTTCCTCACCACGGACTTGTTCTGCGTCTTTGGTCTGGCACGCCGGACCCGCTCAAGGCGGCGGCGGAACGGCACAGCAGGAAATGCCTGAAGACCATGGATATTCGTCATGGTGGACCGATGGCGACTTGCTGCTTGTGCTCGTGGAAACCAATATCGGGCCATTCGTGCGACTCGTGAAGGTCAACGCCGATGGTGACATGCTTGGGTTCGATGACCCGGACACAGGGAATGACTTGGGATACACGGACAGAGATATCTCGTGGTGGGCACGAGTCATGGAATCTCTTCCGCAGAACAGTTAATTGAGCGAACTCAAGTTCCCTTAGACAACCCGCGACAATGAAATTCAAAGATGCCCTCGAAGCTCTCGACCGCGAGCAGCTCATTGAAAATCACCGCTCCACGACGCGGGAGACGTATCGTGGGTGGGTGCGCGATTACCTTGGTCTCATTAAGACGAGGGAAGTGGCGGATTTTCAAGGGTATCTCGATCACCTGGCCACGGTCCGCCTCTTAGCATGGAAGACCCGAAAGCAGGCCCTTAATGCGATCATCTTCTTTCATCGCCGCGTGCTCAAGGTGGACGTTCCACCGAATTCGCTGAATATTGGGATTCCGACAAAGGGAAAGCGGGTGCCAGTTTTCCTAACACATGCCGAGTGTCTGGCTGTGATAGCTCGGCTGGATAACCCAATCAACAAGCTACAGTGCATTTTGATGTATGGCTGCGGACTGCGGGTGACGGAGTGTCTGACGATGCGGCTCAAGGATGTGGATCTCGCCGCCGGGATGATCACGGTGCGCAGCGGCAAGGGCGACAAGGATCGGACGGTAAGACTGCCGCGGGCTTATTACCCGATGATCGAGGAGCAAATCCTGAAATGCCGACGCCAGTTCGAAAAGGATAGTGCGGCGGGATTGATTTTCCCGATTGATGATCCAGCGCTCATGAGAAAATTGGGTAGGGCGCAATTCAAGCGCCTGTGCTGGTATTGGCTTTTCCCTTCCAGGGTGGTGCGCGAGGATGAACGGTGGCACGCAACAACGCGGAGTTTGGAGAAACCGTTGAAAGAGGCCGCGGAGGCCGCAGGCATTCTAAAACGTGTCTCCCCCCATGTGTGGCGGCATTCGTATGCCACGAACCTGCTGCTTTCCGGCACCGACATCCGCACGCTCCAGGATCAGCTCGGGCATGCCAGTGTTGAGACCACTGAGATCTACACGCACGCCGTGGGCTTCCGTGGCACCGAGAGCCCGCTGGACAAGCTGGGGGGAACTCCGGCGATCGGCTCCATCATCCATTTCCCCGGTCAACGAACCGCGTGACATGTCCACCACCGAAAAGCCGAAGTTCCCGCGTGCAGTTGCCCTGCAGGTCGCCCGCGAACTCTGTGCTGCGCTCACCCCGGCCTGCGATCGCATCATCGTAGCTGGCTCGCTGCGCCGCCGGAAACAATCTGTGGGCGATGTTGAGATTGTCTTCGTCAGCAAGACCGGGATGCTCCCGCGCCCTGGCGACATGTTTGCCAACGATCGCGTTTCACTCGCTGTCGCCGCCATCGAAAAACTCTGTGCCGATGGCATCCTCGCAAAGCGCCTGAACAAGCTCGACTCCGCGATGTGGGGAGAAAGCAACAAGCTCGCCGTCCACGTCGCCACCGGCGTTCCCGTCGATCTCTTCGCGACCACTGGCGCCAACTTTTGGAACTATCTCGTCTGCCGCACCGGCTCTGCCGACCACAACGTCAAGATCGCATCCCGCGCCCAGGACCGCGGCTGGAAATGGAACCCTTACGGTCGGGGATTTTTAAACCTCCGCACCGGTGAAATCCATCCCATCGCCAGCGAGCAAGAACTCTTCGCCTTTCTCGGTCTGCCCTACGTCGAACCGCACGAACGCTGATGTCGAAAGCCACGCTCAACACCGAAGCCAACCGCCTCCGCCGGCAGATCGCCGAAGTGGAAGCGCAGCTCGACGACCTTCGCGCCAGACTCGCCAAAATCGTGGCCGAACTCGACGGCCAACCGAAGCCCGAGACTGGCCTCGACATGCTCTGGAAGATCGCCGTGGCCACCGCCCGCAACCGCAGCTCGAAGCAGAAATGTCGCGTGGCGTGGAACATGATTCCGAAA
>JANMJQ010000254.1:0-4074 GCA_031371445.1 Akkermansiaceae bacterium
GGTTTCCGACAACTACCTCCCGATCGCCGCCGAGGCCGATCTATCAGCGCTGCCACTCGCCGGAAAAACCTTCGTAATCACAGGCACCCTCAGCATGGATCGCGATGCGATGAAGGACCTCATCGAAAGCAAAGGCGGCAAAGTTAGCGGCTCAGTTTCCGCAAAAACAAACTATGTCCTCGCCGGTGAAGGCGGCGGCTCCAAGCGCGATAAGGCGGAGAAACTCGGCGTCACCATCCTCGACGAGGAGACGATTCACAACATGATGACAGAAGTTTGAAATAAAGCCATAGACCCTTTGCGGGGCTATGGCTTTTTGAAATTCAGGCGAAATCAATTTCGCGGTCCGGGTCAATGCTCGCGGCAGAATTGCTCGAAGCGGGTGAGACCTTCGTTGAGGATGTCGAGCGTGGTGCAGTAGCTCAGGCGGATGCTTTCGTCGTAGCCGAAGGCCACACCGGGAACGGCGGCGACCTTGTAGCGGGAGAGCAATTTGTCGCAAAGATTCATCGACTTCAATCCCATGGCACCGGTGTAAACGAAGAAGTAAAACGCGCCTTGTGGCTCGACGACACGGATGTTGTTGATCGCCTTGAGGCGGGCAAACATGAACTGCCGTTTGACATCGTACTCGCCGCGGAGGTCTTCGATGAATGATTGGTCTCCTTCGAGGGCCGCCACCGCACCGTATTGGGCAAAGGTGTTGGCGTTGGAAATCGTGTGGTTCTGGATTTTCTCGATCGCATCCGCATACGCCTTCGGAGCAGCGGTGTAGCCGAGGCGCCAGCCGGTCATCGAGTAGGCTTTCGAGAAGCCGTTGACGGTGATGGTCAAGTCGTAGAGATCCTTGCTGAGCGAGGCGATCGAGACATGCTTGGAGTCGCCGTAAACGAGCTTCTCGTAAATTTCGTCAGAGAGGATGACGATGTCTTCCTCGAGCGCGATCTCACCAAGAGCGAGCAATTCCTTTTCCGTGTAAATGGCACCCGTCGGATTGCCCGGCGAGTTGATGATCACCATTTTCGTGGCGGGAGTCATCGCTTCCTCAAACTGTTTTGGGGTCATTTTCCAACCGGTCGATTCCTTGGTTTCGACCAAGACCGGAATACCACCGGCGAGGCGGACCATCTCCGGATAGGACACCCAGTAAGGCGTCGGGATGATGACTTCATCGCCTTCTTCGACGACCGCGAGGATGGCGTTAAAGCAGGCCATCTTCGCACCGCCGGTAACGCAGATCTGGTTGGCGGCGTAGTTGATGTTGTTGTCCGTCAGGAACTTCTTCGAAAGAGCCGCGCGAAGTTCCGGGATGCCGCAGGCGGGCGTGTATTTCGTGTGGCCTTTTTGCAGCGCGTCGATCGCCGCATTTTTGATGAACTGGGGCGTGTCGACTTCGGGCTCACCGCCGGCGAGCGCGTAAACTTCCTCGCCTTTGGCGATCATGGCTTTGGCCTGCGCGGTGACGGCCAGTGTGAGAGAAGGTGAAACCTTGGCGATACGGGATGAGATGCTTTCCATTTGGGCGCGAATTTGAATTTGGCCCGCCGGCTGGGGCGGTGCTTTATGTTCCGCGCTGCCCGGACTGGGCGGGCGGCTTTTGTGGGGCATGCTCCTAGGCGAGGCAAGCGAAATGGTCAGCATTTCCCACTTGCCGCGCGGTTGCCAAAATCAGCCGGTCCCGGCCATTGAAAATCAGTGATTTTCCCGACAAAAAACTCCGCTTGTCGCCGTCCCGCGGTCTTGTCAGCGTCTGGCCGTGATCTCCCTCGCCAAGCTATTCGGAAAGTCGGACCGGTTCTTCGAACTCCTTGCCTCCAGTGCGAAATCGGCGCACCAGAGCATCGAAGCCCTCGCCCGGCTGCTCAACGAATCCAAAGGCAACATTTCCCTCGCGGAACTCGCCATCGCCCGCCGCAACGAAAAAAAGAACGCGGAAATCATTAGTGAGGAGCTGGTGAAAGTATTCGTCACCGCTCTCGACCGCGAGGACATCGAGGCGCTCTCCAAGGCACTTTATCGGATTCCAAAGACTGTCGAAAAATTCGGCGAACGCTTCGAGATCATGCATCATCTCGTGGACGCCTCGGACTTCGCACCGCAAATGCAAATCGCCCAGGAAGCCGCGCTGGTGGTGGTGCGGATGGTTGACATGCTGGCATCGAGCCCTTCACTGGGGGCCATCAAAGCGGAAAACGACAGGATGCAGGAGCTCGAAGGCCGCGCCGACCAACTGGTCGTCGGATTTCTCAAGGAGATTTATTCGGGCAGCACCGAGCCGCTCAAGGCCATGGCGATGCGCGACCTCTACGATCTGTTGGAGAAGGTCATCGACCGCTGCCGCGACTGCGGCAATGTAGTGTCGCAGATCGTGTTGAAAAATTCCTGAGCTCGTTCCCCTATGAGTCTCGGCATCATTTTCCTGGTGATATTCATCGCGCTCGCGTTCGAGTATATCAACGGCTTTCACGACACGGCGAACTCGATCGCTACGGTGGTCGGCACCAAAGTGATGACGCCGCGCCAGGCGATCCTGATGGCGGCGATCACGAATTTGATCGGCGCACTTGCAGGTCATGCCGTCGCGAAAACCGTTTCGTCCGGGCTCGTTGACGCGCAATTCATCTCACCCCTCATCATCGTATGCGCCCTGCTCGGCGGAATCACGTGGAACCTGGTCACCTGGTGGTTCGGCCTGCCCTCGAGCTCCACCCACGCCCTCGTCGGTGGCATTTGCGGCGCGGCAGTGGCAAGCGCGCATGACAACTGGCATGCGATCATCTGGTCGGTTAAAAAAATGAAGGATGGCAAGGAAGTCATGGAAGGCGTCCTGCACAAAGTGGTGATTCCAATGATCACTTCGCCGATCATCGGCTTCGTCGGCGGCTTCCTGATGATGGGCTTCCTGTATTTTCTCCTGCAAAGAGCCCGGCCACGTTTCGTGAACCGCTTCTTTGGCAAGGCGCAGATTTTCAGCGCGAGCTACATGGGATTCGCCCACGGCCTGGCCGACGCGCAGAAAACCATGGGCGTCATCACGCTGGCACTGGTCACCGCCACGGCGACCGGCAGTTTTAAAAACGCACCCGATTGGCTCGGATTTTTGAAAATGGGCAAATCGATGGCCGCGGATCAAAGCGTCGCCGCGATCAAGAATTCCAAGTCAACGCCCGAGCGCTTGCGTGAAGCCGCCGCGACTTTGGAAAAGGAAAGCACGCCCCTCGACCCCGGTGAATTCCGTGAAGCCTTCCAGGCACTCTCCTCGCAAGCCTTCGCGGCAACAGGCGATCCCAGTTCCGCCAAGCGTCTGGCTGATGCCGCAGCGACCACCCATCGCGCGGTTCTAACAGCCGAGAGCGAACGGATCCTCACGAAGGTCCCCGTCCTTGGAACGATGGTTGCCGGGAAATACACTGACTGGACCAAAACCCTCAGCACAGAAATGAAATCCGCGGAGAAAGCGGGAAAGGCTCCGCTCTCCGTCGCAGCGGGCAAGGTGGCCGATCTTTCCCCGGATGTCCCCGCCTGGATCAAAGTCATGTGCTCCCTCACCATGGCCGCCGGAACGATGGCCGGCGGCTGGCGCATTATCAAAACGCTCGGCCATAAAATGGTAAAACTCCATCCCGTCCACGGCTTCGCCGCCGAAACAACGGCGGCGACCTTGCTTGCAGTCACCGGTAGCTATGGCATGACCGTTTCCACCACCCACGCGATCACTACCAGCATCATGGGCGTCGGCTGTGCAAAACGATTCAGCGCGCTCAAACTCTCACTCATCGAACGCATCCTCTGGGCCTGGGTCCTCACCCTCCCCTCCGCCGGCCTCGTCGCCTACCTCCTCGTAAAAGCCTTCCGCCTCTGCGGCTGGATCCCTTGAGGCCCCCGGGAGCGCTGGTCTTCAGACCGGCACATCCTTGGACTGCGGTGGCAAAGCCTGCCCGTTACCCATAAGTCGTACCACTTCGCGCTTGTACTAAACGATCGTTTGACATATCGCGAGGGATGGATCTTGAAACTCCCTCCGTCGCTGCGATTCGTTCGTGGGCTTCTTCCGAATTTGCTTCTTTGGATTGC
>JANMJQ010000262.1:0-6139 GCA_031371445.1 Akkermansiaceae bacterium
GTGGGGGGAGTTCTTGGCTTTTTTGGTGGTGTAATGTTGTTGCTGGGTGTCGAAATCGCCGATCGCAAAGTCCGTGATCCCGCCGCCGCCGTTCGTGCAACGGGGTCACCTTTATTGGCGACATTGCCGGCGATCGAACACTCAGGCGACGGCATGGTGCTGCTCTCCGATCCGTCCTCAGCCGGTGCGGAAGCATTCCGGCGATTGCGCGCGATACTCGCTCCGCCGCAAGGCAGCAACACGGCGCGGACCGTGCTATTCGCAAGTGCACGGGGCGGCGAAGGCAAATCTTTTTGCGCTCTCAATTATGCGACCTCGCTCGCCATGCAGGGACATCGCACGTTGTTGATCGACGCCGATCTCCGGCGTCCTGGCTTGAGCCGCCAGCATCTGGCAGGAGCTTTCGCTATTTCCGGACTTGGTGGCTATCTTGCCGGGGAAATCGAACCCTCGGAGGCCTGTCAGACCACTCCGCTGCCCAATCTTTACCTCCTCTCGTCAGGCTCGATGCGACCCGATGCCGCCGAACTGCTCGCGGGAACCCGTTTTCCATCCCTTCTTGAAGAGGCCTTCCGTTGGTTTGACCGGGTCGTCATCGACACCTCGCCGGTTCTGACCGTCTCCGACATGTTGGCGGTGGCACGTTATGCCGACCGCACCTGCATGGTGGTGCGCGAAGGCGGCAGTGACCGCCGCGAATTGAAACGCGCTGCCGATCTGGTGAGATCCGCCGGCGGCAATCTCGTGGGTTTCGTATGGAACGAAAGCGCGGACAACGGTGCCGACCCGTCCTTGCCCGGCCCGGCAGTTCCGGTTCATCGGCTCGGGGTAGCGTCGTCTGGCCCATCATCTGCTTCTTCCAGCCATCAATTGAAAATAATTCCTTCCTTCTGTTAGCGCGAAACTGCAAGCTGCTCTGGTTTTACTCTCCCCCCGATAAATCACCCCATCCCCCCGATGGATTCGTTGGTCCCCCCCCAACCCCCCGATACATGAATCCGATAACCCGCTTGGCAGCGGGCGAGTCTCCCCCTGCTCGTCTCTGCCCCGCACCCCCTGACTCCCCCCAAGAATCCTTCACCCTCAGACACCGGCGCCGACCATGGGTCGCTCACCAGAAATTGGTGGCGGCCAGTTTCCTCGGCGACTCCGCCGTGGTCTTGCTGGCGATGATGCTCGGTTACGTGATCCGTTTTGAAACGGGACTGCGTGATGTGGGCGTTGTCGATCCTGTCATCAATGCCACCAACTACTGTGGCCACGTTCTATTAGGAAGCGTGCTGTTGATTTCACTGCTGGCGAATTTCCGGCTGCACGATCCGCGCAATTACCTCTCTGTGCGGAAGACATTTTCCGCCATCGTGAAGTCCTGCGTCATCTGGGGCGTGAGCTTCCTTGCTTTGGCCCTGGCATTGAAAATCGAGCCTTCCATCAGCCGGCTTTATTGCGTGATCGGTGCGCTGACCGCGATGGCCGCTCTGCTCAGCTGGCGCTGGGTTCTCTATTGCATCCTGCGCCGCGAGACCTTTGCCGACGCGTTGCGCCAGAAAGCGGTCTTTGTTGGTTGGAACGGTGAATGCGATCGCGCCCTGCGCCGATTCGGCAACGGCCGCGCGAATCAAATCAGTGTGACCGGTGTGATCAGGCCACCTGTTGAGGGATTTGAAGTACAGCCTCCTGAAAATCTCCCGGTGCTCGGAAGCTACGAAGGACTGCGCCATATCTTGCGCGCCTCTGGAACCGACGTTTTGTTGGTCGTGGATGGAACCCTGGATCGCCACCAGATGCTCGATCTTGCGGAAACCTGCGGGCGCGAATTCATCGATTTCAAACTCGTCCCCAGTTGCTTTCAAATCCTGGTCTCGGGCCTGCGGCTTGAGAGCATCCACGGCATGCCAGTTTTGGGAATTGGCAAAATGCCTTTGCACCATGCGTTTAACAACGCGGCAAAGCGATCGGTTGACATTGTCGGCAGCGTCATCGGCCTGATCCTGTTTTCACCGGTCATGGCGATCTTTGGAGCACTCGTTTATCTGGAGTCTCCGGGTTCCGTGATTTACCGCCAGCGTCGCATCGGACTGAACGGCCGGCCGTTCGATATTTATAAAATCCGGAGCATGAAGCACGACGCCGAAGTGCGTGGAACGCCCGGTTGGACCATCAAGGACGACCCGCGGCGCTTGAAAATCGGCAGCCTGATGCGGGAATGGAACATTGATGAGCTGCCACAGTTCTGGAATGTCCTGCGGGGCGACATGAGCCTGGTTGGCCCGCGGCCGGAGCGCCCCGAGCTGATCGAGGGTTTCAAGGAAGAGATTCCCCATTACAACGTGCGCCACAACATCAAGCCTGGTGTTACCGGATGGGCCCAAGTGCACGGCTTTCGCGGCGACACCTGCCTTCGCGAGCGCGTGAGATTCGATCTCGACTACATTGAAAACTGGAACTTCATCCTCGATTTTCAAATCATGGTGATGACGCTCTACAAACGCAGCGGTGCATGTTAAGCAGCGTGTCCATCGAGACTGCTCCCGAAGAAATCAATCGCCATGCGGCCCGCAGGGATCGCTCGATCCGGCTCGCTGTATCGTCCTCGCTGCTTTCGAAAGCAGGCACGATCCTGTTTCAACTGATATCGATCCCGATCGCGCTGCGGGTTCTCGGCCGTGCGGAATTCGGGCTATATGCAACGGTTAATCTCACTCTCTCCGCTGTTGCCTTATTGGAAATCGGCATGGGGCCGGCGCTTACCCACTGCTTGACCAAGGCACGGGCGGAATCGGATTCCGTGCGGCAACGCGAATTGGCTTCGACCGCTTTCTTCCTGATCCTTGGCATCGCCTTGCTCGCCGGGCTCGCCTTGGCAACGGCCTTGCTGACAATCCCATTGCCATGGATTTATGGAGACAGGTTTGTCGGTCGCGAAGCCATCTTGCGTCCGGCCTTGTGGGCGGGTCTGGGCTTGTTCCTTGCGCTCTTCGTATTGAACGTCACCGAGCGGATCCGCGAAGGACATCTGGAGATCGCCGCCAACAACTTCTGGGGTGCTGCGGGCAATGTGATGGCAGCCTTGTCAGTGGGCGTTGGCATTCATTTTGTTCCCCAAGTCTGGTTTCTTGTCATCGCGGTGCATGGCGCGGCGACTCTGTCCAAGCTCTGCAACACTGCGGCCTTGTGGAAAAAGCATCCGCTGATGCTGCCGTCGCTGCGGCACGTCCGCCTTGGAGTTGCGAAGCGATTGTTCTCTGACGGCCTGGCGTTTTCCGTCTGCTGTGTCGTCGCCGTCTTGATCGAGTTCAATCTTTGCGGCCTGTTGGTGGGTCGGAGCAGCGGACCGTATGGCGTCGCACTCTACGGTGTGTTCATCAACCTTACGGTCATGCAGCTCGGCTTTGTGATCATGCTTAGTGCCCCAACCTGGCCTGCGGTTTCGGAAGCCCTTGCGCGCGGCGATATCGAATGGGCGAGGAAGGCCGCGAAACGTTTATATTTGTATGGCGCCTGCTTCGGGTGCTGCTCGGCGGCGGGCTTGATTGCGCTGGGTCCCATTTTGTTGCCGTTGTGGCTGGGCAAAGATTTCTCCAATCTTGGGCGACCGCTGCTTGCCTGTTATGGATTGTATTTCATCGCCTACGTGTGGAGGCATTTGAACCATGCGATGATGATTGGAACCGGTCAGGTTGGAAAGCTGGTCAGAATTCAACTGTTGGAATCCGCGATCATTGCAGGGCTCGGATGGACCGCTCTCAAATTCGGTGGCGTTCAGGCATTGTTGGCCATGATGGGATTGGTGATCCTGGTGCTAACCGGGACGATACTTCCCAAGCGGGTGGCGGCGGCGTTGAAGTAAGCGCTCAAGGAAGCTCCGACGAAAGGAGAGCCCGCGCGCTCCCTGGGATGCGGTGGGCTGAACCATTCAGTGTATGGCCGATTTTGAGACCTCGTGCAACTGTCTAACAATTCTCAAAATGCAGATTGACGCGATGGCGGTTTCAGACTTCTAGCGCATAAATATCCGCCGGTTACAGAGTGGCTATGGGGTCTGGCTATGGGGTCAATAATGTGCCTCGCTGGGGTCAGTAATGTGCCTCGCTGGGGTCAGTCCTCGCAGGGTAACATCAAATCCTGTTAGATGAGAAATCATCGGCCGCAGCACTTCATGAACTTGAAAAAGAACGGTGTGGAAAAGTCTCATTCCTGAAGGTGATATTCTCTGCACATCGCGTGAATCACCACACTGGTTTCCGCGTCGTCAAGTGGCCGTTGCCATATTAGCAATCGGGCGATTTCACCGTCAAAGGATTCCTTTCCCGGATGCTCGACGGCATCGCGTTCTTGTCCGACAACGAGGCGTGACGAATTGGCCGCAGGGTTGACCGGGATCATGCCGGTAGCCACCGGCTTTTCAGAATCGACGTATAGATCGAGCCTTGCAGGGCCAACTCCAGCCTGCATTCGGCCTAGCAGAAAATGGAATTTCCCGGATTCTATCACCGGCGCGAGCAACTGCGGGTTGTTCACGTCGAAGCGGCCGAAGGACAAACCGTTACGCACCCCGCACCACGGCCGGTTATCATCGGTTAGACAGCCCCAAAGTCCTTCGTAGTTACCGCTATTCTTCAGGTTTCCGAAAAACGAATTCACGTCCTTCTCTCCGAGCCGCTGCTGACGGACGGCAATCACCGCCGCCCAAGTGTGCCCTTTGCCGTTGGTCAGCGCGTCGAACGTGTCCTCATCTGCACACACCAGTTCCTGTTGGAGAAATACGAGTGTGGGCTTTCCTTCGAGTGTTGGCACGTCTCGCCGCAGCAAGGGGCACCCGGACCCAGGCTCGCTGCGGCCTCCGTCCTGCTTCACGAACTCAAACCGTTTTCCACCCACCTCGCTGACCCATTTTACCACCCGCCCACCTGGCTGGACTTCGACGCCCTTTGTCGCGTCAAGGTCCAACAACAGGTCCTTCACCGGCCAACTCTTCTCCTCAGCATGGAGTGCCGTCAGCAGGAATAGCGTGAGCAGGTAATAGCGCATGGCTACGGATACGCCGCGAACACACAGGTTTATTTCATCCGCCGGCTTGGAGGCCACCGCGTCCCAGTTGCAAATCAGAGTGATCGTAAAATACCATAGGGTCAGTCCTTGGGTTTCAATATCAAGACCTGTTAGACGATTGATTCCCGGCGGCGTTGAAATAAGCGCTTCAAGGATCATTCAACGGAACTGCCGGCTCGGCCCTTCCGCGTGCAAATCGTGCGGCAAGCCAGTTGCGGGGCGAATCCGATTTGCAGGCCAACGCGGGTTTCTCGATCAGGTGCCAACTCAACAAGGCGACGGTCACCGCGGCGCCGAATATCAGCGGGACTGCGGTGAAGGATTTCAACCAGCCTTCCTCAGTGAAGACATTGATGATGACACAATGATAAATATAGATGCCGTAGGAAATATCCGTGCCGCGCAGCAGGCGGTTTGAAAGCGATTTCGCGCTATACGCCGCGGACACGGTGGCGGCACCGAGAAGGATGCGCGCCGGCAGGAGGCAAAGGTAGAATTTAACGGAGAAGTTGGGAATCCATAGCTGCATGATGGCTGCCAAGCTGAGGTAGAGTGCCAGATACACGAGGAATTTCCCCTCCAGCCATTTCCGCAGATCGGCGAAATGACGGTGGATGAAGATGCCGACCATGAACATCCAGAGGTGGGGGAGCAGCGTGTTTTGCAGGAGTTTGAATGCGAAGGGAGCGTTCCTGAATCCACCCGGTCCATTGACCTTCACGTTCATCATGCAATAGGCGATGTAGGATGCCGCGAACAATGCCGGCAGTATCACGGAACCGGTATTTGTGCCTTTCCATCGACCGAACACCGTTGCGTAAAGCAGCGGAATGAAGACATAGAATTGCAGCTCGACCGTGATGGTCCACAACGCGCCATTTGCCACGCCGATGCCAAATCCACGGAATTGCTCGGGATTGAAAAATTGAAGGAAGCTTACCTGGCCGGCGACCCACGCCCAAAAGGTCGATGACTGCACAAAACCCGTGGGCAGGAATCCATACCAGAACAGCGCGACCAATGTGAGCGCCAGGCAAGCCCACAGCGCGGGAAAGATGCGCAGCGAGCGGTTCCAGAAATATCCAGC
>JANMJQ010000320.1:0-4982 GCA_031371445.1 Akkermansiaceae bacterium
CCACTTGCTCGGGTTCAAGGTGGGAAATCGGGTTGCGGGGGCACAAGGCGCGGGCCGGGGCGCTGGCGTATTCAAAAAAGCCGTGAAGGGTCGCGCGGTAGTGGTTGCGGCTGAGCGGGGACAGGAAAGGCGTCTCCGCCAGCTTGTCGGGGTTGCGACGGCTGCGGAGGGATGAAAGCCAGGATTCAATCTGAGCCGTCGTAACGGTCGAAATGGGCTTGTCCCCAAAATCGACGGCGAACCGCTTCAGTTGGTCTGTGAGGTTGGCGAACTGCCGCGCCTTAACCCGTGTTGCCTTGTAGGCCAGAAACTCCGCCACGGCCTCCACGACGGGCAAGTCCGTCTCGGTCGCGAGTTTGAGCCGGTCGCGGATCTCCTTCAAAGCGCGGAACGTCCGCCCCCTTTTCGACGAGAGCGGCGGACTCGTCGCGGAAGAAATCGAAGGCGCGGCGAACCTCGGGCGGAATGTCGCCGTATCGGATGCCGTGGTTGGAAATCTCACGGTCTTTGGTTTCCGCAAAATTCAATGCGGCTCCCTCGCCGGCAAAGGACTTGAACACCCGACACGGCTTGCCGTCTTTCTCCGCTGTGTAAAATACCCGCCAAGGGGCGCGTGCGTGCGTGGTTTTGGAGACTTTGCAATGGATGAAAGTGGGAAGTTTCGCTTGCTTGGCCATGGCAAAAGAATGCGCCAACGTGCGGCAAATGGCAAGAATTTCTGTAACCAAACTGTAACCATAACGGTATTACAACGATTTTTTGGCCTTCCTTCAGTCTTGAAAACTGGAGAGCCGAAAGGTTCCGTGGGTTCGAATCCCACCCCCTCCGCCATTCTTCGCTTCCCCCGGTGGGGAGCTACGAATGGCAGGCCATGTTTTTTGGCAGCTACGCTCACTGATTTCGTTAAGTGGCGAAGAATGCCCTTCGTAGCTTTAGCGAAGTAGGGCTGTTAGAAACGTGAATCATCTTTCGTTCGGGGAAGGAATCAATCGCGCTCAACATGCAGTAACTGTCCCCGGTTCTTCAAATTCCGGGGCGAGCAGCCTGAAATTTCCGGCGAGGTTCCAGTGCCGGCTGGGCCAAAATTACCGCAGCCGGTTCTCTTTCTGGGCGGCAAGTCTTGTCGCGCGGTCTTGCATGCGTCCTAGGCCCGCGCTCCGGACCATTGGATGCGGAGCGGTATGGACGGCCTGTGTCCACTCACTGAGGGACTGGCTGAAGGTCGGGGGAGCTTTAGGCGCAGTGGAATGATTTTGGTTCCACTCATTTACTGGAGCGTCTTGGTTTTTCATGGGTTTGAAAAATTAGGGATGATCCTAGTCTCCCCGCGCAGCTGTTGGCAATCTCTAATCACGGCCACTAGTCCGTCCCTTGGATTCCCCCGGTGCGCGTTTAGGGAGTTCCCCTCGGCGTCATTCACGCCACCCAGTTTTTCCGTGACCGCGGCGAGGAAGCTGCGGCTCAATTCGTGACGTTTTCGTTCGGTGATGTCATCGCTGCCCGATTGCAGTTCGCCTAGGCGGCGCCGCAAATCCTCATTTTCCACGCGCAATTTCCGGGCCTCGTCACGCAATCCCTCATTGCTTCGCAACAGATCAGCCGTCCGCCTAACAGCAATAAGGAAGCGGCCCGACTGATCATCCTGCGAGGAAAACCCATTAACCGCGCAGGCATCTCAGTCGAACCGCCTTGGCAATGAAGTAGCACCCCCCGTGCCAAATTCCGCCGGGGAATGCTAACTGGAAGTTTTTTCCCGCGATGAGCGCCGAAAGCCGGAAGGCGAGTTGCCGGCAACCTCGCGGAAATTCGCGGTGAATCGCTCGTTGCTTTGGAAACCGCAGCGTTCCGCGATCATGGCAATGGGCAGGTCGGAGCTTGTTAGAAGATGCTTCGCGCGCTCGATCCGTTCATGACGAATCATCGCATGCGGCGATTTGCCAAGCGATTGCAGGAACCGGCGTTCAAGCACGCGCCTTGATACACCGATTCGCTGCGCCCAATCCTCAACCGACACGATCGTCGCAATTTGTGCGATGAGACATTGCATGGCGCGCCGCACCACCGTGTCGCCCACCGCCTCGTAAGAACTCGAGGCGCGGGCGACGATTTCCAGGGGCGACACCAACACGGGCGAAGCCGGCGACTTGCCACCTGTTAGATCCTCGATCATCCGCACCGCCTCGGCCGCCAGCCTGCGCCATGGCATGCGGATGCTCGACAAGCCGGGCCTCGCCATTTCACAGACCGTTTCATCGTCATTCGCCGAAATCACACCGACCGCGAAAGGCACCTCCAAACCCGCCTGCGCGGCCGCTTCCAACACATGCCTTCCGGTGGGATCATGCGCCGTGAAAATTCCCAGGGGCGTCTCCTGTGAAGTGAGCCATTCCACCATGTCTTCATCGGGTTCGCGCCAATATTCATCATACTGCCGCCAGTCGCGGAACTCTTCCCAATAGACCGACACTTCACCAGCAACCTCGCGAAATCCCTCAAGCCGTTGATGCGCATAATGCGCGTCGCGCCGGCCGACGAAGGCGAAATTCCGGTAGCCCCGCGCAATCAAATGCTCCGCCGCCAATTTGCCGATCGCAACATCATCGACATCCACACTCGCCACGCCCTCCACCGACTCGTCGGATGGCACGATCACCACCGGACAACCGAGCTCTAACAGCTTTTCAGTTAGACCCGGCAGATGCTCCGTGATGATGCCCGCGGGCTGCCATTGCTGGAGGCTGTTGAGCAGCAGGTCGGGCCGCCGATAGAGGTCGATGATCCAGAAATCATAGCCAATTCCCGCAAAGGGGGCGAGGCCCGGCGTGAGGCGCCGGATGTTGACAGGCGACTGCACGACGGCGATTCGGCGCGGGTGTTCGGACGGCGAATGTCGCATTTCATCAAGAAGCTACCGGAATTTGCGGTAGCAGGGGAAGGAAATTTTAGAATAGCGTGGAGTTCGATCGCCGTTCGCGGCATCTGTTATAAACAACCCTAACTCACAACCCTCATGACCAAATTCCCGTGCGAGAAGGTGACCTACGAAGGTCCGACTTCCAAAAATCCGTTGGCTTTCAAACATTACAAGAAGGACCAAGTTGTGGAGGGAAAGACCATGGCCGAGTGGTTCCGCTTCGGCTGCGCCTATTGGCACACCATGCGCGGCACGGGTTCCGATCCTTTCGGCATGGGCACCGCCGACCATCCCTGGGATGACGGCAGCAACTCAGTCGCCAACGCCCAGAACCGCGCCCGCGTGTTCTTCGATTTCATCGAGAAGACCGGCCTCGACTACTACTGCTTCCATGACCGCGATGTCGCTCCGGAATGCGCCACGCTGGCCGAGTCCAACAAGGCCCTCGATGCCGTCGCCGACACTTTGGAGGAAGAACAAAAACGCACTGGCAAAAAATTGCTCTGGGGCACCGCGTGCTTGTTCGTGCATCCCCGCTATCAACAAGGCGGAGCCACCAGCCCGAACGCACAAGTCTATGCTTATGCAGCAGCCCAGGTGAAGAAAGCCATGGAAGTCACCCATCGTCTCGGTGGTGAGGGCCACACCTTCTGGGGCGGCCGCGAAGGTTATGCGACCTTGCTCAACACCAACATGAAGCGCGAGCTCGACCACTTGGCCCGCTTCTTCCACATGGCCGTCGACTACAAAAAGGAAATCGGTTTCAAGGGCCAGTTCTACATCGAGCCCAAGCCACAGGAACCGACCACCCACCAATACGATTCCGATTCGGCGGCCTGCCTCAATTTCCTGCGCGAATACGATCTGTTAGAGCACTTCAAGCTCAACATCGAAACCAACCATGCCACCCTCGCGGGACATACCATGGAACACGAACTCACCGTCGCCTATGAAGCGGGCGCGCTGGGCAGCATCGATGCCAACATGGGCACCCCGAACGTTGGCTGGGACACCGACCAGTTCCCGACCGACCTATATCTGACAACCCAGACGATGCTGGTGCTCATGAAAATGGGCGGCTTCACCACCGGTGGCCTCAACTTCGACGCCAAGCGCCGCCGTGAATCGTGGGAGCCCGTCGATCTCGTGCACGCCCACGTCGCCGGCATGGACGCCTTCGCCCGCGGCCTCAAGACCGCCGCCGCGGTCCGCGCCGATGGCCGCATCGATGCCTTCATCAAGGAGCGATACAAGACCTTTGACAGCGGCGTCGGCGCCGACATTGAAGCCGGCAAGACCACATTCGCCAGCTTGGAAAAATACGCGCTTTCGAATCCCGAACCGATGGTCGCCAGCGGCCGTCAGGAAATGATCGAGGGCTTGCTCAACGAATTTATCTAACACCGTAGGGGCGATCACCGGTCGCCCCGAATTCATTCATTATCTTCCCCGAATTCATTCATTATCTTCCCCGAATTCATTCATCTCCCCACTTCTAACTTTATTCGTGCATAAAGACCACCTGAAGGACAATACCTTTAAGGATTGGTGATGAGGAAGATTCTATTCCCTCAGGCCAACGGTCTGACCCATACCAGCCCAGGGCGTTGCCCTGATCTTTATACACAAATGGTTCTGATCGGCGGAGGAAACGAACGGAGCGCTGACTTTAGTCGGCGAGTCCCGTCGCTTCATGGCTCGTTGGGGCGCCAAAACGCTGGAATCACTCGCCGGCTGAAGCCAGCGCTCCGTAAGCATGGCTGACGCCTACGGACTTGTGTATAAAGATCAGGGCAACGCCCTGAGGGGTCGGATTCGGAAAATTTGTTAGCCCTGAAGGGGCGGACCAACGCGGCGGGTCATCGATTGGGTCGCTCCTACAGAGCTCTGGATATTGTTACGCGTGCATACCCAGGGCGTTGCCCTGATCTTTATACACAAAACCGCAGGCGTCAGCAATGTTTACGGAGCGCTGGCTTCAGCCGGCGAGTGTTTCCAGCATTTTGGCGCTCCAACTACCTTCGAAGCGCGGGACTCGCCGACTAAAGTCAGCGCTCCGTTCGTTTCC
>JANMJQ010000015.1:0-4594 GCA_031371445.1 Akkermansiaceae bacterium
AATCATCCTCATCGATCACGCGGCCCTTGTCGTCGGTCACCGCACCCGCGCGGATCAGGCGTTGCACCTCCTTGCGCGAGCCGTAACCGAGATTGGCGAGGAGTTTGAGAAGTTTGGCCATGGAAGAAAGTTGATGGTTGATAGTTGATGGTTGATAGCAAGAGAAGAAAGCGCCGGGCTCATGTGTTCGATATTATCTTCCTCTTATTCGCTATCAACTATCAACTATACACTATCAACTTCTTATCGCGCTGAGGACTTTATACGTTTTATCTTCCGCGAGCTTCTTCCAAGGGTGCCCGCTTGCCTGGAGGATGGTTTCGTAGGGAAGTTGACGGTTGGCGACGAGAAGCAATTTCCCCCCGCGATTCAGCGAGGATAAAGCCACCTTGAGAAATGCGCGGCCGAGGTCGATATCGGTCGCCTGGCCGCTGTGGAAGGGTGGGTTCATGAGGATGGCGTCATAGGATCCGGGCAAGCCGGTGGTGACGTCGTGCCAATGAAAGGCAAGCTCCGGGCCATCTTCCAACAAACAAGGTGGCGACGCCACGCGGGTTTCTTGTTCAGGCTGGCGTGCCAGGTTGATGCGCGCGCAGGCGAGAGCCCTTGAGTCCGCTTCAAAGAGATCCAGGCGCGTGATACCCGGACAACGCAGCCTTGCGGTATGGGAAAGATAACCCCAGGCCGCTCCGAGGTCGGCGACGTTGCCATGCAGGCTTGCCGGCAAATGGCTCGCGAGAAGTTCCGAGCCTGGATCCACGCGATTGCCGCTGAAAATGCCCGCTTGTACGATAAACTCCGTACTTGGGATGAACCGCCGCTCGCCGAGCAAGCGCCATTCGTCGAACAAGGCTTCGTTCCATGTGCCATCGTCGGTGGCGTGAAACGCCCGGCATTTGTTTTTTTGCAGCGAGACGATCGTGCCGGTGGCTTGGTTGAATTCTTTTTCGAAGCGCCCCGCTCCCGCGGTGTTGGGCATGGCGACGACAATGGTTCCGCCCGGTTGCAGGTGATCGCGGGCCGTCGCGAACCATGCCAGCGTTTCGTCGCGCGATTTGCCGGGAAGCAGCATCACCAGCGGCCATTTGCCGTCGGCCAAATCTTCAAGCAACGGAAATCCCGCCTCCCTCCACGCATCGGCCTTGGGTTTCCAGGGTTGCCAGCCGCTGAGTTCCGGCCATTTCCGCAATGCTTCATGAGGTTCCGCCCCGATGAACACGGCCCGCGATGGCACGGCGAGACCAGCGTCACCCGTGAACGCGAGCATCAGGGTTTCGAGGGCTCCGCTCATTCGCCAGAAAACGCGAACTCCTCCACCACTTTGCCACCGATCAAATGCTCCTGGATGATCCGCTCCAGCACCTGCGGCGTGCACGAGTGATACCAAACGCCATCAGGATACACGACGGCGATGGGACCGCGCAGGCAGATGTTAAGGCAGTTTGCCTTGCTGCGTAAAATCGTCGAATCCGGCGCGCCCGCCAAGCCGAGCTCCTTCAGTCGGCGTTTCAGGTATTCCCAGGATTCCAAGCCGACTTCCCTGGCACAGCATTTCGGCTTCGTCTGGTCGGCGCAGAGGAAAATATGGCGCTCGATATGGCCGATGCCCAGAGCGGTGGCGCTATTGCGGAGGTCGCTCATCGCAGTGAGAAGATCAGAACCACGAGATTCACGAAATGACAAAAAGAAAGGCAGCGGGCGGCGGTCCGCAGCAAGGCCCCGGATTGACAAGGCCGCATGGGGGAAGCATCGTCCGGCATGCTATCCGGGAAGGGCAGATCAACATCGGCTAAGCCATCGGTCTTCGCCATTTCCTGCTGGGTGCTCTGCCTGATGGCATTCTCCCAACTATTGATCGGCGGAATGGCGCTCGCGACCCGCTTTGAGGAATCGCGCCAAACCCGGATCGTCACCAAGGAAGTTTCGAAAATCGTTACCCTCCGCGTGCCCGCCCCGGAGGCCGACGACAGCAAACCCGACCCCGTGGTTTCACGCCCCCCGGTCGCTGCCACGCCGGTTGCCGCCATTGCCCCGATAGCTCCGGATCCTTTGCCGATCACCACGCCGAAGATCGCCGATCCGCAGACCGAGCGTCTCGTCAAGGAGGCCCGGCAGGCACGTGTTGCCAGCGACATGGGCGTGGCCATCATGAAGCTTGAGGAGGCCCTCATCCGCTCACCCGAAGATCCGAACGTCCATTACGAACTCGGCCTCGTGCATGAGCAGATGGGCGTCTTCGACATCGCGGGCAGCCATTATCAGAAAGTCTTCGAAATGGGTGTCTCCGGTGCGGGATCATTGTATGGGCTTGCCGCCGCGAAATTGAGCGAAGGCTTCGAACAACCGGACCCGATGCTTGGCAAGATGTCCCTCGGTCGTGTGCGCATTTTCAAAGACCCTAACGACGACGAAGGCCAGCGGGTCATCCTCACGATCCCCGTGCAGAAGGCGCCCGGCGAAGACATCGACATCGGCGAGATGGCGGTGGCTGTTAGTTTTTTCAATCGCACTGCCAAGGGCGAGATCGTGCAGCTTGAGGACAAATCGTGGGTTACGGAAAAATGGGTAACGATGCCATTCGACTGGGCCGGCGGCGAAGAGAGCCTGCGCATGACCTATGTGATTCCGGCGCAGGATGAACAAACCGAGCATCTGTTCGGGACACGGACCTATTATGGGCAGGTGGTTTCGCTGACCTACAAAGGCGAAGTGCTCGACGTCCAGGCATGGCCGCGCGATCTCGCCGCAAAAATTCCGGCGCAGCCTGCCGCCGCAAATCCCGCCGCGCCGGTGCAACCGGAGTTTCAGGATACCCTTCCGCCGGATTACGATCCCAACCTCCCCTTGCTGCCGCCGCTGCCCAAGTGATCGCTCCATGAATCCCGCTTCAGAAGATCGCTTGCTTGGCGAATATAGGCTCAAGGAATTGGTCGCTGAAAACGATGTTTCTCGTACTTGGTTGGCCGAACAAATATCCGTGTCGCGGCGGGTTCTGGTCGATGAATTGCGGGCGGACCGCCCTGAATGTCGCGAAGCCTTTCTCGCTGACATCCGCGCCAAGGCTGGAGTGGATCATCCTTTGGTCGGCTCGGTGTATGAGGCGGTGGATGCAGCGGATGTTTGTTTTTTCGCGCATGAACTTCTTCCGGGCGAAACCTTGGCGGAACAGGTGCAAGCCGGGAAAACGCTGTTGCCGGCCCGCCTCGCCCACGTGCTGCGTCGCATTGCCGAAGCCCAGCTCCAGCATGAATCGCTTGGCCAGGCAACTTCAGCGATGGATGTGGATGCCGTGCACATCGACAGCCACGGCGTCATCCGCTTGAAAAATCTCGTCATCGCTGGTGCACGCGATCCGGTCCAATCACAAGGCGACGCGGTGAGATTGGGAAATTCGATGGTCGCGCTGATCGCCGCCGGCAAACCGGGCGCAACGCGGATTCAAACGGTCCTTTCATGGATGCGCGGCGAAGGAATTGACGAGCCCATCTCGTGGTCGCAGGTCCGGGATTTCTGCATGCAGGTCGAGCACCAACTTGCGGATCCGCTGTCCTCGCTTTCGCCAACCCAGATCGACATGTTCGGCCGCAAGAAGGCACCGATCGGAATGATCGCCGGCATCACCGCTGCCGGCTTGCTGGGGATTTTCATTCTCGCATTCAAGATGCGGCCACCGACTCCCACAGCGCCTCCACGCGCCGAACTGCCCGCACCCGTTGATATACCTGCCGGAAAATATCCTACACCCGATGGCGTCGAGGAAAGCTTCCCTGCCTTCCGCCTCGCTTCACACGAGACGACCATCGACGAATACGATGCCTTTCTCCAAACGCTGGCGGTGCTGGCCAAGAGCAACGGCGAGCACACCTTCGACCATCCGAAGCAGCCCGAGAAAAAGATTTCCCATGAACCCGATGGCTGGCCTGCGTTGCTGGCATTGGCAAAGGCGAATGGCGTGATCGATGGCAAGCCGGTGACACTCGACAGTCCGGTGGTCGGAATCGACTGGTGGGATGCCGCCGCCTATGCCGAGTGGAAAAAAGGCCGGCTCCCGACGCAGGAGGAGTGGTTCGCCGCCCTCAACTATCAGGTCAAGGCACCGGCAGCCATTGTGCCCGGCATTTGGGCACCAGTCGCTACGACCAGCACCGACCGCACACCTGCCGGATTATTGGGAATGGCCGGATCACTTGCGGAATGGACCGCCGAACTTGAATCAAATCCAGCCAACCCACTGGGCGAACGTCATTGGGTGATCATCGGTGGATCCTATCTCAAACCCGGCAGCAACGCCCTCACCCGCGAATGGATCGATGACCGCCAACTGCGCCGGCAGGATCTCGGGTTCCGGGTGTTGTTTGAAGTGAAGTGAGGTTATTGGTTATTGGTTAAAAGTTATTGGGGAAGAAGAGGCGTTTTCCAAATAACCTATAACAAATAACTTTTAACTTCCGCTCTAGCCCGACTTTCGCTGTTAGATTCAAAAATACACGGATTTCGCCCCTCTGAGGCGCTGGAACCCTTGATTTTCCAAGGGTCGCCTTTCGAAAATGCCTGTGGTGGAGACCCTGCCCATAGACAGGTCTGAATACTCCGC
>JANMJQ010000023.1:0-2226 GCA_031371445.1 Akkermansiaceae bacterium
AGCGCGGCGACATCCGCAACGATGTATGCGCTGGGGTAGCCATCTTCGCCGGAGATCATGATCTGGTTGAAACTCTTCCCGCCCTGGCGGCCTGAGAGGCGGTGGATGATGGTGGTGTAGGGAGTGATCATGTTGTCGTCCAGATCGTCGCCGAAGCCACCCTGTCCTTTCACAGCGGTGACGCCGATAACTTCGAGCGTCATGCTTTTCACGCGAACCTTGCTGCCGATGGGATCGACCCCTGCGCCGAAGAGTTCTTTGCGGATGGTTTCCCCAATGACGCAGACGGGTGCGGACTCATCGACTTCGGCCTCCGTGAAAAACCGGCCGGCGCCAACGTTCCAGTTCGCGATGGTGAAATAGTTGGGCGTGGTGCCCTGGACGTCGTAGGTCCGGCTCTCATCCTGATAGACCACCTGGGCGTTGTTGGAAACGAAAGGCGCGACTGAAGCGATGCCCGGCACTTGATCCCGGATGGCTTCGACGTCCTGAAGGCTGAACTGCGAAGCACCGCCACCGCCCCAGCCTTGTCCGGGACGGAGGACGAGCAGGTTATTCCCCATTTTGGAAATATTCTGCTTCACCATCTCAGTGGCTCCGCGGCCGAGAGTGACCATGGTGATGACGGCGGCCACACCGATGACGATCCCGATCACGGTGAGAAACGAGCGCGTCAAATTCCTCCGGATTTCCCGGATGGCGATGAGCAGAGCGTTTAAAAACACGGTTTTTTGTTATTGGTTATTTGTTAATAGTTATTGGTGAAGACGAGATGGACTTTCATATCCTTATAACTTCTAACAAATAACCAATAACTTCTCATTTCGTTGTATCCGACGAAATGAGCCCGTCCCTAACATGGATGATGCGACGGGCACACGCCGCTACTTCATTTTCATGAGTGACCATGATGATGGAGATGCCGAGGTCGGTGTTGAGCCTGCGGAGGAGATCCATGATTTCGATGGTGGTTTTTGAATCGAGGTTGCCGGTGGGTTCGTCGGCGAAAAGGGTGTCGGGTTTGGTGACGATGGCGCGGGCGATGGCGACACGTTGTTGCTGGCCGCCGGAAAGTTCGGCCGGCGTGTTGCGCTCCTTGTCCGACAAGCTGACCTGGGCCAGTGCCTCGCGGGCCATCTCATGGCGTTGTTTCCGGGAGTAGCCGCGATAGAGCAGAGGAAGCTCGACGTTCTCCAGGGCCGAGGTGCGGGCGAGCAGATTGAAGCCTTGGAAAATAAATCCCAGAGCGTGCCGGCGCAGCAGCGAGCGCTGGTCCTTGTTGAGGTGTTCGACGGGGATGTCTTTAAATTCGTAGGAGCCGGAAGTCGGAGTGTCCAGGCAGCCTAACAGATTCATGAGCGTCGATTTCCCGGAGCCGCTGGGACCCATGATCGCGACGAATTCACCGCGCACGATGTCGAGGTCCACGCCGCGCAGGGCGAGGAATGCGGCGTCGCCCGTGCCGTATTGTTTGGTGAGGCCGCGCAGCCGGATGAGCTTTTCGGCGGTCATTCAGTCTTCGGCGGCTTGATGCTGATGATGAGAGGAACGCCCGCAGTCAGTTCACCGCTGGTGATCTCGGTGACGCGGCCATCGGTGATGCCCGTAGTGACTTTGATTTCCGAAGGCTCGCCATTCTTGAGAGTCCAGACCTTGGGAGTGGAATCGGATGAGCCCGCTTTCGGAGGAGGAGCACCGCGCCAGCGTCTGCCCCCGCCCGGCGAAAGGCTTTGGACGAGGGTGCGTTTGGTGGCGTCCGGCTTGCCGATGGCGGCGGCGGCGACAGGATCGAAGCGGAGTGCGGAATTCGGAACCACGAGGATGTCCTTCTTGTCGACGATCGCGATATCCACCGTCGCGGTCATGCCCGGGCGGAGCGAGAGGTCTTCATTGGTTACCTCGAGTTCGGTGCTGTAGGTGACCACCGCATTCGACGCCCCTGCCGCTCCTTCCTTCGCCGTGGTGCCGGTGCCCACCGCTCCAAACGCCACCTTCTTGACCTTGGCGGTGTAGCTGCGGCTCGGCCAGGCATCGACGCTGAAAGTCGCGGTCTGCCCGACTTCGATGCGCCCGATGTCGGCTTCCGAAACGTTGACGAGCAGTTCCATTTTTTTCAAATCCTCGGCAATGGTGAACAGCGTGGGCGCGGTGAAGGAGGCGGCGACGGTCTGGCCGACTTCGATGGAACGCGAGAGGACGATGCCATCGACCGGCGAGCGGATGATG
>JANMJQ010000024.1:0-1832 GCA_031371445.1 Akkermansiaceae bacterium
GTAGGTACGGCTCTCATCTTCAAAGACCACCTGCGCGTTGTTGGAAACGAAAGGCGCGACAGACGCGATGCCGGGAACCTGATCGCGGATGGCCTCGACGTCCTGCAGGCTGAATTGCGATGCGCCGCCACCGCCCCAGCCCTGGCCGGGGCGGAGGACGAGCAGGTTATTCCCCATTTTGGAAATGTTTTGCTTTACGGTCTCGGTGGCTCCCCGGCCGAGAGTGACCATCGTGATGACGGCGGCGACACCGATGACAATCCCGATCACCGTGAGAAACGAGCGCGTCAAATTCCGCCGGATTTCCCGGAGGGCGATGAGCAGCGCGTTGAAGATCATGCGAAGAAGTTGAGGGTTGAGAGTTGATGGTTGATAGTAAGAGGGAAGAAAATCTGGCTCTTTCCCAATGACTAATGACCACTGACCGATGACTTCGTCGTATCCGACGAAATGAGTCCGTCCCTAACATGGATGATGCGACGGGCACACGCCGCTACTTCATTTTCATGAGTGACCATGATGATGGAGATGCCGAGGTCGGTGTTGAGCTTGCGGAGGAGGCCCATGATTTCGACGGTGGTTTTCGAATCGAGGTTGCCGGTGGGTTCGTCGGCGAAAAGGGTGTCCGGCTTGGTGACGATGGCGCGGGCGATGGCGACACGCTGCTGCTGGCCGCCGGAAAGCTCGGCCGGGCTGTTGCGCTCCTTGTCCGACAAGCTGACCTGGGCCAGCGCTTCGCGGGCCATCTCATGACGTTGCTTCCTGGAGTAACCGCGATAAAGCAATGGCAGTTCGACGTTCTCAAGGGCCGAGGTTCGGGCGAGCAGATTGAAGCCTTGGAAAATAAATCCCAACGCGTGCCGGCGGAGCAGCGAGCGCTGGTCCTTGTTGAGGTGTTCGACGGGGATGTCTTTGAATTCGTAGGAGCCGGAAGTCGGAGTATCCAGGCAGCCTAACAGATTCATGAGTGTCGATTTCCCGGAGCCGCTGGGACCCATGATCGCGACGAACTCGCCGCGCTGGATGTCGAGATCGACTCCGCGCAGGGCGAGAAATGCGGCATCGCCCGAGCCGTATTGCTTGGTGAGCCCGCGCAGCCGGATGAGCTTTTCGGTGCTCATTCGGTCTTGGGCGGCTTGATGCTGATGAGGAGAGGCACGCCCGCGGTCAGTTCACCGCCGGTGATTTCGGTGACGCGGCCGTCGGTGATGCCAGGCGTGACCTTGATTTCCGAAGGCTCGCCATTCTTGAGGGTCCAGACCTTGGGAGTGGAATCGGAAGAGCCCGCTTTCGGAGGAGGAGCACCGCGCCAGCGTCTGCCACCACCCGGGGAAAGGCTTTGGACGAGGGTGCGCTTGGTGGCGTCCGGCTTGCCGATGGCGGCGGCGGCGATGGGATCGAAGCGAAGGGCGGAATTCGGAACAACAAGGATGTCCTTCTTGTCCACGATGGCGATGTCCACCGTCGCGGTCATGCCCGGACGGAGGGAGAGGTCCTCGTTGGCCACCTCAAGCTCGGTGCTGTAAGTAACTACTGCATTCGTAGTAGCTGCTCCTTCCTTCGCCGTGGTGCCGGTGCCCACTGCCCCAAACGCCACCTTCTTGACCTTGGCGGTGTAGCTGCGGCTCGGCCAGGCATCGACGCTGAAGGTCGCGGTCTGGCCGGTTTCGATGCGTCCGATATCGGCTTCGGAAACGTTGACGAGCAGTTCCATTTTTTTCAAATCCTCGGCAATGGTGAACAGCGTGGGCGCGGTGAAGGAGGCGGCGACGGTCTGGCCGACTTCGATGGAACGCGAGAGGACGATGCCATCGACCGGCGAGCGGATGATG
>JANMJQ010000027.1:0-8767 GCA_031371445.1 Akkermansiaceae bacterium
TGGAGACGCCGCTGGCGCTAGCGGCTGGGTGACATGCGCGGGCGGATTCCGAACTGGCAAGTTTGCAAAAACAGGACTTCGCGTGGCCGATCCAGCCGGGTGGATAGAGATCCAATTTTAAATAGGCTTCGAGTAGGTAGAAAATTCAGTTGGGGCTTAGAATAAGGGTTCATTCTTCTTGACTCGTTTTATCGTGGAGCCTAAATCCGCGCTCCCGAAACGAAGTTCTACCTCTGATTCCCATGGCCAACGCACAAGTTATTCTCAAAGAAAAAATCGAAGGCCTAGGTGCCGAAGCTGATGTCGTCAAAGTCCGCGCCGGATACGCACGGAACTTCCTGATCCCACAAGGCAAGGCATTCGAAGCCAGCAAGTCGAACCTTCGCCACGTCGAAGCGCTCAAGACGAGCCGCGCCGCCCGCGAAGCGGAAGAGCTCGTGGGCCTTCAAGAAATCGCCGTTAAGATCGCCAAGCTCAAGCCGAAGTTTGTGCTTTCCACCGGCCAAGGCGGCAAGGCATTCGGCTCCGTCACCAACATCGACATCCACAAGGAGCTCGAAGCGGCTGGCATCCACATCGACCGCCACACCATCGAGCTCGACAAGCCGGTGAAAAAGTCCGGCAAGACCGAAGTGCAAATCCGCCTTCACCCCGATGTTGTCACCACGCTCACCATCTCGGTGGACGCGGGCGCAACGGGCGAGTCCGAAGATGCCTGATTTCGTCTGATAGATTTCAAGAAGACCCCCGGTTCGGAAATCGAGCCGGGGGTTTTGTTTTTAGAGACACAATTAATGAACCGGAAGGAATGAAAACAATTGGCTTTAAACGCGCACGCCTAACGCTTTTCATTCTCGTTGTCCTTGTGGGGATGTTTGCTTTTGGCTGCCTTGTGGCCATCACGTTGGCATTCGCCACTGAATCGCAACCACCATCCAGTCTGCTAATGAGAGCGATGCCGTGGAGCTTTTATTCCGTGTGGCTACTTGCTTTGCTGCTAGCGATTGGAGCCATTTGGCGCACGCTTTCCACTGGCCGGTTTACAGCCGATGCGTGGGTCGTTTTCACGCTGGGGTTAGCGTCTCTCCTATATTTTGTGGCTCTCTTCTTTTTAGCTGCAATTCGGTAGCAGCCGATGGTCGGTTTAAAAACGATTGCTCCAATAATTCCGTTTTTTCTTGCGGAGATCTTGTTCCCCTCTTACCGCTCGCGCCCCTTTTCTCGGCATGCCTTTCGTGAAACGGCTGCGCGCATTCATCTTGGAAAGGGATCACTGTGTTCATATGAAACGAATCTTTCAACTTATCTTGGCGCTGCTTGCTTGCATAGTTTCTCCTTCATCGAATGCTGAGACGCCCCCCGTCATTTCATCCGACAACGCCCGCATCGTAGGAGGTCTCCCCGATGGCACTCCGCCACCATCGGCCCCACCCGAGCCGGAATTTACCGTTCCGACGGAAGATATCATCAAAACCGAAGTCCACGAACAGGAAGGACGCACGATCACGGTCCAAGAGATCGCCCCCATCGATCTTCCTGCGACTACTCCGGGCCTTGAACCAAGCGCCGAAACGGCAGCCGCGACGAATCCGGAATTTCTCCAACGCCTCAAAGAATACCGGGCAGCGCATCCTGTGGCCCAAATGATCCGTCTCGGTGCCACGATTTATCGATCCAGTCGGTCGGCACCACGCACTCTGGCCAAGCTCTGGCCGCTGGACGGCGGGGATCCTGTGACATTCTGGTCCTCGGCGGACTTCTCCTTCCTGTCAGGCGTAAACTCGTTCATCGGCTCCGATAACGCTCCGAGGACTCTGATGATGACGTGGAGTCCAATATATCTCGACCGGCCTCTAGGGGCCAAAAGGGCGGGACTCAATCTGGAAGACATTCCGACCTTTCCCGTTGGAAACGCGACCTTCGTCATTTCCGGAGCTCCCCCGTCCGCTGATGCGCTTCTCGCCATTAAGTCTCTCCACGACCTCTACAACAACGAGCACGACCGCTTGCAGACCGCACTTGAAGCCCGTGAGCAGGCCCGTCTGGCGCGTGAAGCGGAACTAAGGGCCAATCCGCCGCAGCTACAGGACATCACGATCAACCATTGGCGCATCGAACCCGTCACACCGGCCAACGAACAGCAGGGAGGTGAGCAGTGAATCGTTCCCAACTTGTCAATATCCATCAAGCCGCACTTCGACCACTGCTATGCGCTTCGTGCGCTTGGCTTTTGGCTTCCCTTAACGCGTTTGCCCTAATTGATGTTAACGCCAATGGGATGTCGGATCTATGGGAACAGCAATTCAACAGTGGGAGCCTCTTTCCAAACATCTTTCTCCCCGTAGCGGACGACGATGGGGATGGAGCCACGAACATGGAGGAGGCCATTGCCGACACTGATCCCCGAGACGGAACCCCTCCAGGCGGACATTTTGCCGCGGATATCGACGTGGTTCCTCCGACCTACGGCCCTCCGGTGAACGGCGTTCCCGAACTGCTGACACCGGAAACATTCGTTGTTTCCTGGCCAACCAAGCTCGGCAAGCGCTACACACTACAGTTTTCAACGACACTTGCAGCGGGCTCATGGATGCCAGTTGGAGACACGGTCGTCGGCACCAATGCACGTGTCGCAACTGCTGTCGTACCCGAGCCCCGGCCCGCAAGCCTCTTTTGGCGTGTCGCCGTCTCTGACATCGATACCAACGGAAACCTGGTGACTGATTGGGAAGAATATCGTGTTCTTGAAGATTCCGATGACGACGGCGTGCCTGACTACTGGGAACTTCAATATCGAAACTGGCTTGCTAACCATTTTTCGATTCAAAATCTGCCGCCATCGTCAGACTTGTTTAACGTGAATATCGATTACGGAAATTTAGGATTCGATGCTGAAACCTATTTTGCAAACGAATCTCAGGAAACTCCGCCAGGATATGATTCCTTTGCTGACGGAGTGTTGTACCCTAGCAATGACTACTCTCATCAGTATTATCTTCAAACCGGACTCGAAAAGGTAACGTTTTATAGCGTCATCAAGAGCGCCGGTGCTTATACCCACGGTTACATCTACGCCAGCAACGACTCTGTTGTAGGTGAAAAACTTCGGACCACCATCGAATCGGAAACATCTTGGGAAGCAGACAACGCAACCAACACTGAACAGTTCAGTCACACAGAACTTTGGGAACTTGATACGCCAAAGCTATGGGAATACCATTTTGGTTTTGGCTACGATTATCAATACTATTTGACTCGCGATCCCAAAATGACTTTGTCCGGCGATTTCACGAGGGCCAAAGACTACCATCTGTCACCCGAATCAGCTCCAACTGCCCTCAAAAAAACCATCGAGCAGGGTTCATATCAGGATGTCAGCGCGGAACCATGGGCATACGAATCATTTAATTACCTGTCATGGGGCACAAGTCCTCAAATTGCTACGACAACAACAAACATCACAAAGAGCGATGTCACCACCACCACAACTGGCTCCGAGGGAGCGCCAGTATATGGAGATTACTGGGGCGGCGACGCTTTCTCTCGTGTTGAAGAGGATGGAGACGATAATCCGTATGCATTTACGGGAACGACAACGCTGGGTAACGTTACCCAACAATTGATGAATCTCAAATCAATACGGGCAGTCTCAGATGAGCTCTACGACCTTGCTAGCAGTAAATCTAAAGTTAACCCTATTCTTTCGAAGGTGGCCTCCATAGAAGGATCACGCTCTAGCCGTTCAGAGCCAGGAGCCGGATACCAGCAGGCAACATGGCACGTAACCAGCAGTCCCCACCAAGACAGTACAGTCTTGGTTACAAAGCATTTCTCAGGTGGCTCCACATCGGGGTCACAAACAACGACAAAGTATAGCCTTCAAACTATCCCTGCGGGAACAACGGCCACCATTACCGAAGAGGCAGATCCGGGAAGCGAATTCTCCAGCGTTGGAATCGACGTTTCGCTTCTCCCCCTAGATATTGTCGCAAGAAATTCGCAGGCGCCGGAAGCACCCGAGAATGGACTCTGCGTAAAAGCTGGTGCCAGTATCACTTTTGATATCAACGGAACCGCCCCACCGGAAGATTTCCCATTTCCTTCGTCGAGCATCGAATGGCAAACAAGGCAAATCAAGCAGGACGGAAATTTTACCCAATGGCTACATCGTGGCAATGGACGCGAATGGACGGAGGAGTGGGAATTGTCGGGTATTTTCCAATTAAAGGCGATTTTGACTCTGCCTGATGGTTCGAAGCATGAGTATCAGATGAAGCGAAAAAAAGATGTTAAGCATGCCGAAAATTGGAAAGGCGAGGTACAAGAGTTGCATAAAGCGGGGTCTCCTGACTATTTCGGAGTGTCGTTTCATCCATGGCAAGTGGCTGTGCGCGATCACGTAGTCGCCTGTCTTGGAGATACCGGATACGCACTCACCGCGAGTGTGCCGATCAACAGCTTGGCAGTCGGCGATCTCCTCGTTTTTGGCCCCAGTGCTGATAAATGTAATCTATTTGTTTATCACAAAGTTAACGATATCCCGTCCGCTCCTCGGGTTAGTCTTGTGCGGGGCGGCGCTGGCCCTCTTCACACAAGTCCACCTCTCGCGATTGATTGGTGGAACGATAATTCGGGACGCCCGGACAACATGGGTCGAATGATTGAATCAGTGGACATTCCTGGATATACTCGAATCCCCGATTCTGACTATCCTGAACCTGGATTCATTGCATCGCGCGCCAAACTGAACGAACCACCGGATAAATACCATGCCCACTGCGGAATATTGGACTACGACGGCAGTTGGGTTTCCGCGGGTCAAAATAAGATCAACAAATACTGTCATATCTTGACTTCCGAATACCAACCACTAGCACTTAAAAAATGACTTCGACGCGTTCTTTACAAACTTGGGTCATTGTCCTTATTGGAATTTCCCTTCGCGCCGAAGGGCTGGCCCAGCCAACTCAAAGCGAGTTCAAAGATGCACTTCTTCGGACTAAAACCATAGACGGTCCGATCTTGGCAGGTTCAGATTCTGATGAAAAAACGGTCGAGGACTACGTGGCTTCGTCATGGCGGATTTTGCTTAAAGAATTACAAAATCTCCCCCCGGGATCGGAGGATAAAATCTTCGCGGCGGCCATGGACGCGCTTAACGATGAAGAATATCTTGATTTCGTAGTGGAAAGCTTTTCCCTCTATAATCAAGGCCAGATCACTGAGGAAAATATTCACCTTTTGATTATGCCAAATGACTCAAAGGCTGGTTTTTTGGCCGTCAATTACCGCGACCAGCAACTGGCCAAAATTCTTTCCCAAATACAACCTAGGCTTAAAGAACATTCGTATGCGAGTTTCGTCACCGACATTTTGACTGGGAAAGCGAACCTAGATCACGAAAAATTTCAGAAGGGAACAGGACAACCCCTAAGAAAATCAGTTGAGGAGGCGCGGAAGAACCATCGGGACCCTTCACAACTACCTATGAACTCTCGCAAAACTACACCGCTAGAACAACCATCAAAGACAGAGTTGGCGAACTCCGAGAAGAACTCCACACTGAAATTCCTTATTCTTTTTCTCAGCATAGTTATCGCATTTGGCCTCTACCGATACTTCATAAGTAAACGTATTAGGGGCTAGAATTTGCTGCCGAGTATCTACCGCCCTTATTTACTGAAACGCGTCGATTGCCTGAGGTGAGCATGCCCCCTGAAAATAAGGGTGAAGCGCCGACTCCTTAATTGATCTCCCGCAAGCCATTGAACTTGCAAGCGGTTCGTTCGGGGGGCATGGATGGGCATGGACCGCTGGTTTCTCATCGCTTCAACCCTACTCGCCGCTGTCGGGGCAGTGCTGGGGATGATTTCGGTGCATCGCGGGCAGAAAAGCCGTTGGACGGTGCTGTGGATCATCGCCGCGTTCGTCTGCCAAATCGGGTTCTTGTCAGTGCGGGGACAAATGCGGGCCGCCTGCCCGTTGATGGACAGAGGTGAAATCCTGAGCTTTCTCGCTTGGTCGCTGACCGTGTTCTACCTTCTCGTCGGCCCTGCCTACCGGATCTCGCTGCTTGGCGTTTTCACTGCTCCGGTCGTGGCGATTTTCCAAGGTTTGGCTTTGATCCCAGGGACGCTCACGGCAAATCCGCTTCGCTTGGTGGGAAGCAACCCCTGGCACGAAACCCATTCCGCAATGTCGGTGCTCGCCTATGGTGCGCTGGCCTTGGCAGCGGTGGCTGGCGTGATGTTTCTCGTGCTCGACCGGCAACTGAAGGAACATCATTTGCGCAGCGGCCTGTTCCGCAACCTGCCTCCGGTGCGTGAATTGTTGGGCTCCCTCGGCCGCTTGCTCTGGCTCGGAGTTGGCTTGTTGACGATCGGTATCGTCGCCGGTTTCCTCATGCCGCGGACCGCCTCGGCATGGGGCCATTTGATCGCCGCGCTGGCGGTGTGGGCCGGGTATTCATTGCTCCTCGGAGTGAAGCAAATCCGTGGCCTCACCGGCCGGCGCTTGTCGATGGCTGCGGTGCTGATGTTTGTGCTCTCGCTGGCGGTTTTCGCTTTTGTCTGATGGAACTTCTTTGCATCGGCCTCAATCACCGCACCGCCCCTGTGGAAGTGCGGGAACGCTTTGCCGTGAGCGCGGCCCTGCTTGGCCAGCACGCCGCCGAGATCGCGGCCTTGGCTGGTGCCACGGAAGCTGTGGCGATTTCCACCTGCAACCGGACCGAATTTTATCTGGCCGCCGAGGATGCCAGGCAGACCTTTGAAAATGTCGAAGCGCGCTTGGCAGAGAAAGTCGATCCAAGCGCGATCCCGCACTTTTACCGGATGGAACGCCTGGAAGCCGGCAAGCACCTTTGCCGGGTAGTGAGTGGGTTGGATTCCATGCTCTTGGGAGAAACAGAAATCTTCGGCCAAGTGAAGCAGGCCTACCAAGCCGCCCTCGAAGCTGGGGCGACCGGGCCTGTTTTAAACAAAGTATTCCAACGAGCGTTTGGAGTAGGGAAAAAGGTCCGCACCGAGACCTCGATTCAGGAAGGTTCCACGTCTGTCGGCAACGTCGCGGTCGATCTTGCGGAGAAAATTTTCGGCCATCTGAAAAACAGCGAAGTCATGATTCTCGGCGCTGGCGAAATGAGCCGGATTACCGCGCAGAGTTTGGTCTCGCGAGGGGCCCGGTCGATTTTCGTCGCCAACCGCTCCTTCGACCGTGCCCAACAACTCGCCCAGGAAATGGGTGGCAGCGCGGTGCGTTTCGACGATTGGCAGAGCGTCCTGCCGCGGGTCGATGTCGTGATTTCGTCCACCGCTTCGCCCCATCCGGTGATTTATCGCGAGGATGTCGAAAAAGCCCGCCGCGCGCGGAAATTCAGGCCGCTGTTTTTCATCGATATCGCGGTGCCTCGCGACATCGACCCGGCGGTGGGGGAGATCGAGGAGGTTTATTTGTATGACATCGACACGCTGGAGCAACTCGCCGAGGAAGCCCGCGGGCGGCGGCAGTTGCAGATCGAGCAGTGCGAGCAGATCATCGCCGCGGAGTTGGAAAAATTGAGGTTGCCGGGAACGTGAACGGCGAGACGATCATCACTCCCAGTTGAAATGAGTTCCCCATCCATCATCGTCGGCACGCGTGGCAGCGAACTTGCCTTGGTTCAGGCCGGCGCCACCGAGGCTGCCTTGGCCGCGGCATTTTCCGGTCTCAAGATCGAGCGGCGGATCATCACGACCACCGGTGACCGGCGGACGGACGTGGCCTTGGAACACGTCGCGAAGGCTGAGGGAATTTTTGACAAGGGCGTGTTCATCAAGGAGCTCGAGGATGCCTTGGATCGCCGTGAAATCGACATCGCGGTGCATAGCCTCAAGGACCTGCCGACGCTGTTGGATGAACGCTTCGCCCTCGCGGCGGCATTGGAACGCGCGCCTGTTAGAGACGTGCTGGTGATGCGCGAGCCGGGTGGCTTGTCGGCCTTGCCGGTCGGTGCAAAAGTCGGCACCAGCAGCCCGCGGCGCGCGCGGCAACTCGAATGGCTGCGGCCCGATGTCACTGTCGCCGACCTCCGCGGCAATGTTCCAACACGCCTGCGGAAGTTGGCGGAAGGTGGCGATCATGACGCGATCCTGTTGGCCGAAGCGGGACTGATCCGGCTGGGATTCATTCCAGCGGTAACTTCTGTTAGAGATGCCGAGCCGGTGCAAGGAATCCCCGGATTGTTCGTCACGCGCTTGGAGGAAAACGAGTTTTTCCCCGCGGCAGGGCAGGGGGCGATCGGCCTTGAGACTCGTGCCGACGATGCGGACAGCCGGAAATTTGCGGAAGCGATCGGCCATCGTGAAACCTGGCTGCGAGTCAGCGCTGAACGTGAATTTTTGCGCTTGTTGGCTGGTGGCTGTCACACGCCGGTGGGAGTATTTTCGACGATCGAAAATGGCCTCATCTCGATCAAAGCCCGCGTCTTTCCCGAAGAAGGCGGTGAGCCGAAATATGGCAGCGCCAGCGGTAACGATCCCATCGCAACCGCGCTTGAACTTTTCAATAACCTCTCATGAACGCAGCCGGAATTTGTTATCTCGTAGGCGCCGGACCCGGCGATCTTGGTCTCGTCACCCTGCGCGCCAAGGAATGCATCGAGCGCGCGGATGTGCTCGTTTATGACGCGCTCAGCAATCCCGCGCTCTTGAACTGGGCCAAGGCGGGTTGCGAAAAAATCCATGTCGGCAAGCGCGCGAAAGACCACGCGATGCCGCAGGAAGAAATC
>JANMJQ010000118.1:0-3086 GCA_031371445.1 Akkermansiaceae bacterium
GCCACTCGCGCTTGGTATTGGCCAGGGCAGCGCGATGCAACAGCCGCTCGCCATTGCGATCATCTCCGGCCTCATTGCACAGCTTCCGCTGACTCTCATCGTCCTGCCGGCATTGCTCCGTCTCTTCTCGCCACAAAAAAAAGGAGCGGGAATCGAAACCATTTCATCCTGATCCTCATCTCATACTCATTCATCGTCGGTTATATGTTTCCAGAATTAGAACATAGCCGTCGGAGAAATGAACCGCCGAATCCATATTAATGATCAAATCCGTATCGCGGATTGGTTTTACATAGATCAGCAAACCCGCGGATTGGATTTGCGCATTGTGCCCACACCGGAAGGAGGATGCTAGCGACATGCGCCCGGATTGTATGCATTTGGCATCAGCCTCGGACGAGCGTTTTTTCCCGGGACTCCATGTCGCTCTTGCGAGCGCCGTGCTCGCGGCGAGTGGCAGGCTGGATTATACGGTGCACGTTGTTGACGGGGGCATCACTGATGCCCAATGGACCATCCTGGAAACCAATTTGAGGGCTTTGGGCGCGCTTCGGGGCATCGAAGTGGAACTACGGAGAATTCCCGCGACTCATCCTGCTTTTGAACGCTTTCCCATCAGGCGGGGGAGCAACCTTACTTGCGCGAGATTGGCGATTCCTCATATCATCGATGCGTCTCGCGTGGTATATCTGGACAGCGATGTCGTTTGTCTTCTCGGCGTGGAAGGCTTTTGGGAAGCGCTCGAACCGCAAACGGCGCTGGTGGCCGTGCTTGATCCGCTACGGCGCGTGGGACGTGATTGTACACTTCGCGACCGCCTGCCCCACCGCATGCACGACCAGCCCTATTTCAACGCGGGGATCATCGGCATCAATGTCGCCCTCTGTCGCGCGAATGGCTCGCTGGAGGCGATTGACCGGCTTATTGGCGAGGCTTCGGAATTCAAGTATGTGGACCAGACATTGCTCAATCTTGTTTTCCTGGGGGCATGGTCCCGTTTGCCGGATGTTTACAACCTGGTTCTGACCTTGGAAAACAGCGCGTGTATTATGGAACGGCCGTGTGCCGCGAACCTGCATTATGTGGGATCTGGAAAACCATGGTTGAGCAGGCAATCGAGCTTCTATCGCTTCGCCCCGGATACCATCTTTGACTTCGTCACCAAGTTGCTTGGAACTGACAATTCATGTGAAGAACCCAGGACGATCAATCCTCACCGCCTGGCACAAGCACAGCGCAAGGCCATGATCTATGGTTTTCTCCTGCCTCGCCGGGGTCAATTGTATCGCCGGGCTTTGGCCGCAATCACCACCGCCCCGCAGAAGGCCCGCTTGCACGTGGCTGCAATCACGTGAATGGGGGCATCCTTTGGAATCATGAAAGCGAAACGCAAAGTTCGCAAATGCCGCAGAGAGAAACGCTGAGCAAAGACAAGGAGTAGCGGAACCTTCCGCGCGGCATGCAGACCGCCTACACCGGTGCCGCGGAAGCCGAGGCCGAAGCCCATCGCAATCTGTTGATGTCATCGTCGCTGGCATTGGTGCTCAGGAAATCGAAGGACCGATGGCCATCGTCATGATCGCCAGCATCGCTATCTCCCGCTTTGGCATTGGTGAAAAGGGGATCAGACGCTTGGCGTTGTTGAAGAGATTTCCCCAAAGCCACGACGTCGAATCCGAACTCCTCTGCGATCGCTTGTTTGTGCCGGCGAACTTCCTGAATGACCGGGTCTGTCATCGGGAGGGTTGTATCATTCTCCTTCAACTTCCTTTGGTTTCGTTACGGCCTTGAAACCTTACCGCCACCGCTTCACCAGATCCCCATAAGCATCGATCCGCCGGTCCCGGAAGAAGGGCCAGATGCGTCTGAAATCTTCGACCGCTTGGAAGTCGAGGTCGTGATATAGGATTTCCTCGCGATCGGTGGAGGCCTTGGCAACGAGTTCGCCATAGGGATTCGCGACGAAAGAACGCCCCCAGAATTCGGTGCCACCGTGGCTGCCGCTGCGATTGACGGCAGCGAGGTAGCAGCCATTGGCGACAGCGTGGCCGCGTTGGACGGTTTCCCAGGCGCAGTGTTGGGCGTCACCGAGTTCCGCTTTCTCCGCAGGCAGCCAGCCGATGGCGGTGGGGTAGACAAGCAGTTGCGCACCGCCGAGGGCCATCAGTCGCGCGGCTTCGGGATACCATTGGTCCCAGCAGATCAAGACGCCGATCTTTCCAAACGCGGTGTCCCAGACCGGCCAATCGCTGTCGCCCGGTGTGAAATAGAATTTTTCCTCGAAGCCCGGATCCTGCGGGATGTGCGACTTGCGGTAAAAGCCCATTAGCGAACCATCGGCATCATGGATCGCGGCTGTGTTGTGATAGAGCCCGGGTCCACGGTGCTCGAAGAGCGATGAAATCAAAACGATGCCGAGCTCTCCCGCGATTTTGCCCAAACGATCGGTCACGGGTCCCGGCAGCGTGTCGGCGAGGTCGAAGTGGGATGGGTTTTCGATGTTGCAGAAGTATTCGGTGAGGAAAAGCTCCTGGGTGACGACGATGTTCGCACCCTTCGCCGCCGCTTCGCGGATCAGTTTTTCGTGATGGTCGAAAGCCGCCGCCTTGGTGGGATAGGTGGTTGACTGTAGCAGGGCGAGGCGTGGCATGGCGGACGGTGGTGGCGTCAGTATGATGATTGGAAGCTCCTCATCCAAAGGAAAATGCACATTCGCATATTCCAATCCCAAATTGAGCCCGAGGACGGCTTTTTTTCCTTGTGACCGCAATTTTTTGTCGGAGGTTACCACGACCGGCGGATGTTTCCCTGCCTTCTGAAAAGTAAAACCCCCTTTTCCGCTACCTCCTCTCACAGGAGGGGACCCCGGCGAATGCATTGGAATGTTTCAAATCCTTTTAAACCCGCAAAGCTCTTTAAACATCTACTACCACCTATCATGAAACCCAAATATCGTTCGTCAAAATTAATCAATTCCGGCTTTGGTGCCACCCTTGCCTCGGTAATTACCATTTGCTTCAGTGGTTCCACATTCGCCGCTGACAGACCATGGACTGGCGCGACCAGTACCGATTGGACTGTTGCCG
>JANMJQ010000175.1:0-7726 GCA_031371445.1 Akkermansiaceae bacterium
CGTGGAATTGGCGCCGCGGAATGGTTGGCGCGGATTTCCGCCGACAAATTGACGAACGCTCTCATTGAAAATTCCGATGAACCGCGCGCGGAAAGCATCGCGGACGTTTTGGCCGGCAAGCGCTTTGCAACGACACTCGACCTCGCGGAAGCGATTCGTGCTGCGATCCGTGTCAGCGATGAAGACGAGCGCGAGCTCACCGTTCGCCGGGTATTCCAGGCCATCCGCATCGGGGTCAACGAGGAGTTCACGGCGCTCGACACATTCCTGCGCGTGCTCCCGGACTGTCTTGAACCAGGGGGGCGGGTGGCGGTGTTGACCTTTCATTCGGGGGAGGACCGGCGCGTGAAACAGGCCTTCCGCGTTGGCTTGCGCGATGGCCTCTATTCGGAGATTTGCGACAACGTAATCGTTGCCGGTCCCGCTGAACGGCGCTTGAATCCGCGTTCCAGCTCCGCGAAACTCCGGTGGGCAACCCGTTCCTAGGTTTCCGGCAATTCCGAGAAGCTCAAAGGGGAGCACACACGCCCTCGCATGTCGATTCCGTCGCCCTCGCCGGAATCCCATCTTCAATGGCGGCTCGAATAAAACTTGAAATCCTCCAAGTTAAGTGGATTATTTCAACCAGTGATTGAACGGCTTGGATACTTGCAGGAAGTGCGGACCGGGCTGGGGCGTGGACCGGTGGTGGCGTTGATCGGGCCGCGTCAGTGCGGAAAGACGACTTTGGCGCGGCAATTGATGAGTGCCGGAGCTCCGGGATACTTCGACCTGGAAGATCCGGCGACGGCGATGGTGCTGGAGAATCCAATGAGCGCACTGTCTCCGTTGTCCGGGCTGGTGGTGGTGGATGAGGCGCAGCGGGCTCCGGGATTGTTTCCGGTGCTGCGGGTGCTGGCTGACCGTGAGGGGCAGCCGGCGACTTTCCTGATCCTGGGCAGTGCCTCGCCCGAGTTATCGAGACAGGCTTCGGAGTCGCTGGCGGGCCGGGTGGAGATCGTCGAGATGGGAGGTTTCGGAATGACCGAACTGCGGGCTGATGACCTTCAATTGCTGTGGCAGCGGGGAGGTTTTCCCCGATCGTTCCTGGCGAAAACGGACCGCGACAGTCTGGACTGGCGGCGGAATTTCACGCGAACCTTTCTGGAACGCGATCTCTCAGGGCTGGGATTCGGGATGGCTCCGCAGGCGATGGGACGGTTCTGGACGATGCTCGCCCACTATCATGGGCAGACGTGGAACGGCAACGAGATCGCCGCATCGATGGGCATCTCGCCGACGACGGCCCGCCACTATCTGGACGCGCTGGAGCAGACGTTCATGATCCGCCGCCTGCTGCCCTGGCACACCAATACAGGCAAACGCCTCGTCAAAACGCCGAAGATCTATTTCCGCGACAGCGGGATTTTCCACGCGCTGTTAGGGATCGGCAGCCACTCCGAACTGCTGTTGCACCCGAAGCTGGGAGCCTCGTGGGAAGGATTTGCGATGGAGCAGATTCTACGGGCGCAGCGTGGCGAAGACGCCTATTTTTATGCGATCCACAGTGGCTCGGAGCTGGATCTTTTTTTTCCCGGCATGGGGAAGGGCATCGAAATCAAGTTCAGCGACGCGCCGAAGTTGAGCCGGTCGATGCACATCGCAATGGAGGATTTGCGGTTGAAGGAATTGCTCGTCGTCTATCCCGGCACACGGGAATACAAGCTTGCTGAAAATATCCGCGCCGTGCCACTGGCGATGGCCTGTGGAATAGCGGGTGGTGCTTGATCCCGCGCACGAGTTCCGCGAAACTTCGTTGGCCAACCCGTTCGTAACTTGTTCCGATGTTCCGCATTTTGATCGTCATGCTGCTCTTGCTCGCGCGCGTGGTCGCGCAGGAGGGCGATGCCAAGGACGAACGCATGGAGCCGGTCGTGCCCGAAAAATTAATCCCGCCGAGTCCCGTGCTCACCGTGGATCAGGCGCTCAAGTCATTCAAGATTGCGCCGGGATTTGTGATCGAAGCGGTGGCGGCCGAGCCCTTGGTAGAAAAGCCAGTCTGTCTTGACTTCGATCCTGCGGGCCGGATGTGGGTTTGTGAAATGCGGGGCTACATGCCCGACATCGATGGCAAAGGCGAATCGATTCCCGAAGGCCGCATCGTCATTCTGGAAGACAGCGATGGCGACGGCCGCGTTGACAAGCGAACGGTGTTTTTGGACAAGCTGCTGCTCCCGCGCGCCATCGCGGTTTTGAATGATGGTATCTTGTTCATGGATGAGCAGCGGCTTTGTTGGATCAAGCGCAATGGCGATCAACCGGTGGGGGAGCCTGTGCTCATTGACTCAAAAATTTGTGCGGCCGGCAACGTTGAGCACAAACCGAATGGCTTGTTGTCCAATCTCGACAATCGTTACTATCTTGCGAAATCCGACCAACGTTTGAAGCGCACCGCGACTGGCTGGGAACTTGAAGCCACTGCCTCCCGCGGCCAGTGGGGTATCGCCCGTGATGACTACGGGCGCTTGTATCATAACAATAACTCGACGCTGCTCTTCGGCGATTTGCTGGTGCCCAACCTGTTGATGGGCAACCCGGGCATGCGGATCAAGATTCAGGATTTCACACAGCTTGGCAGTAACAAGGTCTGGCCCGCGCGCGTCACACCGGCGGTTAATCGCGCTTACATGTCGGTGGCGCATGGATTCCAGAGCAACACGCTTGACCCGGATACCTACAAGTTGATCAACACCACCGCTGCCGCCGGGATGACGATTTACCGCGGTACGAATTTTCCAAGGGAATGGCGGAACGTCGGGTTCACCACCGAGTCCGCCGCAAACCTGGTAAGCGCGATGCGTATCAGGGATAACGGTGCGGGTTTGAAAGGAGAGCCGATTTTCAAAGCGGCGGAGTTCCTGACGTCCACGGATGAGCGCTTTCGTCCGGTCAACATATACAACTCGCCCGATGGCTGCCTTTATCTGTTAGATATGTATCACGGCATCATCCAGCACAAGACCTACATGACAAGTTACCTGCGCAAGCAAACCTTGTCGCGAGGCCTTGAAGCGCCGGCCTTCGGGCAAGGCAGGATCTATCGGATACGCAGCGCGAATGGAGCGGTCGAGAGAGTGAAGGACATTGCCGCGCTCGGCATCCCGGAGATCGTGGCATTGCTGGGCAGCACGAACCCATGGCAACGGGAAACCGCACAACGCTTGCTGGTTGAGCGCAAGGATCCTGCCGCCCTCCCACTCCTTGCGGGACTTGCTGAAAACGGCTCGGTCATTGCACGCATCCATGCCATTTGGACCTTGGAGGGAATGGGCGCGCTCGAAGCTCTGCATTTGGCATCGGCGATCAACAGCAATGATGTGAAGCTGCAATCCTCGGCGTTATGGGCAAGCACCCGGCTTGCGATGGACGAGTTGATGAAATTGGAATCGGTGCTGGTGTCGGCAAAGCCATCATCACCCGAAGTGGTTCCATATCTCGCCCGCGCGCTTGGTCCGCTGGGAACGCCACCTGCGTATGCGCGCTTGGGGGCATTGTTGAAATCGTATGGCGATGTTCCGTTCATCCGCGAAGCCATCGTCGCCGGTTTGGATCGGCACGAAGTCGAGTTCAAGGATTCGCAACTCAAAGATTCCAAAGACACGTTGTTGCTGACCTATCTGGCGAACGGTGCTGGAAAAGCCGCGGGCCTCGGTCCATCGCAACCCAAGTTGCCGCCCGCCGAACTTGCATCCTTCCAACGGGGCAAGGCCAAGTTCCACGGTGAAGCTTCCTGCTTCGGTTGCCACAGCGCGGACGGCGCGGGCATGCCCAATCTCGGCCCGCCGCTCGACGAATCGCAATGGGTCACCGGCAAGCCGGAAATCCTGGTCAAGATCCTGCTGCACGGCCTCAGCGGCCCGATCACCGTCAATGGCGAGAAGTTCAATCCGACTGCGGAAATGCCTGCGCTGGGTTCCAATCCCACGATGACCGATCAAACGATCGGCGACCTCGCGACATACATCCGCAACGAATGGACGAATCAAGGTACCCCGGTGTCCGCCGCCTTTGTGAGACAGCAACGCGAGATAACCGCCGGCCGCGCAGGCAAGCCGTGGACGGCGAAAGAGTTGAAGTGACTCTCAGCCTTTCTCCGCGGTCAACCGTTGCGAGGCCCACACGACGACGAACGTGAAGCCGAGCAACAAGGTGCTCAGCGCATTGATCACCGGAAATTCGCGGCTCTTCTTGATCATGCTGTAGATCACAACGGGCAATGTGTCGGCGCCCGGGCCTTTGACGAAAAAGGTGACAACGAAATCATCGATCGACAAGGTGAAGGCAAGCAGGCCGCCCGCGAAAATGCCGGGAAGCAGCAAGGGCAAAACGATTTTGCGAAATGCCTGGAAACGAGTGGCACCGAGGTCGCGGGCGGCATCGACGATTTGAAAATCGAAGTCCTGCAAACGCGCGAGCACGACGAGCGTGACATAACTCACGCAAAAGGTGATGTGCGCGATGGCCACCGTGAACAGGCTGAGCGGTTGTTGGATGGCGACGAACATTAAGAGCAGGCTCATGCCCATCAGAATTTCCGGAAGCACCAGCGGCACCGTGATGAGGAGATGATGCGCCGCTTGCAGCCGCGATTTGAAAAGATGAAGCGCGAAGGCGGAGGAGGTTCCCAAAATCATCGCGCCGACACTGGCGATGCCCGCTATTTTCAGCGAATTTCCCAAGGCAAGCCACAGGTCGGAGCGGTCCAGCAAGCGCTCGTACCAGCCGAACGTGAAGCCCTGCCAGCTCGTTCCAAAGCGCGATGCATTGAAAGAATTCAGGATGAGAACCGCGACCGGGAGGTAAAAGAATGTCAGCACGAGGATGGTCGTGATGAAAGGAATCCGGCTCGGCCTCATAACGTGATTGCGGCCCATGCTTGCCAAGATCCGCCGATGTCGCAAGCTTCGGGAAAGCCATGGCACTGACGCGCGTTTTTCTGATCCGCCACGGGGCAACCACCTTGACTGCCGAAGATCGCTTTGCAGGTGCGACCGACGTGCCCTTGTCGGATGACGGCCGGCAGCAGGCTACTCGATTGGCGGAGCGCTTGGCCGATTGCGATCTAACCGCGGTGTATGGGTCTCCGATGGGACGAACCGTCGAAACCGCGGAAATCCTCGCGAAGCCGCATGGGCTTAACGTTCAAACCCGCGACGGGTTGCGGGAAATTTCCCACGGCCACTGGGAGCAGATGACCCGTAAGGAAGTGGACCAGCAATTTCCCACCGAGGCCGCGGCGTGGGATGAAGATCCATTCACCTTTGCGCCCGAAGGCGGCGAAAGCGGGCTTGCGGTGACTGCGCGCGCGTTGCCGGTGTTGATGGAAATCGTGAGACAGCATTCGGGAGGCGCGGTGGCGATCGTTTCGCACAAGGCGACGATCCGGCTCTTGCTCAGCTCGCTGTTGGGCTTCGACCCGCGGCGGTATCGCGACAACCTCGACCAATCTCCGGCGGCGTTGAATATCGTCGATTTCAAAGATTCTGTTAGATCGCGGTTGATGTTGTTCAACGACACCTCGCACTACTCAGCAGCGGGCGTCGCACTGCCCACACCGGCGGTGAATCGTTTGTCGAAATGGTGGACGAAGTAGTCTGCTATTCATCTTCATAAGTAGTCCCGCCTTCAGGTGGGCGTTCATGAAGAGCCTCCTAAAAGAGGAACTACGTGCGAAGAGAGATTCACATGATCCGGTCAAGGAGCGTCTCACCCGCGAGATAGCGCCGCAAGTTCGTGAGGAACTGATTCACCAAGGTCAGCGATTCATCGGCATGGCCACCCGCGGTGTGAGGTGTGATGAAACAATTTTCCGCAAGGCGCAGAGGATGATCGTCGGGAAGGGGTTCCGGATCCGTGACATCGAGCCATGCCGACGCAAGCTGGCCCGATGCCAATGCGTCTGCCAGCGCCTGTTGATCCACAGTGGTTCCTCTGCCGATGTTGTGAAACACGGCGCCCCGCTTCATTTGGGCGAGGCGGGTGGCGTTGATGAAATTCAAAGACTCCGCGTTTTCAGGAAGAATGTTGATCACATGATCGGCGGATGCGAGCGCTGCCGGAAGTTGATCCGGTGTGACGACCTGCAAGCCTTCGTCGCCGCGCGGACTGCGGCGCATCGCCATGATCTTCATTTCGAATGGCGCGAGCAATTTCACCAACTCGATGGCGATGGCACCGAAGCCAAGAATGAGAACGCTTTGGCCGCGCAGGGATACGGAATTTGCGCGCAGTTGCAGCCATTCGGAATCGCCGTTGGCGGCATGGCTTTTGAAACCCTGTGGCAGCATCCTCGAGTTGGCCAGCATGAAGGCCAGTGCATGATCGGCGCAGGCCGCGGAATAGACGCTGGAGCTGTTGGTCACGACCAAGCCACGTTCGGCGACAAGGCTGCGGAATTCCGGCGTGTCATAGCGCGTGAAACCGGCGGTGCTGACATGCAGCCATTTCAATTTCTCAGATCCGCGGATGCTTCCGATGTCGGGTTGTCCGAAAGCGACATCCGCCAACGCGAACGATGGGTCGGGCGCGGGCTTTGAGAGGATGGAAGCGGGGCGGATTTTCGGCACGATGACTTCATGCGGCGCGACGCCTTTTTCCAAAAGCGTGGCGGCGGCTTCACCCAGGCGGGAGTCGGAAAATATGCGCAAGGTATCCATGATCGGTTCGGGAATCAGACATGCCCTATGCGGGGTTGGCAATATCCGGCGGCTGATTTTTTGCGCTTTCGCCAGCGATGTCGCGGCGCATCAATTCATCGAGCGAGCGATGCGCTTCGCGTGCGGCGTTGTAGAATTCGTTCGAATTGTTCCGCACCGCCGCCATTTCACGGACCATGATTTCATCGTTTTCGCGGTAAAGTTCGGCCGCATGCGCCGCGGCTTGCTGCGATTCTCCCAAGGATTGAAGGACATCCCGGCCAAGCCGCAGCGACGAGTCCAGAGTGTCGCGGTATATCGATTCCTCGCCCACTTCCAGCAGGTCGTAGGCTTCGACCCGGCTGTAGGCGCGGACAAAAATTTTGAGATGCGGGAAATGACGGTGCGCGTTGCTGACGATCTTCAGTGCGGTCGCCGCTTCGCGCACGGCAACCACGAGAACCTTGGCATGGGCGGCTCCGGCGATTCCCAACATTTCCGGACGGCTGGCATCACCGAAAAAAATCGGCACGCCCAGCCCGCGGAGGAGTTCGACCTGGTCGGTGTCTTGATCCAGGACCGTACAGCCAAATCCCCGCGACCGCAGCAGGCGGCCCACCGCGTGGCCGAAGCGCCCGAAGCCGCAGATGAGCACGGGATTGCCCTCGTCGCTCGCATCCGTCTCACGAACCTCAACAGGTTTCGGCGTTTTTGAAATGAGATGTTGCGCGGCAAGGATCAGCAACGGCGTGGCGGCCATTGAGAGCGCGACGATAGCGACCAATCCGCGGCCGGTTTCCGCGGGGAAAACATTTACTGTTAGAGAAAGCGCGATCAGGACGAATGCAAACTCGCCGCCTGGCGCCAGCGACGCCGCGAACAACAGCGCGGAATTTCTCCGGCGTTCACGAAGCATCGAAAGCCCGGCCAGGATCAAGCCCTTGACGACGATCAATCCAAGCGCGCCGCCGATTACGAACAAGAGGTGATCGCGGATGTAACCGAAATCGATGCCAGCGCCGACGCCGAGAAAGAACAGCCCTAACAGAATT
>JANMJQ010000176.1:0-2573 GCA_031371445.1 Akkermansiaceae bacterium
CCTCAAGAAAACGAGCAGCGTTTTCCGCGGAGGCTACATCGCCCTGAACCGCCAATACATCGAAGAAATCCCGTTGCCAGACGTGGAGGGCAAGTCTCCCGCCCACGACCGCATCGTCACCCTGGTAGAAAAGATGCTGGATCTGCACAAGCAACGCGCGGCAGTAAAAAACCCGCACGAGCAAACCGCGCTGGACCGCCAGATTTCCGCCACGGACAGCCAGATCGACAAGCTTGTGTATGATCTATACGGACTGACGGAAGATGAGATCGTCTTGGTGGAAGGCTCTTGATTGGCCATTAGTTGAACCATGAAATCCAGTTTCATCGCCTATGTGGACGAATCGGGTGACGAGGGATTCGTCTTCAATTCCGACGGCAGCGGCAGCTCGCGGTGGTTCGTACTTTCGGCAGCGGTGATCCGGCAGACTAACGACCTACAAATGGTTTCCTGCCTCAAGGAAGTGCGGGAGGTTTTGCAGAAAGCGCCGAAGACACCGCTGCATTTCGTGGATTTGAAGCATGAACAGCGCGTCCCTTAATCCCCAAACAATCCAGATCGACCACAGCGTGATTGATCCGAATCGGATACGGGCGGTGGAACATTCGAAGTTGGCGGGATTGCAGGTGGCCGACGCAGTGGCATCCGGTTTCCATTTCGCGCTAAAGGTGAACCGCTATGGCGAAACCGAGACGAGTTATCTGCCGCACCTGCACAAATCGATCTACCGCCACAAAGGGACGGCCATAGGGTACGGAGTGAAACTCTGGCCGGAGGATCTTGCCACCATAAAAGATAAAGCCCCCGAGGCGCTTGTCCTCGAAGGCTTGTGAGAATGTGGCCCCAGAAACCGAGGATCCCACCCATTCGGGCTGCCACTCGTGGGAGCGGCCTCTACATCTTCTGCGCTTGCCGGGAAGAAATTCCCATAGCTGCCCTCTGCGGTCAAATAAGATTTTCCCCGCAGTCGCAAAATCTCCCACCCCACCCCCGCACGAGCAAACCGCGCTGGACCGCCAGATTTCCGCCACCGACAGCCGGATCGACCGACTCGTCTATGATCTGTATGGTTTGACGGAAGATGAGATCAAGCTGGTGGAGGGGGCATGAGATCCACCCGGTTCCCGACCTTCACTTGTATCTGCGGATTGGCCTGCTTGCCAAAGGTCTCCGGATGTGGCATATGACACCCATGAATGCAGTGCTCAGCCTTGATGAAACCGGAAGGCTGTTGCTGCCAAGCAACGCTCTCCGGGTGCTTGGCATGAAGCCGGGCGATCAGGTTCGTGCCGATGTTAGCCTGAACCGCATCGAGATTTACCCGGAACCTCCCATCATGACCGAGGGCGTGATGGAGAACGGCGTTCTCGTGATGGCCCGGCAAGGCATCCAGATGGATGCAGCCGCTGCCGTGAGATCGGATCGTGACGCCTTGGCCGAACGTGCGATTCCGAGATGAGCGCATTTCTCGACACCTCGGTGCTCGTCGCCGCACTGGCTGCTGACGAACTCAAACACGCCGAGTGCCTCGCGCTTGTCCTGGCTGGCGGAAATCACATCTATTCCCATGCGCTGCTTGAAACCTTCTCGACGCTGACTGGCGGAAAACTCGGAGTCAGGGTGGCTCCTGAACTTGCCGCACAGATGCTTTCCCAAACGATTCTGCCAAGGGTGAACGTGATTGAACTTTCAACCGCCGAGATCATTGAGGCACTTGGAGCCGCTCAAAATCGCGGTGTGCGTGGCGGCTCGGTTTATGATTATTTGCACCTGCGGGCAGCGAGAAAGAGTGGAGTCTCCGTAATCCACACCTTGAATCTGGCCGACTTCCTGCATCTCCGGCGTGGTGATGACCCCGAAGTTCAGTTTCCTTAGATCATGTCACGCGTGACCTGGAACTTCGCGGCACAGCGCGGGCACTGGACATTGATGAAGTCCGCGTCGCCGAAAAGTTCGTCTAGCCGGTTTTTCCAGCCTCCAAGGATCGGCAGAATCTTGTCGATGGTGCAGCCGCAGTGAAAACGGAAGCGCCGCGTTTCGAGGACATTGGTTTCCTCGTTGCTGGTGATTGCGGCCACGGCTTCCGCATCAAGTGAAGCAAGCCATTCCAAGTCACAATCCGGCTGCGCGGCGAGCAGCGCGAAATTTTCATCCTCTAGCCGGAACGCGCGCGCGGGGCGTTGCTCCGACTGGTCAAAGAATTGGGAAATCCACGCGACCGGGTCCTTGCCCACGAATTCCAAAGTCGATGTCCGCGGTTGAAGCCCCTCTCCCGTGGTGGTTTGCGAATAGAAAAAGTTCCAGTCGGGTTCGCGAACATCCTCGGTGAAAACACGGCCGGTGATCCCCTCCCCGAACGAACTGCCGGTCACGAAAAGATTGATGCGCGGTGCCCGCAGGTTCGCCGTCCATGCGATGGTCTCCGCCCAGGGACGCGCGACGAGATGAAGCACGAGCATCGCCATCGCGTCCTTCAACATCTGGTCGAGCTCCAGCGGCGGACGCACGCCGTGCTGCATCAAATGCAGGTAATAGTCCGTGTAAACCGGCGTGAATTGGCCGCGCAGGAGCAA
>JANMJQ010000207.1:0-37292 GCA_031371445.1 Akkermansiaceae bacterium
GCCAAACAGGCTTGTGGCTGGCTTTGAAAGCCACACGCGAACTTGCTGGCTGATTTCCGAATAACGTATTAGTATTCTTGGAAGTTCATGGAGCCCACCGCCAAACCGAAGCAATTGAGAATCGAGCCGCTGCTCGGCGGGATCGCCTTGTTGTTGCTGTTGCTGGGTTGTTTCTTTGTGCTGCGGCCGTTCATGACGGCGTTGATGTGGGCGATCATTCTCGCCTATTCGCTGCATCCCCTGCAACGGAGTTTCACCCGCTGGTTGCGCGGCTACCGGACTTTGGCGGCCTGTCTGGTTACGCTGACGGTGACCATCATTCTGGCGGGGCCGATCGTTTTGATTGGTTTTAGTGTCGCGCAGGACGGCAAGGATTTGGCAGTCGCCACGCAAAAGTGGTTCATGGCCGCTCCCGACCAAGCTCCGACCTGGGTGGGGCAACTGCCGGTGGTGGGTGACGAAATTTCATCGTACTGGGCGAAGATCGCGGAGGATCGCAAGCCGCTGATGGATCAGTTGGAGAAGGAGGTCAAAACCCCGCCGCGGGCAAAGATCGTGACGGAGAACGAAAACGGATTTGAGGAAATAACCGCGCCACCGGTATTGCCGGAAGCTGGCGACAAGGAAGTAGTGCCAGGCGAGAAGAAGTCGGAAACCCCGCAGGCGGTGGTTCTGTTAGGACAGTTGTTGGTTTGGGCACGGAGTTGGTTGCTTTCGGTGACGCTGGCGGTGGGTCAATGGATCACCCAAGTACTCGTCAGCGCGTTCCTCGCCCTTTTCCTGTTGCGCGATTCGGAAATCCTCGCGGTTCGTTTGGAAGTTGCCGTGGAGCGCTTGTCCGGCGGAAGGGGCCAACATTTGATCAAAGTCGCGGGAGATACCGTTCGCGGTGTGATCTATGGCATCCTGGGAACCGCCATCGTGCAGGCCTTGGTGGCGGGTCTCGGCTTTTGGATCGCCGGTGTTCCGGGCGCGGTGCTGCTGGCGGTCCTTACCTTTTTGTTCGCGGTGATTCCTTTTGGTCCACCCGTGATTTGGCTGCCCGCGTCCCTGTGGCTGTTCGCACAACATAAGCCCGGCATGGGTGTTTTCATGTTGTTGTGGGGTGCGCTTGGCATCAGCGGCGTCGATAATTTCCTCCGCCCTTACCTGATCAGCCAAGGCAACAAGATGCCGTTTGTGTTGATCTTTTGTGGAGTCATTGGCGGCGCGCTTGCCTTCGGGCTTGTCGGAGTTTTCCTCGGGCCGACGCTGTTGGCGGTGGGATTCCGTCTGATTGAGGAATGGTCATCGAAACCTGGCGAGACTGAAATTCCCGCCATTGTTACGGACATCCATATTCTGCCGATGGATCCGCTTTCCAGCGGCGGACTTGCTGCCGGGGATTCGCTTGGCGTCCGACCGGGCTGAGTGGAAATCCCAGCGGCTTTGGGGACATTCTTAGGAGGTTCTAGGCCGTTCGCCATTTCCCTGCGGCGTTGGTGTGACTGTCGAGGCATCGGCCCCCGGAAGTCGCTGCAGCGTGCCCGCCTTCACCGGAAAAATTCAAAAATTTTCAAACGATTCCTAAAAATGGATTGGAAAGTTAACTTTTGTTGATAATATCGGCTAGGTCCAAGCAATATCAAGAGTTGTTGCGCCTACCCCCGCCCCCGAAGCTAATGATTAGACGAATTGGTTCAACCAGTTGGCCGCTTTGCGTGCTTGCCTCATTTTTTTGCGCAGCGGTGACCTCAGTTTGGGCCCTGCCGAACGTCCAGACCTTCCTCATTCCGTTTCCCGAGGCGGATTTCCAAACGTCGTTGAAAGCGATCGACATCTCGGGAACTCCGGTGGGCAATCAGATGAAAACCATCATTTCCCTGGTGATGCCGACTGCCGGGACTGTGGTTCGATATGATCAATGGGAGGATGGCTATGAGGCGGATCTCAATGCCCCGGTGCAATCGAGCACGCAGATCTGGGGTGACGGAAATCTTTCCAACGGTATCGCGCCGGGTTACGCGACCGATGTTTTTCCGGCCGGCGCTGTGGTCAATTTGACGAACAACGTCACCCTCCCGCGGGCTCCCGGGACGCTGTTTTATGATGGCCGCGACCGTATCGGTACCACGGCGGCCATCGCCGTGACGCGCGCGGGGTGGGGGGTTGCTCCGGGAACGGTTCTAGCGAGCGCCACGGAGGTTTACGATACCCGCCGCTGCGGAACGGCCTATAAAATACCGGTCGGGATCACGACCGGGGCCTCTCAGAACTTCGAATACTCATCCTTACACATCATCGCGGCCGCGGACAACACCACCGTGCAGGTGGATGTGGACGGAAATGGAACGGTCGATCAGACCAAGGTGCTCAACCTGGGTGACTCGATGTTAGTGAACGGCGGCGTCAAGGCCGGTGCCACTGTCAATTCGGACAAGCCAGTGCAGGTGCACGAATTAACCGGTGACATTGGCTCGACCTACGAGTCCCGCACCTTCGCCATCCGGCCTACTAGCCTATGGGGTTCCAGCTATTTCGCCCCAGTGGGAACGACGCTTTCCACGGAGATTCATACCGTTTTTCTCTATAATCCGGGGGCATCGCCGATCACCGTGAGTTATGAAACGACCAGCAGCAGTGGCACCATCAGCGTGCCTGCCAATGGCAACGCTCAATTTGCCATGCCGATGAACTCGGGCGGGCATTTTTTCACAGCGGGCGGCCAGGCGTTTTATGCGGTAGGTGCCAATGACAGTGGCGCGGCGGCGACCGCCAACCAGACTCATGACTGGGGCTACGCGCTGGTTCCGGAAAGCTATCTGACCACGGGCATCGTTGTGGGCTTCGGCCCTGGATCGGACGATATCACGGCACCCACAGGCCCGGACCAAAATGGCAGCCCGGTGTGGATTACGCCGGCCACCAGCACAACCATTTATGTGAACTACTCGGGTGACCTCAACGCCGGCCCCAGCACCGCTTCGAACGGCGCGAAATACGACGTTTCCTACAGCGTCAATAAACTCCAGTCCCGGACCATTTACGATCCAACGGACAAGGACATGACCAAGGCCCGGATCTTTACCACCGACGGTTCGAAGATCGCCGCCGCGTGGGGCGAGGATCCTTCGAAAGCCGGTCCCGGTGCTCCCTATCTGGACATGGGGACCACCATCGTGCCTTTCCCCCAGCCAGCGCTTTCCAAGACCTCCGCCCTCGTGGTGGATGTTAATGGCAACGCCAAAACCGATGTCGGCGACACCATCGAATACACGGTGCGCGTGGCAAACGAAGGCGTGGTGGATCTTGACAATACCGTTGTTCTCGATGCCCTGCCATCGTCGATCACCTATGTTCCCGGCTCGACCAAGGTCAACGGTGTCTCCATCGCCGACAACCCCACCCCAGCTTCATTTTTCCCCGTCGATGAAGCCGGCTACACTTTGGTATCGATCCCTCCCGGCGGGTTCACGCTGGTGAAATATCGCGTCACGGTGAATCCCGGAGCCACAAGTGTCATGAACCATGTGACCGCCAACGGCGGTTCCGTCGTCCTATCGGCATCCACCACCATTTCAGTCGTCCCGCCCGGTGGCACCGCTCCCACGACCATCACTTTCTCGGATTCCTCAGGCACGGCGCTCAGCACTTATCCGCAAAATGGCAATGTCTATGTCACAGTGACCAACGTGGATCTCAATACGGATGCCACCACCTTGCAGACTCTCACCGTTACGGTCACCGATCCCACCACCGGGGACCAGGAGTTGCTCGTTTTGACCGAAACGGGGGTAAACACCGGGATTTTCCGTAACATACCAGCCCTTCCCTCATCAACCACAGGCGGTCTCAACCAGCAGGATGGCACGCTTTACGCACTGCAAGGCAACGGGTTGGTCGCAACCTTCGTCAACACCCAGTTCGGCGGAACCTTTACCGCCAACGCGTCGATCATGACCTCCATTCAGACCAAGAAACTCTATCTAACAGATACCCTGGCCTTGGACCGGATCGATCCCGTGGCCGCGGCCGATTCCACGACGGCAAATACGACCGTTCTAACCACCGGCACGCAGACGATCGTAGAGGATGCCAGGACCTTCGGTTTGAGTGCCAGCACCAACAGTCTTTCCGTCAGCCACACGACCGGCGGGGGTACCAACCGGCTGATGCTGGTGATGGTCACCACGGGACTGTCCTCCGGTACTTTGCCGACCGTCAGTGGCATCACTTATGGCGGGCAAAGCCTGACATTGGTGAACGCGATCTCCAACGGAGGCTTGGTGCGGTCCGAAATATGGAAGCTGGTTAATCCGCCCATAGGCACTGCCAACGCTGTGCTTTCTCTCTCTACGTCTAATCCGGTGACCGCCACCGTGATCACTTACACGGGCGTTGACCAAACCACACCGCTCGGAACGTCGGTCACCGGGGGCAACGGCAAAGGCAATTCCTTCAGCCTTACGGTCAGTTCGGCAACCAATGAACTGATTGTTGATAGCTTTGCAGTGGATGGAGACGCGACGAATACCGCACCCACTCCCAGCGCCGGAAGCGGGCAAACCATCTTGGAAAACATCAAGCCGGCTATCTATCTAAATGGCTCGGTTAGTTCGAAAGCCGGGGCGTCATCCACCACGATGTCGTGGTCATGGACCGGTCCCAAACAGCAACCTGCTGGCGTTGCGGTTCCGATCCGACCGGCCACGGGCGGGGGAAACACGGCAACGTTCACGCAGACCCCGACATTTGCCACTGGATTCACCTTGCCATCCGGCACCACCCCATCGGCGAGCATCTATTACGCGGTCGCAAGCGGCACAATGCCGTCGAGTCCCAGCATTTCAGCAGCACTGAAAAACGGCGCGACCACCATTGCTACGAGCAATAGTGTCACGGCCAGCGGGGGACTGCTATCGTTTGGTTTCCCTGCATTCGGGAGTGCTGTTAACTTCGCCACAGGTGATGCCATTACGCTGGTCATCACGGATGCCCAGGCCGGGGTGACATTCACGGTCGACTATGATAGCAGCACCAAACCCTCCGTCATCAGCCTGCCGACCACGACGGTCATCGCGATCACAAATTTTGGACTCTATGACGCGGCCTATCCGGGAGGAAGCCTGGTTACGAATATTACCAACGGACAACGCGTCTATGCACGCGCAACCGCCAGCGACCCGTTCGGTGCCTATGACGTGACCAGCCTCGACCTGGCGATTACCGACCCATCGAACGCGACCAGCACGGTGAACCTGACCAGCACCGTAGCCAGTAGCGCCACTTCGAAGACCTTTGAATACTCATGGATCGGCGGGCCCAGCGATGGTGGCTACACCGTCCAGACAACCGCAAAAGAGGGATACGAGGGCATCACCGCGACATCCTCGCTTCCGCTGCAGGTAACTTCCCTCGACCTCGGCACCCCCAGCACCACCACCTTTACCGACTCAAGCGGTAATACGGTTCCCAGCTATACCACCAGTGGACCTGTCTACGTTCAGGTCGTTGACCGCGACCAGAACACGAATGTTGCCGTGGTGGAAACTGTCACTGTGGTCGTCACCACGAGCAACGGCGATCGTGAAACGATTACGCTTACCGAAACCGGCGTGAATACCGGCGTTTTCCGCAGTTCCGCGATCACGACCAACACCAGTGCCGTGACTCAGAACAACGGTGCGCTCAACGTCGTCGCGGGGGCCACGCTCGACGCAAACTATGTGGATCCGACGGATTCGTCGGACACCTCAAGCGCGTCTGCCTTCATCTCCTCACCTTCGCCATCGGCGGTGGCCGCCATCTTCAAAACCCTCGTTTCTCCTTCGGGCGGCAAGGCTCTCGTCGGTGGCATTGTTTCTTATAACATCACCGTCACCAACCCAGGAACCGTCGCCCTCACGACAGTCGGGCTGGCCGACACCTTCCCGGCGGCGAACCTGCAGTTCGTAAGTGCCAGCATCACTCCAACCACGACCGGCAGCGGCACCTTGAACTGGACGAATGTAGGTCCGTTGTTAAGTGGCGAAAGCGTCTCCATCACCGTCGATTTCACCGCCCTTGCCGCAGGTGCCACGGTGACGAATTCGGCTTCTGTCAGCGGGACTGCCAGCGCCGGGCCGTCCACGGCGAATGTCACGATCGAGAAGCCCGGGGTGACGGTGACAAAGACATTGCTCACTCCCGGGTCCGGACCGGTTTACATCGGGGACACGGTTGTCTGGCGCCTCGTTATCCAAAACTCAGGCACCACCACCCTCACCACAGTTCCTCTCTCGGACAACTATAGCGGCGGTGCGCTGACTTACGTCTCCGCTTCGGTTGCCCCAAACTCGGTGGGCAACGGCGCGCTGCTCTGGAACAACATCGGACCCATCGCGCCTGCGGCCACGAAAACCATCGACGTGACGATGACCGTGAAGGGAACGTCCAACCCCACGACCAACACGGCCGATGTTTCCTATGCCGTCGATGCCAGCGGCAATTCGATAACACCATCCGTCGGCTCCGCCAGCGTGCAGACGATCGGGGGCTCCATCGGCACCACCCTATTCAAGGACATGAACAACAACGGCGTCTTTGATAACGGTGAAGGGTTGCAAAACGTCTATGTCTATTCCGACACGAATAACAATGGCCTCCGCGAGGTCGGTGAACCATTTGGTCTTACGGATTTCTATGGCGCCTACTCGATCTATAATCTCCCGGTAGCGGTCGGCGGCACCACCTATAACATCAAGGTGGATACAACCTCGCTGCCTGCCGGACTGACCACCAATGTTGTCGATCCCGACGCGACGAAAAACGGTCAGACCGCGATCACGCTCACCCGGGCCGCGCTGGACAATACCACCGCCAACTTCGGCTATCGCGGCACATCATCGGTGAGCGATACGGTTTGGCTGGACGTCAACGCCGACGGCGGGCTTGACGCCACCGACCGGAGGATTTCCGGTGTGAAGGTTTTCGTGGATCAGAATAACAACGGCACCGTCGATGCGAACGAACCGTTTGCGATCACCGATTCCAATGGAAATTATATCATCCCGAATCTGCCGGACGCGACCTGGACGGTGGCGGTCGATACATCGACTCTACCCGCCGGTGTGAGTCCGACTTTCGATCTCAACGGCATCGCCACGCCGAACAAGACCAGCGTTGTTCTCACTGCGGCCCAGGTTCGCACGGACGTTGATTTCGGTTATGTGGGAAGCGCCTCGATCGGCAACTCCATTTACAACGATCTCAACGGCGACGGAACGCGGGCGGCAACCGATCCCGGTCTCGCAGGTGTGAAGGTTTTCATCGACCTCAATGACGATGGCAGCCGCCAGGCCAACGAGCAGTTCGCCACCACCGACGCAACCGGAGCCTATGTCATCACCGGCCTGACCGCGGGCACTTATACCGTGGTTGTAGATGCCACGACGCTCCCGGCCGGCGTGACGATCAAAGGCGACCCGGATGCGACCAAGGACGGAAAAACGACCGTTACCCTCACCGCCGCGCAAGCGTTCACCACCGCGAATTTCGGCTACCAGGGCAATGCCAGCGCTGGTGATCACGTTTGGAACGATCTCAATGGAGACGGTGTTCAGGGCGCTACGGACCCTCCGATCAGCGGAGTGAAAATTTTCATCGATCTGAATGCAAACGGCGTTCGTGATTCCAATGAGCCTTTCGCCACCTCTGATACCCTCGGTAACTATACCATCACCGGGCTGGCGGCCGGTTCATGTACCGTCGCGGTGGATACCACCACCTTGCCAACGGGCGTGACGCAAACGGGTGACCCCGATGCCACGAACGACAATAAAACGGCCGTTACCCTTGCCTCCGGCCAATCGTTGGTCACCGCTGATTTCGGTTATCAAGGGGCGGCCAGCGTGGGAGATTATGTTTGGAACGATGCCAATGGCGACGGCTTGCAGGACGTCACCGAGCGCTCGATGTCAGGCGTTAAAGTCTTCGTGGATTTCAATGCCAACGGTTTGCGCGACGCAAGCGAACCGTTCGTTACGACGAATGCCGCCGGTGCTTATAATTTAACCGGCCTCATTCCGGGAACCTATACCGTCGCCATTGATAGCACCACCTTGCCAGCGGGTTCAATCAACACGGGTGATCCGGATGTCACGAAAGACGGAAAATCCATCGTCACGCTTGCAGCCGGCGTTCCTAACATCACCACCGACTTCGGCTATCAGGGAACGAGTGGCATCAATGCCGTCGTGTTCCTGGATCGCGATGCCAGTGGGGTGCAAAATCCCGGTGAGCCCGGAATCTTGGGCGTCACCGTGTTCCTGGACTTCAATGGCGATGGTATCCGTCAGACCAACGAGCCGCAGACGGCGACCAGTGCTTCCGGAGGCTATAGCTTTAGCGGCCTCCTCCCTGGAAACCAATCCATCGTGGTCGCCAGTGCAACCCTGCCAACCGGTGTCACACAAACCGCCGATGTGGATGCGACGAAGGATAACAAGACCACTGTCACTCTCGCCGCTGGCACAACCAACACCACTCCGGTCTTCGGTTACCAAGGCAATGCGAGCGCCGGCGACTACATCTGGATCGATGCCAACGGCAACGGATCTCAGGATGTCACGGAGCTGCCGCTCGCCGGCGTGGTCGTTTATCTTGACCTTGATGGCAATGGCAGCCGCGGAGGCAGTGAGCCATTCGCCACCACCAATTCATCCGGCATCTATACCATCATCGGTCTTACCCCCGGCACTTACCTCGTCACAGTCGATGGATCAACCCTGCCCGCGGGCTCAACGAACACAGGTGATCCCGACGCCATCAAGGACGGACGGACATCCATCACGCTTGTCTCAGCGCAGGCTCTGACAATCGCGGATTTTGGATATCAGGGAATTGGATCGATCGGCAGTACGATCTGGAATGATTTGAATGGCGATGGCATTCTTGATCCCACCGACCTTCCAATTCCAGCCGTGAAGGTTTTCATTGACCTCAACAACGATGGCATTTGTCAGGGCAACGAGCCGTTCGCTACCACCAATTCAGCCGGCACCTATGCCTTCACGGGCTTGCCTACAGGAACTTATCATATCGCAGTTGACTCCACGACGCTTCCCACCGGTGTGACAAACACGGGTGATCCCGACGCGGTGAAAAATGGCAGGACCGATGTCACGATCGCGGCCGGCCAAAGCAATGTGACCACCAACTTCGGTTATCAAGGGAATGCATCGATCGGTAACAGCGTTTGGCTCGATCAAAACGGCGACGGGGCCAAGGGCGGCTCCGAGCCGGTGCTTGCCGGGGTCAAGGTTTTCATCGACCGCAACGGCAACGGCACGCGCGATGCGAACGAGCCGTTTGGGTCCACCAACTCTTCCGGGTTATATCTCATCAGCGGCCTCATCCCCGCTTCCTATCAGGTGGTGGTGGAGACCGCGACTTTGCCCGCAGGTCTCAACAACACCGGCGATCCGGATGCCACCAAGGATGGGAAAACCACGGTGGTTCTAGCCGCCGCGCAAAACCTGACGACCATCAATTTCGGCTATCAGGGCAATGCCATCGTAATCGGCCACTTATACACCGATACCAATGGCAACGGGACGCAGAACAGCGGGGAGCCGGATCTCGCCAACGTTGACGTTATCATCACCGACAGTCTTGGCTTCACACAAACGGTTTCCACCGATTCAAACGGCAATTGGACAGCGTCGGTTCCACCGGGAACCACAAGCGCAGACGTTCAGGAAAGTGATCCTCAGTATCCTGCGGGTGCTTTGCATACCCAAGGCACGGATCCAACCGCTATCAACGCCATTGCAGGAGCAACCACTGACGGGGGAACGGACGGCTATTTTGTGCCAGGCTTCATTACCGGTTTTGTCCTGACGGATACTGACAATAACTCCACCGGTGACTCGCCCGTTTCAGGTGTATTATTAACCCTTGTGAATTCCGCGGGAACCATCATCGACGGCGACCCCAACACTGCCGGTGTGCAACCCATCACCACGACCAGTGCGCCAAACGGCAGTTATAGCTTCATCAATCTCGCGCCCGGCACCTACGGTGTCCTGGAAACGCAGCCCGCTGGCTATGCGAGCTTGTCCGACAAGGACGGTGGCAACCTGAATGAGATCCGACCCGTCAGTGTCGTTGCTGGCACGACAAACACAGGAAACGATTTTGTCGAAATCCAGCTTGGCGCGATCAGTGGCTTTGTCCACGTGGGCGGCAATCCGCTGAACGGTGTCACACTTGCCCTGCTGGATATCTCTGGAAATCCAGTCCTCGATGGCAATGGACATCCGATCACGACCGTCACCGGTGTGGATGGTTCCTATACCTTCAGCGGAGTCATACCGGGCTCCTACAAAGTGGCCCAAGTGCAACCCGAAGGTTATGACGATTTCGGTGATGCCGATGGAGGCGACTTGAACATCATCGGTGATGTCACTCCGATTGTCGTGTTGCCCGGCCAGACCAATGCCAACAATAATTTCGTCGAAACACTCGATACCTGCCCTGACACCTGGGCGCAGTGGAAGTTCCAACATCCGGGCGAAACAGCGTCTGGAAATCCGGACGCGGATCGCCACGACAACTTCGCCGAGTTTGCGTTTGCCCAAAACGCGAACAGTGGCGCTGGGGATGCATGGTATATCGCACCATCAACGAACAGCCCGGGAACCATCGAGGGAGTATTCACGCGTCCGAAAGGTGCCTATCTCAATGTCGTCTACACCATGGAATTTGCCGCAAGTTTGGCGAATCCGGTGCTGTGGCAGTCCGTTGAAATCATTCCCGCGATGATCACCGTGGTGCCGAATGCCGACTGCACGGAAACTGTCACCATCCATGACCTTGAAACCCTCACCGGCCTGCAGGACGGCAAAGGCGTTGTGCGCATTCATGCCGACCTCGATGAGGACAACGATGACGTCATCGATCACACCTCGCACACGGAGACCGAAGGCTGGAAGGAAACCGGATTGGTCCTTTGCTGCCGCACCTATAGCAATCCGTTCCTCCGCAGCACGGTGTTTACCGGCTTGGTGAATGGTGTTAGCGGTCAAACGATCGACGTGTCTGGATCGAGCGGCCTTGTGGACCTTCAAAGTATTCTCACCGGCGGTTCCTATTATGTCGAGGTGACCGCCGGCGACCTCAACGGTCATCGCTTCGACGTGTTGTCCGCATCGGGTGGCACGCTGACCTTGGCGAACGATTCCAATCTCTTTGCCAACGCAGCTCCCTATAACACGGTGACCGGTGCGATTCCTGCCACGCTCGCAGGCGACAGTATCGTGATCCGCCGCCACTGGACCTTGGCTGAACAATTCCCGCCCGCGGCTTTCGGAGCCAGCGATGACCGCAACTCAGCGGACGAAGTCCAGCTCTTCGCAGAGGGACAATGGATCGTCTATTGGCTCTACACCGATGGCGTGTCCGCACCGAAGTGGGTGAAGATGGGCGACAACACTTATGCCGATCGAGGCGCGTCGATTCTAGCGCCTGGCCAAGGGATGTTCTTTAACAACCGCACGGCAGTGACTGCGATCCTTGCTTATGGTGAGGTTCGTCAGAACGATTTCATCCGTCCGCTGGCGACGGGCAACAACCTGGTCTCTGGTGGCTATCCGCTCGATCAATCGCCAGCGGGTCGCCAGATGACATTGCCCGCCGGCTTCTTTGGATCCCGCGATACGGCGACCGCGGACTCGATTTTCGTGTGGAATGGCGATGCCACCGTGGGTGCCACGGGATATGTGACCTATTTTCTGAACAGCAATGCTCCGCGGGTTCCATGGGTGATCAAGTGGGCCAGGGTGGGGGATGCCTCGCTGGTCAGCCGCGACGCGGAACTGCTTCTGTTAGGGGACCGCAGCGTCCTCCAACGGTCGAAAAACGGTCTAACGGGCTATAAAAATGCCTGTCCGTGGGCTCCGGGGAATAATTAAGCTTTCCTAACTATCAATTTGTCCTGTATTTTCCCCGCGTTCGGGAGAATTCCCCTACGCCCTTCCATGAGCGCCCCCTCCATGATTTCACAGGCGATCAAGCTGATTTCAGTGTTGTTATTGTTAGGAACCGTTTCGCTCCATGGGCAAACGCTGAACTGGTCGAGCCTGACCAACAGCAGCATCACTGACAGTGGCGGAGATCCACTGAACAACACCTACGTTTTTCAACTCGGCACCTTCGCCCCGGATTTCGTTCCGGAGGAAAATAACCTTCCCCAGTGGTTGGCAAACTGGCGGGTGTTCGACACGGCGGCTTACAGCAATAACCCGACCGACCTTGGATTCTTCACAGGCACGGCCAACGTCCAGGATGTCCCGCAATACTCCTCCTTGTTCGAAGGAATGAAGGCGTATGTGTTCATCTACAACGCCGCCAACACCGAGTATTTTCTCGCGACCACAAGCTCCGGAAAGTGGACCTTCCCGGTGAAGGATCCGGGGTGCTGCCCCAATGGCGAGCCGGCAACATGGTCGATCAGCGATCTTGGTGATGACACGCCGATCTGGGGTGGGCAATTGGATAAAGACGGAGGGGGTGAACATGAGGATCCGGGTCCATACGACATTCAAACGCACGTGGTGCCCGAGCCGGCGTCAACGGCCATGGTTCTGGTTGCCTGCGCAATGATGACATGGCGCCGCCGCCGCGTTGGTTAGAGCGATATGGCTCGCGAAATTATGAAACCGCTATTGCCGCCGGTTTTGAGAGGGGTGGTTATTCTGTTCCTGGCGTCAATCGCTCACGCGGAGACGATCAATTGGTATTGCCTTCCGAACAGGACGAATTCAAGGAGCGATGGCTCAAGCATGGACGCGTCGTTTTCCTTTCAACTCGGGGTGTTCAGCGACGGCTTCGTTCCCACCGCTTCCAATCTAAACCAGTGGGCGACCCATTGGACCAGCGTGAAATCAGCCGAGTATTCAACGGACTATAAGTCATTCAATGAAACCTTCATTGTAGAGCCGAATCCGGAATCTTTCACCGTTGGCGCAAAGGTATATGTATGGGGGCGTTCCACCAGCGCGACCGGCGACCAATGGATGTTGTTTAGGCACACTTCGTGGACTTGGCCTGCTCCGAATCCGCTGGGTCCTCCCATGAGCGGATGGAATGCTTCGGCTGCAAATGAAATCATACTCGGAGCGATCCAACCAAATGGCACCCCGTATCTGCGGTCGGAAGCGGTGACATCCTACGCGCAATGGCAGACTGTCAACCTATCAGGAAACCCATTGAATTTGCCCGGCGATGATTCCGATCACGATGGTATTCCGAATTCGCTGGAATTTGTTTTCGGAACGAATCCGCTGCTTGCCGGGAACAGCAATCTAACAAGCTCGGTTGTTTCGGTGAGTGGCAAAAGTTATCTGCTGCTGGCGGCCCCGCGGTTGCGCAACCGGCTTGCGACCTGCAGTTTCGAGGCGTCATCGGATTTGCAGTCATGGACTCCTGCCACCACGGAAATGGCGAACACGGCAAGCCTTTTTTCTGTTAGAGACAGCACGGCTGTTGCGCCCGGCGTGCCGCGGCGATTCATGCGCTTCAAGGCGGTCATCCAGCCATGACTTCCCGCACCAAGGCGCAACTCGCTCTCTCTGTTTGCGGTTTTCTGCTCAATGGCCTGCTGCTATATTGGAAACTCAGCGGCGGCCACGACATCGCCGGCTGCGGAGGAGGGCATGGTTGTGAAACAGTGATGGCCTCGCGATGGTCGATGGTCGGGCACGTTCCCGTCGCGGCGCTCGGAGTGATGGGGTATGCGGTCCTGGCCTTTGCGTTGATTTCAAAGAAGCGGGTGATTGCGATCGCTTGCTGCGCGGCGATCGCGGGCTCGGCGCTGTGGTTCATCGGTGTGCAAATAATTGCGATCGGACGCTACTGTGGATGGTGCCTAGCGGGCCACGCCATCGGACTCGCCGTGGCAGGTCTCGGGCTGTGGAGTGAGTCCAAAAACCCCGCCCTCCTTCCATCATCGGGCGTTGGCGTGCTGTCGGCGATGATGCTGGTCGTTGCCCAGTTCCTGCTGCCCGTGCCAACCCGTATTGTTACGGAAAATCGGACCGCCGTTGAAACGTCAGGCGATGTTCATGCGGAAGGGAAGGGGCGTCTCGTTCTTTTCGATGACGGACGCAAGGTGTTCAATGCCGACACCCTGCCATCGATCGGTGATCCGGCGGCAACTCATGTGCTGGTGGAATATTTCGACTATCTCTGCCCCGCGTGCCGGACCATGAGTGGTCATCTTGCCGCGCTGGTTGCGAAACATCCGCAAGACGTTTGCGTTCTGGTGTTACCGGTGCCTTTGGAAACATCGTGCAATCCCTATCTAACAGAAGCGGATCATGGACACGCTGGCAGTTGCGACATGGCGCGCGCGGCCCTTGCCGTTTGGCGTACGAAGCCGGAAGCCTTTCCGGCGATCCACGCGGCGATGTTTTCCCAACAGGATCCAGCCCTGGCAGTGGAGCAGGCGCGCAAGGCGATCGGGCCGCAGGCCTTCGATGCGGCTTTGCGCGATCCCTGGATCGACCGGGTGATCAAGGCGGACGTTGGCGATTGGCATGCGTTGTCGTCGCGGACCCGACATTTGCCGAAGCTGTTGATATCGGGCAATCGCGTTCTTCACGGCCTGCCATCGGGCCAGGCGGAGTTCATTGAAGCGATCGAAAAAGAGCTGGGATTGTAATCCGGTGATCAAGTTCCGGTCAGCCGCCGGCTTGTGGCATCATCGACTGGCTGACAAAGCCTGTAGCCTTCGCCATGCACCGGAATGGTCATCAGCAGCGCGTCCCGTTCGTAGGGCGAGGGGAAGTCCAGACCGATCAAGGCGCGGCCGATGCGTTCGCCGGATTGGCGGTAATTGAAATAACAGAGGCTGGCGTTGCCGCGAATGCGCCGATCCAGAAAATCATGAAGCGCGCCGGGACGTTCGTAGAAATCCAGGCGCAGGAATGCGGGGTGACGCAACAGATCACCGCGCAAGGGAATTGCCCGGAACGCGATGTCCTCCGCTCCTGTTAGATCCTGCCAGGCAAACCCCGCCTCATCGAGTTTCAGCGGCAGCATATCCAAAACCGCGGGATCGTCCGCTTGGATGGTAAACGCCGGCCACGCTTCGGTGTCATCGCTTTTCCCGTATTGGAAATCGGCGATGTCGAGGCCGGCGAAGCATTTGTCCAGCAGCTCCAGCATCGTGCCGGCGCGCTCGGGAATCCGCGCCCGCAGCGTACGGCTGTTGCGGGCTCCGCTGCCGACCGATTGCGCGATCCGTCCAAGCTGGAGGAAATCGACATTCGCACCGCAGAGGACCACCAGAACGCGCTTTCCGATGAGGGCTTCACGGTTCTTGAGAACTCCCGCCAGACCCATTGCGCCGGATGGCTCGGAGATGCAGCGCAGGCCTTCCCACAGCACGCGCATGGCATTGCCCACCTCGTCGTTGGTCACGGTCTCGACGCGCGACAAGGTGCTTTTGCAAATCGCGAAGGGCAGTGCGCCGGCGGTTCTAACAGCCGTGCCGTCGCAGAACAGATCCACCTGATCCAGCGTCACAGGCCTGCCCGCCTCAAGTGCGGCTTTCATCGATGCCTGGCCGACGCCTTCCACACCGATGCATTCGATTTCCGGCCAATAGGTTTTCAACCACGTAGAGACACCCGCGGCCATTCCGCCGCCGCCGATTTGGAGATAGGCGGCGTCGAAGGGACCATGCCCGGAGAGGACGACTTCGTCCGCAAGTGTTCCCTGGCCTGCGATCACCTGCAGGTCGTCATAGGCATGAACATAAACTGCACCGGTCTCCTTCTCGTCGCTGCGGGCGGCAGCCACCGCGTCGTCATAGCTATCGCCTGTTAGAAAAATCTCCGCCATTCCGCCGCCATGGGCGGCGACCGCCGCTTGCTTCACCTTGGGCGTCGAGCCCGGCATGTAAATGCGGGCGTGGATGCCGAGCGCCTTCGCCGCCAGGGCAACTCCCTGGGCGTGGTTTCCCGCGGACGCGGTGACGACGCCGCGCCTTTTCTCCGCATCTGTTAGAACGGCCATGCGATTGCAGGCACCGCGCCACTTGTAGGCTTTGACAGGAGAGAGGTCCTCGCGCTTCACCCAGATTTCAGGCCCCGGCCCCGGCAGGACCAGTTGTTCCAAGGGTGTCGGATGGCCGAAGCGATAGACACGTTCCCGGGCAAACAGGATTTCCTGCCGCAACCGGCGCTCCAGCGGCTCGTCGTTCATGATCCAGCTTTGTGAAACTTGAAAGGTCCTGCAAGTCCGGGCTGGGGCTGATCAATTCTGCAGATACTTCGCGAACAATTTGTCCAATTCCCCGTTGCTTCTCGATTCGCGCAGCCACTTGTCCAGTTTCTGCCCCAAAGCCACCCGCTCGCTGGCCACGGCTACTACGAACTCTTCAGCCGGGTCCATCGGATGTGTGTCGATGATGGCAAGCTGCGGATAAACCCGGGTATCCCAGCGATTTGAAACATCGCCGCGGGCGAGCGCATGGACTTTTCCAGCCAGTAGATCGCGGATGGCGGCTTCCTCGTTGTCGTAGGGAACAAGAATGGCCTGTGGGTTGCGTTCATGGGTGTCCTTCTCGCCGGTGGTGCCGGCGGTGACCGCGATCTTCATGCCATCGAGGTCGGCGATGCTGCGAAAGCGGTCGGCGTTGGATTTGAGAATCGATAGTGAACGGTCCACGCCGAAGTAGGGATAACTCCAGCGGATGCCCGGCGTGAGGCGGTCCCTGCGCTTTGATATGCCCGACGTTGCGGCGTCGACAATGCCGCGGGCGGGAAGGATCCAAATGCCATTGAAGCGCGTTTGCTCGATGAATTCCAGTTCATAGCCATTGGCCTTGGCGAAGGCGCGGAACAGATCGGCGTCCATTCCGGTGATTTCCCCGGTGGCATCGCGATAACCCACCGGCGCGAAGCCCGTGCAGATGGCCACCGTGATTTGGCCATGCAACTTTGGCTGCCAATTTTGCAGCGCGGAAAGGCGATAGAGCGCGGCCAGGGGAGGATGTTTGGACAGAATATCCTCAAGCGCGGGAAGCGGTATGTTGCTGCGGGCATCGATCATCACCAACGCCCGTCCAATCGTATAAGCTTCCTGCAATGCTGTTGGATCCTCGGAAAACGGTTTTGAAACGAGGGTGCTGAAATATTTCCCAAGCGGTGCCGCGAAGAGAGTATAGTCAGGAAGATTGAGGCCGGTGCGCATGCAAGTGATGATGGCTCGCGCTTTGTCGTATTGGCTGATGGCGGAATCCTCGCTGAGGGCGATATCCATCATTTGCTTGATCCACGAAGCGGGTATCTCGTGGGCGAGATCCATCACGGCAAGTCCGGCGACTGCCATATAGATGTCAGGTGCTGTGGAGGCGTTTGCGACGAGAAAATCGCGGGCGGACACAGCGTGGACATCCTCGGGCATGCGCAATTCCGCCATCAACATCAGGGCCATCGCGTTTGCCAATACCGTGGGCGCTTTTTCTCCATTTTCGACGAAGGCGGCTTTCGATTTGTCGAAGCGCGAGAGGAGGAAATCCTTTTGAATCGCGGTATCGGTCAGTTCGATTCCGAGATAGCGGAAGGTTCGCATGGCCATGTTGGTGGCGGCGATGGTTGGCAGGGGATCGTTCGCGAGATTTTTGTAACCACCGCTGTCTTGATGAAGCGACGACATATAGCTCGCCGCCTGTTCGCTGGATGGAGCGGCCGCGAGGGGAAGTATGGAGAGCAGGATGAAGAGGAGGATTTTCATGGGGGAAAGGGTCAGGCAACTGAAGTAAATGATCTGCGCGACGCCCAGTTGGCGGTTTCACCAAGCAGGCGCGATTCCGCCTCCAGGGCGAGATGAACGAAAGTCCGTTCCGAACGCGCGGCCTTGAAGTGCGGCCGTATGGCTGTTAGAAATTCCAAGGTGTCGTGATAGGTATGAACGCGCGCCTCGAGGTCGAACGACGCAGCCAGCGACAAAGCGGCCACCGCGACAACCGGCATCAGGATGGCAAACGAGCCGAGCACGATCAATTGTTCGATGGGTGCGTCGTTTACATGGAGCAGCATTTCTCCAACGGAAGCCAGGAAAGCGGAGCCTGAACCGACGATGAAACAATATGACGCGCCCTTCGACCAAAAGCGCGCATTCGCCAACCCCTTGGCATAATAATCAAGCTGGGCATTCTTGCGATCGAGCCGGTTTTCCAAATAGCGGTCCCGCCTTTTCTCCCACGAATCCGCGGTGGAAGGCTTTGAGGCAAGGTGAAGGATATTGATCGTCTGGAGAAGTGGCAGCAGTTCCTTGGGGAAGGGCAGTGTGAAGAGGTATTTCAAGGAAACATGCGTGTGCTGAAGCGCCCCCACCGAGCGTGCGATCTCGGCACACAGTCGCGACATCGCCCAGTTTCTGACCGTGTTCGAATGATGAAGGTAAAAGTGCACCGCGAGGCCGGTTGCGATCAGGGAAATTTCCAGGCCAATCAGAATGGGTATCCATGGAAAGTGCTCGGGCTGCTCTCCGTGTAACTGATGGAGGGCCATTCCGATCACCGCGAACAAGGTTGCCAGAAGGTGCGAGCCGATGATGACCAGGGCGATGATCTTGAAGAAGCTCCGCTGCAAGTTTGCCAATCGGCTGCCAACGCCTTTCAGAACCCCGAGATAATGCGGTGCATCAACCGGGATTCCGGGGGCTTCGGAGGGCGGGGCCGATGACAGGATCGCGTTACCCAAATCGCCGGGCAGTAACGGAGCCTTCCATTGGGGGTCGGGATGATGCCATTGGCGCTTGAATTGGGGACGGCCGTTCTCTTCGGAGACAAGGATTTCCAAAGCCGGTTTGCCCAACTGTTTTGCATCCGCGAGCATATCCAGCGTGCCTCCTGCGTGTCCTGCCGAACTTGCCCGCATCAAACAAATCACGACGTCGCTGGCACGCAGAATTTCCACATTCGTATCTTCAAAGCGATCAGTGCGGTCGTGTGAATCGCTGGCGACCTGCACATGAATGATGTTTGGATCATCCAAGAGTTTTCGGGCGATACCCTTCTGCTCCGGGGAAAAATCCGCCACTCCTTCGCGGCTTTTGGCGTCGAGATATTCGTCGATGGGTTGGGGAAGGAATATCCGTTGTGGGATTGGCAGCGCCGCACAGGCTTGGGTGAACGCGAAGTCGCCGCCGATCGCGATCTGTGACAAGCCGCATAGGAAGTGATGGGGTGACAAGTGCAGGTCGCGATGCAAATGGCTGAGATCGTTTTCCACGACCTCGCTAACCGCCATTTCAAATTCCAAACGCTGCGCCTCCGTAAGAGTGGAATCGGAGTCCAGAAGTTTGCGGGAACCCGCGAAGCCCACCGTGACGGCAATGGGCAAGGGATGAATGGGGGGAGGGGAGTCCGGCATCGCTTCGCAGAAGCCCTAGCATGGGGGGACGCGCAAAGGGAAGGATCAATGCGGTTAGAAGGAAAAGTCGTCCGAATCAGGGTTTGCAACCTAGGAGCGGCATCCGATAGTTGCCTATGCTTGGTGGAATCAAGGACAGTCTGGCGTCAACGGCCGCGCGCTCGCTGCTCACGGCGAAAATCGAGCGCTACGGCCGCATCACCGACTTGCGGATTCGCAGCAAGGAGCGGCGCATCGATGCCGAGCTGCTGCTTGATGGCGAGGAGCTCCCAATCACTGTTCGGGTAAACAAATATCGTGTGATCACCCAACCCGGCGGTGGACATGCCTTGTGTATCGAGCGCATCGCTGCGTCGCGGCCATGGCTCCAGCATATCCTCGAAGACTTCGTGGTGGAAAAACCAATTCCGATTCCATCCATCGCGCTGCTGGCGTTCGGCGGCGTGTGATCAGAAGTCGTCCAGAGTGCTCGGCGAGATGAATTTCCAAACCGGGCCGTTGGGGTCGATCGGTGGTGTCTCGCCCTTTGCATCCGGATCCGGCAGGGAATTGTCGAGCCGGAACAATGGCAGGATCGGTGCGCCCAAGGGATCCTTTTCATAATTCACGCCGATCTCCTCGATCATCAGATTGACCGAGAAAGAGCCGCCGGGAATTTCGCCGATGAGAATTTCGATCGGGTAAGTGGTGTTGGCCCGAACTTCAAACTCGGGTCCGACAGCGAAGCCACCGACAAGCTCATTGTGACGTGGTGTTTTAGCGTATTTGTAGAATTTGAATGGCAGGGGCATCGGAGTATGGCGCTTCAAATCGCGCTGCAGCTCGGCGTTGGGTTTCGTGCCATCCAATTCGGCGGAGCGTCCATAGACATGCGTGCCGGTGCCCGCGATGGTGTAGCCGTAGTCGAAGACCGCCCGGTTATTGAATGAAATCACCAGAAGGTCGTCGCTCAATCCTACGAAGCGATAGCGTCCGGCATGCGGCGCCTGGACCGAGCCGCGATAGGTGACGAGCCAGCGGCGCGGTTGAACTTCCTTTTCGCACTCGAAAGCGGCAGGTGCGCCATCAGCAGGCATGATTGGGATGGCCAACTTGGATTGATAGAGCTTGCGTGGTGCCTTGAAGTATTTGGAAAGCACCTTGTCCTTGAATCCACGGCGGACGATTTCAGGCAACTCTTGGCGCATTTCATCGTCGGTCATGTTGGTGGGTTTGCCGTCTTTGGTCTGCTTGAGGTCGTAAAACGTGCCTACCAATGCATTCAAATTGCCATCGGCGGTACCGAAGGGATTTTTGTCGCTTAACTCGTTACTGTTGCCCGCGAATGTTCCAGGGCCGCCGCCAGGGCCATTACTAGGTCCGTTGCCGCCTCCTCCACCCGGACCCCCCGCGCCGCTGCTGAGGCTTCCTTTGCCCAGCGAACCCAATGTGGACATTTGACTCATTTCCTCCGGCTCGGGCAGGACCACGTTGCTTTCGAAATTCACCGCAATACGCGGCATGTTCGCTTTGGAAATTTTGACCTGTTGTGTCTTCTGCTGCGCATCGGCGGGTGGTCCGCCGCCGCCTGATTTCCCCGTGATACCGAACACTTTTTCCGGTGCCGCAGGGATCACTTGGAAAATCCAAATCACGCCGATGGCCAGCAGAATGATATGCAACATCAGCGAAATCGAAAGCGAGCCACCGCCGAGTTGCCGCCAGAATCCAGCGCGGACGGGAGACGAAGGGTGGTCTGAATCTGTCGTTGCGGTCATATACCCATGACTCGCGGTGCGCTGATTCCTTGGAAAATTATTCCAAATCCTCCGCGCGGGCCGCAGCGAAGCCGCGATGCTCGTCGATGAACAGGGTCAGCACGAAGCCAACGATGAGAAAGCCGGCGAGCACGAGCAAGGCCTCGAAGGTGCCTATCTTGTCCTTCACCCAGGCGAAGGGGAAGGTCATGATCGCCGACAATTTCCACATCAGACCCCAAATGCCGAAGATTTCACCCTCCTTGTTGGTGGGCGCGAGATAGCTCACAAACGCGCGGTTTGCCGAGCCCAGCGAACCAAGGCCGAAGCCAAGCAGATTGCCGATCAACCATATCGGCCAGCGCGGAAATTCACCCGGAGCGCCGCTGTTGGCGTGGATGTCGTGCAGGCGAGCATACGTGGCAAAGCCCAGGGCGGTGATGACCCAGATGCCGAGAAAAATCAGGACCGAACGCCGGTGGCCGAGCTTGTCCTGATAAAGGGTCGGAATGATGGTGCCGAGGATTCCGGAGACCGTGATCACGGCGACGAAGATCACCAGCTCTTCCTGCTTGAAGCCATATTCACCCGCGAGCTTGCTGGCGAAGAAGACGACCACATTCATGCCGGTTGCATAAAACATCGAAGCTCCTAACAGAAACGCGAGGTCCCGGTAGCGTGCCGTTTCGCGGACGGTTTCGGCCAACCGGACAAAGCCGGCGGTGAACATGTTGCGACCCGGGTGCACGACCCGCACTTCTTCCGGTTCCTTGAGCCAGAGGACCGTCGGAATCATGAACACCAGAAACCAGATGCCGGAAAATACGAAGAAGGGTCGCCATGAATTCGATTCCGCAAGGCCGAAGGTTTTCATGGTGATGGCTGTTAGAATCAACACCACCAATGCCGCCGCGTAGGCAACCGCCCATGAAAATCCGCTGACCCGGCCCACCTGTTCCTGGGGACCAAGCCCCGGCAAAAAGCTTGCCAGGAAATTCTCGCCGATCGAAAACGCAAAGTTCGCAGGCACATACAGCAGCACCGTCAGCCACAACTGGCCCTTGCCGATAAATCCGAAGCCACAGGTAAAGAGTCCGCACATCAATCCGGATCCGATCAGAAACGCCTTCTTATACGCCCGTTCGTCGGCGATCGCGCCGGCCAGTGGCGAGAGCAGGGCTGTTAGAAGCATGCTCCCTCCATAAGTCAGCGCCCAGACGCGGTCGTCGATTTTGTCATCCCGAACCACCACTTCGGAAAAGAAGATCGAGAACAACAGCGTGTTGATGATGAGCGTGAACGATTGGTTCGCCACGTCATAGGAAATCCACGACCAGAGCTGCCGCTGCCCGGGAAAACCATTCAGTGGGTAAAAGCGGCGGAGGTTCATGAACGATGAGTGATGAACTACGGGAGATGGGCGATGAGTGGAAGAAGATTCATGGATCATCTCCCGCCCTCAAATTTCGTCGTTCAATCCGGCTTCACCAGCTCAGGAGCCGGTCGCTTCTTTTCCTGCTTGTCCGTGCTTTTCTGCTGCGCGAGCCAGGCGATGACATCGCGCATTTCGCTGGCCGACAACATGCCAGCCATCGGCGGCATCGCGGACACTGGCGGAGTCATCGACGCGATGTCCTGACGGGCGACGCGGAGGACCTTGCCGCTGCTGTCGAGGTCGACATGATCCTTCTCGTCTTCGATGACGATGCCGGACACCGACTTCCCACCGTTGAGTGTGACCGCGGCGATGCCGTAACCCATGGCCACCTTCGCGCCGGGATTGACCAGTGACTCGAGGAAATACCTGCGGTCGCCGCGCATGCCAACACCTGATAGATTGGGGCCGGCGTCGCCTCCGCCGTGGCCGCTTGAGTGACAGCGCATGCATTGGCCGGCGGGATGCGATTCGAAAATGGAGCCGCCCTTTTCCGCGTTGCCGCCATCAAGCGAGGGCAAATACGGGGCGAGCTTGTCTGCTGACGCCGCTTGCGCCGCTTTGAACGCATCGAGTGCGGCCTTCACTTCAGGTTCCTTCCTTTTCCCGGCGGCTTCCAGCAATTCCAACGCGGCTGGCGAAATGCCGTCATGTTTTTGCAAGTCCTCAATACCCTTGGTGAAAAGCGCGGCCGCACCGGGTGCTTCAATCTCCGCCGCCAATTTCCACGCCTCTTGCTTGCGGGCCGCGCTGCCCTCTTCCGTCGATTTGGAAATGCCTTCCAAGGCGGTTGCGGGCGCTGTTTTCACCAGACGGTGAAGTGCCGCGATGGCAAGCTCGTCGCTGTTGCCACTGGCCAATGATGTCAAGATTCCATCAAAGCCGGCGGGCTTTCTCGCTTCATAAAGTTCGAAGGCCTGAACCCGCGCGGCACCGGGCAACTTCGGGTTTTGCACCAAGGCCAGGAGATTGGTATCGCTGACCGCAGCCGGATCGACGCCATTTTTGAGAATCGCCGACAGCGCGGCTTCCAGGAATTTGTTTTCGACCGTGACCAGCGCGTTGGCATTGTCGCCGAGCACCTTCGCTATCAACTCAGGATTGCGGGCGGGCAGGGGAGCCATCCGTCCCGTGGATTGATCCACCGGATGGGGATGCGTCCATTCGGCGAGCAAGCGCAGCGCCTCGGCGCGCGATTCTTCGGGCGTTGTCTTATCGAGGGCAATCTTCGCGACCCGCCGTGCGTTCACTTCGTCACCCGTACGGAAAGCGCTGTGAAGAAGCCTCCGCCAGATCATGGTCGTCCATAATTGTGACGCCGGTTTATCTAGCAAATCGGCGACCTGCGGACGGACTTCGACGACGTCCTGGTCATTGATCGAACGAATCGCCTCGTTGGAAACGGCGGAATCAGGATCTGTTAGAAATGCCGCGAGTTCGGGTGATTTCAAACGCCGCAACGCGATCACCGCGGCCAGTCGGATTTTTTCGCTGGTATTGGATTTCAGCGCGGCAAGGTCCGACGGGGGCAAAAGGAGAGACAGCGCATACGACCCGGCGTGACGTAGGTAAGGGTCTGCAGTGGCATCAAGCATCGTCAGGATTGCTGGAACCGATGACGTCGATTTCAGCCGGCCCGCCGCGATCGCCGCAAACATTTTCACGCGTGGCGAAGCATCACCTATCAGCTTCTCGAATGCGATGCTACCGGGGCCCATGTCGGATTCGCCCAGCACCTTGATTGTTTGCGAACGAACTTCCGCGTCCTCGTCGGCAAGCAACGGCAGCAAAGCCGCACGGGCCTTTTCACGCAGGGCGGGATTCACACCGTGGCTAACAGGTGCGCCGGGAAGTGCCGCCGGGCCCCGTCGGGCAATGATGCCGAGCCCCCACACGCCGTGCAGCCGTGCCAGCGGGTTATTCTTACGCGCCGTCGCTGCGGTGAATGTCGAAATGGCTTCGGGCTTGCGGGTCAGCGCGAGTTCAGCACGCAGCCGGACACGCATGTCGGGATGTGAAAGCAGTTTCGCCAACTCATTCGCGGACCGCTTTTCAAATCCACTCTTGATGAGCGATGCCACTTCGCCCGCTTCCTTCGCGCGGAAAGGCCTGTCCGCTTCAATGGAGTAAACCCGGCCATCGTCGTGCGATTCCCAACCACCCATGAAATCCGCGACCACGAGTTTGCCGTCCCATGAATACTCAACGTCGGTGACCCCCGCTCCCCAGTTCAGTTTGCGGGCGTCGGTCATTTTCATGCCCGCGGCGTTGTGTTCGATTTTGAAAGACCAGATACCGGAACCCGCTGCACCGCCCTTGTAGTCGCAGATCAGGAATCGTCCGGCCTCGCTCTCAAGGAATCCCGTTCCCGGATGATAAGTCAGGCCGGATGGTCCCGACGTGATATGTGCAACCGGTGGCAGGATGTATGCGGGCTGATCCGCATTCGTCGTTTCCCAGATCCGCTCCGCCATCCAACGCGCCGGTGGCCGTTCCTGCATGCCCATTTGCCGGTGATGCACCATCAAACCCTGATGACCCATGTTCCAACCGGAGTCCGCGCCATCGACAACATACACCACCCGCGCCTTGTCGCCCTGGTCGCTGTTGTTATCCACGGAAATGGCGTCGCCGGTTTCGTTGAACGCAATTTCCTTCGGGTTGCGCAAGCCGGTGTGGATGACCTCGAAATTGCTGCCATCGGGATCGAAGCGAAACACGCTGCCCTCGTCCGGCATTTCGTATTTCTTCCCTTCGCGCGTGATGATGTTCATGCCGCGATCGCCGATCGTTCCATAGAGCCGGCCATCCGGGCCCAGCGCGAAGCCATTCATGTCATGGCCGGAAAATGAAATGCGCACCCCGAAGCCATCCTGGATCACATCGCGGACTTCGGCCTCGCCGTTTTTGTCGGCATCTTTGAGCGCATAGAGTTTCGGAATGCACGACAAGTAAACCGTTCCCTCGTAAGCGAACACCCCGGCGGCGGGCCCATCTAACAGGTCATTGAATTTCCCGGCAAAAACACCCGACTTTTGGAAAACGCCGTTGCCATCCGGATTGGAAAGGACGCGCACCATATCCTCCTTCTCTGTTAGAAATTTCAATGAAGTGATGGCCTCCTGGTTCTGCCATTTTTCATGAAGCTTCCGCCGGTCTTCGGTAGTGCGTGATGAAATGTCGTCCAAATACCAATACAAGTGCGAGCGGTTGTCGGCGACACCATGCCGGAAGCGGTGTGTTTCGGCGACGTAGAGCTCGCCACCCTCGCCAAATGCCAGCGCGGTGGGAGAGGTGACGCCTTGGTTCTTGAAATCCGCGAGCACCTTTGCGTGGGTATGCTGGGGAATGGTCAGTCCGGAAATGGTCTCGCTCGCAACCAAATCGGTGCTTCTAACAACCTTGGTGCTCGGCGGGAATGTTGGCTTCGCTTCGTCGGTGAGAATGAAATGATCCGCGGCGATCATGCCCCATGACCCGGTGTGGGTGTCGATGATGCGAATCACCGCCTGCTTGCCCTTGAAGGCACTGACATCCCACAGCACCGGCTGGCAATTCAGGTTGTTGTGGCCGCTCGCCTCGCGCTCGATTTTGCCATCCACCAACAATTGCACCGCGGTTTGTCCCGGGTGGTCGCCGCCGGCAATGAGGAAGGCGATGAAATTTTGGGAAATCGGAAATGCAGGCGACGTGAGGCTGCCTGTTGCCCCGTCGCCGCCATGGGCCGAGCAGGCGAGTGAGCCATTTGAATAGCCACTCAGCGGTGATGTCAGACCCTCGCAGGTTGCTGCGATTGGTGCCAGGCCGAAGGCGTCGCCCTCAACCTTCCAATCGTCGAAGCCATCCCCTTCGAAGGCTTGTAAAACCTTTGTCTCAGCGGTGGAAGATATCACCGTCAGCATGAGGGCGGAAGCGCAGGCAAATCCAAATTCCATCGGCCCGAAGTTACCGGAATTGGAGGCGGAATCTATCGGGTATTTTCGCTTGCGGAGTGACAGGAGAAACTCCGCCTGTTTTCCTTTTCCGCATGGCATTCGAAATTCACCCGCGCCTGGCCTCAGGGGGCTTTGAGATTGGCGAAATAAGCGGCTGCCGGCTGCTGTTGAAAGACAACGCGCTCTTTCCCTGGTTCCTCCTCGTCCCCGAGGTGGAGGGCATCGAGGATCTGCACCAACTTGAACCCGGCCAATATCTCGAAGTCATGCTGGCGATGAGGCGGGTCTGTGAATTTGTCGCCTCCCATTTCGAACCGGAGAAACTCAATGTCGCCTGCATCGGAAACCAAGTCCGCCAGATGCACATCCATATCGTCGGGCGCTCGACAGGAGATCCAGCATGGCCAGGCACCGTGTGGGCCTTCGATGGGAAGCAAGAATACTCCGAAGAGGAAGTCGCCGAAATCTGCTCGGCTGCGCGGGAGGCGTTGGAGATGGAGTGAATTTTTTGGGTTTGAGCATTTTAAGAAGATCCGTTGCCGCTTCTGCTGTCCCGGCGGGACAATTGATGGTAGCCCGGGGTGAAGCGATAGCGAAACCCCGGGTCAAGACGGCGGGCCGATTGGCGCAAGCTTGAAACGTCGACTGCCACACAAGCTCCATCGCAGCGCGTTAGAAGGGCGCTGCTGTAGGGATTTCCTTGTTGGCAACGTCGGGAGTTTGCGCCCATTTCGTTGCACAACCGTTACCCGGGGTTCCGCTCCGCTTCACCCCGGGCTAAAGTCAGTTGTCCCGCTGGGACATGGAGAACGGCACACGTTTTCGTAAATTGCTATAGCCGATTACCAATAGGGACGGGCCGGTCATTTGATCACTTCAATCGACTCCTTCTGCCTGATATCCGCGGAAGACGCGCCAACCATGACCTCATAAGCTCCGGGTTCGACGAGGAAGCCGTGGGTCTTTACATCCCAGAACGCAAGCTTGGAGGCCGGCAGGGTGAAGGACACGGTTTTCGTTTCGCCGGGTTGCAAGCTGATGCGTTGGAAGCCACGCAGCTCGCGGTAAGGGCGCTTGACACTGGATTTGACGGCCCGCACGTAAAGCTGCGGCACTTCGTCACCCACCCGTTTGCCGGAGTTGGTGATGTCAGCGGTGACGGTCACGCTGCCATCCGCTTTGATCTGCTGATCCGATAACTTCAAATTCGAATAAGTGAATTGGGTATAGCTCAAGCCGTGTCCAAAGTAGAACAGGGGCTTGCCATTCACATACATGTAAGTGAAGCCCTTGGTGATATCGTATTCGTCCATCGGCGGCACCTGCTTTTCGGAAGCATAAACGGTGTGCGGCAGACGGCCCGCGGGATTCACGTCTCCGAAAATCACATCGGCGATGGCATGGCCGCCTTCTTCGCCCGGCCACCACGCCTGTAGCATCGCTGGAACCTTTTCTTTCAACTCGGGAACGGTCAGCGATCCGGCGCTCATCTGCACGACAATGGTGCGGGGATTCGCCGCGAGGATGGCCTTGGCCAAGTCCTCCTGATTGCCTGTCAGACCGAGCGTGGCACGGTCCCGCGCTTCCTGCTCGATGGCTGAGTTGGTGCCAACGAAGACGATCGAGACATCGGCTCTTTTCGCCAGTTCCACGGCTTCGGCAATCGCGGACTTGGGATCGGTTTTTGATTCGTCGGGTACCTTGACCCACGGCCGGCCATTGCCACCGACGATGCCGCCGACTGCGTAGGAGATTTCAATGCCGGTGCCCGCACGATCGCGCATGCCTTGCAATGGAGTGACCGATGCGGGAGCGATGCCATTGTAATTGTTCATCACCAGTTGATCGGCCAGCGGGCCAATCACGGCGATGCGTTTGATCTTCGAGCGATCCAAGGGCAGCAACTCATTTCGGTTTTGTAGCAACACGATCGACTGTTGAGCCACCTTGAGTGCGACGGCGCGGTGCGCGGTGCTATCGACAACATCCGGCGAAATCTTGCTGTAGGGACCCGATTCGAATGGGTCAAATTCACCCAGCCGGAAGCGGACCTTGAGCACGCGGGTGAGAGCATCGTTCAGCCGCTCTTCGGTGAGTTTACCTTCGCGCACGGCGGCGGGGATGTTTTCCTGGAACTCCTTGTCGGAGAAATCGCAGCCCGCCATCAGGGACTTCGCGACGGCCTCAACATAGGTCATCTGTTTCTTCTCATGGCCTTCTACCATGGATTTTACGCCGCCGAGGTCGGAGACAACAAAACCCTCGTGCTTCCATTCGTTCTTGAGAAGGTCGGTCAGGAGCCAGTGGTTGATGTTGTTCGGCGTGTTGTTGATCGCGTTGTAGCTCGCCATCAGCGATTGGGCCTTTCCTTCGACCACCGCATCGCGGAAATGCGGCAGCCAGTATTCGCGGAGCATGCGCTCGGACACATTTGCATTGAGCTTCTGACGGTCGGTTTCGACGTTGTTGACCGCGTAATGCTTCAAGGTGGCCGCGAGCTTCAGATGATCGGGATCATCGCCCTGCAAGCCCTTCACATAGGCCACAGCCATCCGGCCTGTTAGAAATGGGTCCTCGCCCCACGCCTCGTGATTGCGGCCCCAGTAAGGGTTGCGTTCGATGTTGATCACCGGTGCCCGATAGATGAGCCCCTTGTGCTCGCCCTTGGCTTGCGGATCGAGATGCCAGCCATTGTAAATCGCGCGAGCCTCATCCGACAGGACCTTGGCGATCTCGTTTTGCACCAAGTCGGTGTTCCAAGTAGCCGCCATCGCGATGCAAGTTGGGAATAAGGTGGTCGGACGATCCCATTTCACGCCGTTGAGACATTGGTTCCATTGGTCGGCCCGGATATGCAGACGCTCGATGGATGGGCCTTTGTGATTCAGGAGGATTGCCTTTTCTTCGAGAGACAAACGCGAGATCAAATCCGCGACGCGCTTTTCGACGGGTTGGCTGGCGTCCAGATAGAGATCCGCGGCGAGCGCGGAACTGGCCAGCGAGAAAAGGACGAAGAGGGAGCCTGCGAATTTGGTAGAGGTCATTTGAGATTGAGTCCGCTGATTTTGAGCGTAATGGGGATTTTGCCTGACTCTTTACCGGTGACTTTCACGTTTAATCCGTTTCCGTCCTGAGTAAACTTGAGGCCGCCGGGGCTGCCGAGTTGCTCGACACTTTCAACCTTGCCCACCGATTCTCCTACCGAAGTAATGGCCGCCTCGCCCGCCGCGGGAAATCCGATGGCATAGAGGACTCCGTTTTTAACGGTGAAATGCCAGTTCTTCTCGCCGAACTTCGTCCATGCATGCGTGCCATAGATCCCTTCGCCATTGACATCAAGCCACGCGCCGATCTCCAACAGCGACTTTTGTTGGTCTTGGGGGATGGTCCCGTCGGCCATCGGCGAAAGGTTGAGCAGATAGGTGCCATCCTTGCTAACGGTGTCGATGATGCGGTTGATGATCGAAGCGCCGCTGGTCACCCTCATACCCTTGGTGTAGCCCCAGGTGCTGCCAATCGCGTCGTCAACCATCCACGGTGCGGGGCGGATGCCGGTGGGCGAGCGGCTGCCGATTTTCTCGAAGTCGATGATCGAGCCAATCTGTTGGGTATCGTCGTTGCTGGGCGCGAAGGCGATGTATTTGGTGCTGATGGAAACGTCTTTCTTCCAGGCTTTGGCGCGGTTGTAATAGTAGGCGGCGACATGCAGTTTCAGCGGGTCCAACAGGCGGAGGTTGGCACCGTTGTCGAACCACAATAGGTCGGGCTGGTATTTGTCGATGAGTTCGAAGTTGCGGTTCACCCAGTCTGTTAGAAAGCGGGTCATTGCCGCCGGGCTGCGGTCGGCGACGTTGTAAAAAGCGGCCCACTCCGGGTCGTAGAGATCGGCCTTGGCAGCCTTGAGCCGGGCATCGAGATCGCCCGCCGGATTGATGAAGGTGAAATTTTCGACGCCGTGGTTGGAGAGGCCATATTTCATCCCTTGCTTGCGGACGGCCACGCCCAGCTCGCCGATGAGGTCGCGCTTGGGGCCCATTTTCATGGCATTTACCGGGGTCAGCTCGCTGTCCCACATCGCGAAGTTGTCGTGATGCTGGGCGGTGGGCATCACGAATTTCGCTCCGGCCTTCTTGAACAGCGACGCCCATTCATCCGGATTGAATTTCTCCTGCTTGAAAAGTGGGATGAAATCCTTGTAGCCGAATTTTTCGGGCGGCCCGAATTGCTGCGTATGCCATGTCAGATCGTCGCCGGCATACATGTGTTTCTCATACCACTCGTTGCCGTGGGCGGGAACCGAGTAGAGGCCCCAGTGCATGAAGATCCCGAACTTGGCATCCTTGAACCAAGCCGGTGATTGATAGTTTTTCTCAATCGATCCCCAAGTCGCCGCGAAAGGCCCCGGCGGCATTGGTTTGGTTACCGCCGCATCCGCCGCGGCGACGATCGCCGGAGTGGCGGGCGGCCCCATGACCCCGTAGTCGTAAAGCTTCGAGTCGGGAGCGCCGCCGCGATCCGGTTTTGGGGCGGCGAGTGCGGGCACGGACAGTGCGAGAAGGACTGTTAGGGCTTCGAGTTTCATCGCGCGGAAATTAGCGGGAGGCGGCTTTTCGGATAATGCCCTTTTCGGGTTACCGCGATCTCAACGATTCAACCACGGCGGCGATGTCCTGCTCGCCGTGTCCTTCCGCAATTCCGCGCTGGAACAATCCAAGCGCGGCGGCGGCGGTGCTGAGATCAAGCGAAAGTTTTTTGCCTTCGGCGATTGCATAGCTCAGATCTTTCGCCATCAACCGCAGCAGGAAGTTCGGCGTGTAGTCGGGGATCGTCATGCGGTTCGCGAGTGCCTTGACCAAGGGGCTGCCGGGCGCTCCATTGGTGAGCACCTCAAGCGCTGCCGTGCGATCGATGCCGCTGCGTTCGATCATCGAGACAGCTTCTGCCAGCGCCGAAATCTGGACGCCGCAGACGAAGTTGTTGATTAGCTTCACCAGTGCTCCGCTGCCTGCGGGTCCCAGGTGGATGATGTTGTGGCCCATAGCCGACAATACCGGCCTCGCCTTTTCAATCGCTGTTGAGGAACCGCCGACGATGAAATTGAGTTCGCCCGACGCGGCCTGCGTCTTGCTTCCGGTGACGGGGGCGTCGATCAACTCGCAGCCCTGCGCCGTCGCGGCAGCCGATAGTTCTTTGATCCAATCGAGGGTGATGGTCCCGCACTCGATGCAAAGTGTTCCTTCCAACGCAGTGGCAAGCGCGCCATTCTCACCGAGCCACAGGCTCCGCGATGCGTTGTCGTCCGCGAGCATGCTGATAATAACATCGGCTCCCGAAGCGGCTTCGGCAGGGGAGGATGCGATGTGCGCGCCTTTTTCGCCGAGCGCTTTGGCCTTGTCCGGGTTGCGATTGTAAACGCTGAGTGGAAATCCTTTTGCGAGGAGTTGTCCTGCCATGCCGGAACCCATCAGCCCGAGCCCGAGAAATGCAATTTGAGGTTTGCTCATGATTATTTCAAAGGCGTGACGTTGATCAAAGGCGCTTCACCGGAATCCACCTGCAAGGGATTGCATAGCGGGCGGCCGAATCCCGTGAATGCGATTTTCATCAGATCACCATCGGCCAGTTCGATGCCATCACCGAAGCTCAGCGCGCAGGCACCGTAGTAATGCACATGCAGGTCACCGGGACGGCGGTGTGTTTGAAATTTGAAATGATGCTGTTCGATGTTGCCGAGGCTGTGGCACATCTCCTTCTCGCCGGTTAGGATTTCCTTGGACCAGAATTCGCGGCCGTTGCGTGTCAGTGTGACGGTGCCGATGATTGAATCGAACTTCGGATCAATGACGAGTTCCGGACCGAGCGAGCAGGAACGGATTTTCGAACCGGCAAGGTTGAGGTAGTTCTTTTTTTCGAATTTGTGGTCGGAAAATTCATTGGCCGTTGTCATGCCAATGCGATGGGGAGTTCCGTTGGCATCGATGATATATATGCCTGCGATTTCCGCCTCCTCGCCGCCATCGTCGGCATAGGCAGGGACATCAAGCGCTTCGCCGTGCGCGCGAAGAATGGTGCCGCAACCCTTGTAAAACCATTCGGGAGGAATGCCGATCTGCCCCGCAGCCGGCTTGCCGCCTTCGAGGCCCCAGCGAAACATCTTCATGCTGTCGGTGAGTTGTTCATCACCGGCCGTATGCATGGCCTGGCGATTCGTCGCGCTGCCGAGGTGAGTGAGTCCCGTCCCGGAAACGAGACAACGCGCTGGGTCGGAAGGATGATCGATCGGCAACAGCAAACGCCAGTCCGATTTGCCATGGTAGACTGTATCATAGTCCAACAATTCGTTGGTGAAATTCGTCTCGATGAGCGTCGTGAGCGAGGTGCCGCTTTCGATGGCGTGGGTGGCGAGTTGATAGATCGAACTGAACTCACCGAGCAGGCGCAAGTGCGGTTCCTCAACCAAGGCCACGCACCGCAGCGAACCGTTTTCAATTTGGACGATACGTTTCATTCGATGACTTCGAAGTTTTTAAGGCTTTCTTCGTTAATCGTCAGGCCGAGGCCGGGAGTATTTTCATCGAGGTCGATGTAACCGTCTTTGGGAATGGGTTCGCCGTCGAAGCAATACCAGAACAACTCGTTGCCGACTTCGACATCCACCTTAGGGAAGAACTCCGCCATCGGCGAATTGAGGCTGGCCATGACGATGTGATAGTTGTGCATCTGCCCGGCGTGGGGAATGACCGGGATTGAATGTGCTTCGGCGAGTGCCGAGATCTTTTTTGCCTGCGTGATGCCACCCACGCGGTTGGTGTCGAACTGGATGTAATCCACCGCGCGCGCTTCGATGAGTTCACGGAACCCATAGAGCGTGAACTCATGCTCACCGCCGGCGATGGGAACGCGGCCGTGCTTCTTTAATTCGGCGTAGCCGTGAATGTCGTCGGGAATCACCGCTTCCTCGAGCCAGCGTAAATTATACCTTTCCAGCAAAGGTATCATGCGCTTCGCATAGTCGAGGTTCCAGCCCATGTAGGCGTCCGCCATGATATCCACGCCATCACCCACGGTTTCTCGCACGGTCCGGACGAGATCGAGATTCTTCTGCATGCCAGCCGCTCCGTCTGTTGGGCCCCAGCCGAAACGCATCTTCATGGCCTGATAACCCTCGTCCTTGTAGCGCTTCGATTCGGTGGCGAGTTCATCCAACGGCGTTGAATAGAGCCTGCTGGCATAGACCGGGATCTTCGGCTTGGTGCGTCCGCCGAGGAGCCGATAGACGGGCTGCTTCGCGGATTTTCCCAGGATGTCCCACAACGCGATGTCCACCGCGCTGATTGCAACCATGCCAATGCCCTTGCGGCCGAAGGCCATGGTCTTGCGATACATGTGCTGCCACAGGAACTCGATGTCCCAGGGGTTCTCACCGATCAACAGGGGAGTGAGGTAGTGATCGATCATCTGCTTGGTGATCCGCGGGGAAAGGGCTGCGTTGCCGATTCCGACGAGCCCATCGTCGGTGAAAATTTCCACGATGAGCCAGCTATGAAACGTGAAGGTGCCCATCGTCGATTTCGTCAGCATGGGCGAAACGGCGTCCATCGGGTTGGTGCAAAAATGCGGGGGCAGTGGCACGGTCTTGCCGCGCCATTCGATGACACGAGTGCGGATTTTTTTAATTTTCATGAGCTGCGGAGTTTGGAATTGGAAGAGCTTGGATTTTGGGGATCACCAGACAGATGAGAATGAAGGCGGCGACATGCATCGAGCCTGAGATCACTAGCGCGGGCGTGTAGCTGTAGCCATGATCGCGCAACCAACCGACGACCTGGCCTAACAGCACTCCACCCATGGCACCGCCAAACCCGACAAGGCCCGCGAGGGTGCCGACGGCGCGTTTTGGGATCATGTCGGTTGGGAGGATCATGACGAGCGTGGACCACGATTGCTGGCCGAAGAACGCAAGGCTGAAAATGAAGATCACCCAGCCGACCGAGTGCATCTGCGGCACCAGCATCACCCATGGCATGAGCGCGGCGCTGGCACCGAGCGCGAGCTTGCGCGAAGCGTTGACCGATAGTCCCCGGGCCAGCAACCAGCTTGAGAATCCGCCGCCAACGAGACAGCCGACCCCTGAAGCGGCATAGGGGATCCAACCGATGCCGCCCGCTGTTTTGATATCGAGATTGAAAGCGTCGAAGAGGTATTTTGGTAGCCAGAAAAGGTAGAAATACCATGCACCATCGCTGAGGAATTTTGCTCCCACGATCGCCCAGGTTTCGCGGTGACCGAGCAACGCGGCAAGGGGGATCCGTGGTTCGCTGGAGATGGCTGTTAGAGGTTGTTCCGGCGTCCGATAACTTGCCCACCACCAGATGGTCCACAGCAGTCCGAGCGTGCCTGTTAGAAAGAAGACCCAGCGCCATGGTGCGAGACCCAGCCAGTGACAATGTGTCAGCACCAGTGCAATCAGCGGGGGAGCAACCACCGCGCCAATGGCCGTTCCCGCATTGATGATGCCCATGGCCGTCGCGCGATTGCTACCCGGGAACCATTCGGCCACCGCACGGGTTGCCGCGGGAAAACCGCCGCCTTCACCAACGCCTAACAACAACCGGCTTGTAGCCAGCATCAGCACGCCTCCCGCGAAGCCGTGGCTCGCACAGGCAAGCGACCAGAAAATCATGATGAGGATAAGGCCCCTCCGCGTGCCCATGCGGTCCAGCAGCATGCCCCCGCCGACATACATCAGGCCGTAAGTGACCAGGAACGCGGAGTCCAGGGCAGCCTTGATCTGGTTGCTGAACGGAATGTCCGCCTGGATCGCCTTGATCGCCCATGGCAATGTCTGGCGATCAAGATAGCTGATTGCAATCGCGGCGCTGACGAGAAACGCAATCGACCATGGCGCCGTCTTCGAAGCGGGTGATGGAGCGATTGGATTCATAAAATCACCGTTGCTGCTCGTCCAACAATTGGATCGAGGTCCACGCAACCTTGCCATCCCGCACGACGAAAATTGTTTGCGTGGCTTTCCGATGATCCCACTCGCCGGTGTAAAGGAAGGGATGCCGCGAGAGTCTGGCCTCCGGTTGGAGATCGGCAGCGCGCGCCAGTGAACCGATGGATGCCACGGTCAGGAGGGCCAGTTTCAGGATGGGGCTTTTGATGCTCCAACTGATATATCAGTGGTAGATCTCGTCAAGCGAGGAACTAAGATTTTACAATGAATAGTGCGTTATGACCGGAATTCCCTTGGAAACGGGCTGCATTACTGATATTTCACTTTACCATCATTCCGTGAAAAAGAACGCCGCCAGCCTTCCAAAATCCGTTTCAGCTCCTGCAGCAGCGGAGCGGAAGCATTCCTTGGCGGAGCGGGCATATGTCGAAATCCGCAACCAAATTCTGAAGGGTGAGTTGCCAGTCGGTATGGCGCTGGCCCGTCGGAAATTGGCCGCAGCGCTCGACATCAGCGTGCCTCCCGTGAGCGAGGCGTTGCAGCGCTTGGAGCGTGAGGGCTTGGTCGAAAGCAAACCGCGTGTCGGCACGCGGGTGAGGATCCCGACACAACAGGATATCGAGGACCGCAGCTTGGTTCGTGAGGCGCTTGAGACACAGGCGGCGCGGCTTTTTTCTGAACGCGCCACGGCGAAAGAAAAGAAGGACCTGCAACAAATGGGTCGCCGCGTGGACCAGCTTTACGCCGCCAGCGAAGGTTGCGCCGACGACCGTGAATTCCTGTTTTCGGTGAACTCGTATCACATGAAGTTGCATCTCCACATCGCCGAGTGCGCGCGTTGCCCGGCCTTGCGCGATGCGATCGAGAAAGAGCAGGTGCTCATTTTCAACTGGCTCTACGATACCGCGGTGGAGCGCCGCAGCCTTGGGTCCGATTTCCACGCGCGCCTGACCGACACCCTCGCCAAAAGCAAGCCCGCCCAGGCGGGGGAAGCGATGCGTGAGCATATCCGCCACGGCTTGCGGGAGGTGCTTTCAGGACTTGAGCGGATGGGCGATGCGGCAGGCGGTTGGCGTCACAAAAACAAGCTCCGCAAGATCGTGTCGGAGCCAACGTAGTCTTTGTCATGAAACCGCTCATTCTCGCGCTCGCTCTTTTCAACGGCAAGGATCTCACCGGATGGACCACGGACGTGCCTGCCGCCGACAAGAATCCCGCCATCGCCCCAAGTTTCGTCGTGCGCGACGGACTGCTGGTCAGCATGGGTAAGCCCGAAGGACATCTCGTCACCACCGAGGCGTATTCGAATTACAAGCTGACCGCCGAATACCGCTTTCCCCATGCGGGCGGAAATTGCGGCATCCTTGTGCATGCATCCACACCCCGCGCGCTCGGCGGGATGTTTCCGAAGTCCATCGAAGTCCAGATGCTTCACCAAAACGCGGGCGACTTCTGGTGTATCCAGGAAAACATCGAAGTGCCCGACATGGATGCGCGCCGGCCCCACAAGGATGGCCAGAAGTTCGGAGGCGGACCCGACGACGCGCGCAACATCAAGAATCTAACAGACGACTCCGAGAAGCCGCTTGGCGAATGGAACACGATGGTGATCGAATGCAAGGGCAGCGACATCACCGTTCACGTCAACGGCCAGCTCGTGAACCACGGCACGAATTGCACGGCATCCTCGGGCAAGATCGCCATCCAGGCGGAAGGCACCGAAGTCGAGTTCCGGAAGTTGGAACTGCAGAAACTGAAGGAGTGAGTTTTCGCCGTGCATTTGGCGGCCAAACAACCATGCTGTTAATGTATGATGATCGGAAC
>JANMJQ010000191.1:0-16089 GCA_031371445.1 Akkermansiaceae bacterium
GCAGAAGCCTTCCCAACTGCCGTAGGTTTTCAGCCAGCTCCCGGGTTTCGGGGCAGGAAAAATTTTCAGGCTCTTGAAAGCGGGTGAATTCGTGGTCGGCATCGGGGTGCACAGAGGTTCACCGGAAGTGAACAATAGTTCAGGCGGGGTGTCAATGTGGTGAGTCGTACGGGCAAACACTGACCCATGGCAGGCACCTCGACCGGACAAGGCTCGCAAGCAACAAACCCGCCGCCCATTTGCAGGACGGCGGGTTTTCAAGAGAGACGAGCGGAATGAATTCCGCGCCAGTTGGGATTACTTCGCCGCACGAAGAGCTTCTTCCTTGGCCTTCGCTTTCGCGATGACGTCGTCAGAAACGTTTTTCGGGCAGGGTGCGTAGTGACTGAACTCCATGGAGAACTGGCCGCGGCCGGAGGTCATGGTGCGGAGGTCGCCGATGTAGCCGAACATGGCGCTGAGCGGAGCCTCGGCCTTGACGCGGATACCACCGGGAGAAGGCTCCTGGCCCTGGATCATGCCGCGGCGGCGGTTGAGGTCGCCGATCACGTCACCGACTTTTTCCTCAGGGGCGAAGACGTCGAGTTTCATCATCGGCTCAAGGACCTGCGGACCGCACTTGACCATGGTCTGGCGATAGGCGGCCTTGGCGGCGATTTCGAAGGCGATGGACGAGGAGTCCACGGCGTGGAAACCACCGTCGTTGAGCGTGACTTTGAAATCCAAACAAGGGTAACCCGCAAGCGGGCCCTTATGGACGGAGGTTTTGAAACCTTTGTCCACCGCCGGGATGAATTCCTTGGGAACATTGCCGCCGACGACTTTGGATTCGAAGATGAAGCCGGAACCCGGTTCGCCAGGCTCGATGGTGTAATCGATTTTGGCAAACTGCCCGGAACCACCGGACTGCTTCTTGTGGGTGTAGCTGTCGTTGACCGTCTTGGTGATGGTTTCACGATAGGCGACCTGCGGCGCGCCGACGTTGACCTCGACCTTGTGGGTGCGCTTGAGGATGTCGATCTTGATGTCGAGGTGGAGCTCGCCCATGCCCTTGAGGATCATCTCGTTGGTTTCCTCGTCGGTTTCGACGCGGAACGAAGGATCTTCCTGGATCATCTTGCCGATGGCGTTGGCGAGCTTCTCGGCGTTGACCTTGTCCTTCGGTGCGACGGCGATGGAGATAACGGGATCCGGGAAAACCATCGGCTCAAGGGTGGCCGGGTTTTTCTCATCGCAAAGCGTGTGGCCGGTCTGGACGTTCTTGAGTCCGACGATGGCGACGATGTCACCGGCCTGGGCGGAGTCCACTTCGTTGCGGTCGTCGGCGTGCATTTCGACCATGCGGCTGATGCGCTCGGTCTTGCCGGTGAAGGAATTGAGAACGGTATCACCCTTCTTGATGGTGCCCGAGTAAATGCGGGTGAAGGTGAGCGCGCCGAACTTGTCGTCCATGATCTTGAACGCCAGGCCGCGGAACGGTGCCTTCGGATCGATGATCGCGAACTTGCCGGTTTCGTTGCCTTCGGCATCCACTTCCGGAAGCGGCTTCACGTCGGTCGGGCTGGGCAGGTAGTCCACAACGGCGTCGAGCACGAGCTGGAGGCCTTTGTTTTTGAAGGAGGAACCGCAGTAAGTTGGGAAGAACGTGAGATTGACGGTGCCCTTGCGGATGCACTTCTTGATTTCGTCGATGGTAGGCTCTTTGCCATCCAGGTAGGCTTCCATGATCTCGTCGTCCTGTTCGACGGCGGTTTCGATGAGCTGGGCGCGGTATTCCTTTGCCTTGTCCACCATGTTGGCGGGGATTTCCTCGATCGTAAAATTTTCGGGTTGGCCGGATTCATCCCAGATGTGGGCCTTCATCGTGAGCAGGTCGACCACGCCGACGAAATCGCTTTCGGTGCCGATCGGCAGCACCATGACCAGCGGAAGTGCACCGAGGATCTTCTTCACCTGGGCGACGACGCGATAGAAATCTGCGCCGATGCGGTCGAGCTTGTTGACGTAGATGACCCGCGAAACCCCGGAATCGTTGGCGTAGCGCCAGTTGGTTTCGGATTGGGGTTCGACACCGCCGGAACCGCAGAACACGCCGACGCCGCCGTCGAGAACCTTGAGGGACCGGTAAACCTCGATGGTGAAGTCAACGTGACCGGGAGTGTCGATGATGTTGAACTGGTGGCCTTTCCAAAAGCAGGTGGTCGCAGCGGACTGAATGGTGATGCCCCGCTCGGCCTCTTGGTCCATGAAGTCCATCGTCGATGCGCCATCGTGCACTTCACCGATTTTGTGGATTTTCCCGGTGAGCTTGAGAATGCGTTCGGTGGTGGTCGTTTTGCCCGCGTCAACGTGGGCGAAAATGCCGATGTTGCGGTATTTGCTGAGGTCCTTCATGGCGATCGTTCTTCGGTTGTCCGGGGGCGCTAGGGCGCGCCGGGGGCGCATTCCTATTCCAGCTTCGTCGTTTGGCAACTCTAGAAGTCGCCGCGCGGGGTTTTTCCGGCCTCCGGCCCGCAGAGATTCCTTTACAGCGGCCGCAGCTTTTGACAGAGTATCCGCTGCTTATCCCCCAGGCTTTGCGTCGTGCGTCGCACACCGGGCCATCTTCCCATGCCAATTGCTTCCCCTCCCCCGCGAAGCTCCTCCGACCGGGCACGCCCCGGCGTCCCTGTTTTAATTCCATCTCCCAACCGTCATGAAAACGCTTTTTCATTTTCTCAAATCGCGGCGATCCTTGCTGTCGCGGATTTTCAATCCCCTGGCGATCACCTTGCTGCTGGCGGGGGCCGGACCCGTCTTGGGGGGCGAGGCCTATTTTCCCGACCTACGGCCGACCAACGCTTCGATCACCGGTCCGGCAGCAACCGGTCAGCCCGCCACGCTGTCGTCCACCATTGCCAATGATGGCCCGGGGGCGGTGCCTGGAACCGAATGGACTGACAAGATCTACCTTTCGGAGGACAACATTCTCCGGGTGACACGCTGCTGTTGCATCCCACAAGGTCCATCGTGGTCGATGCGGGAGGCGCCTACGGAGACAACACCAGCGTGAACCTGCCCCAAGTGCCGGTGGGAAATTATTACCTGATCGTTGTCGCCGATGCAGACGGCAATGTCGACGAGGAGGACGAGAGCAACAACACGGCGGCCTTCTTAATCAATGTTGTGGGTCCCGACTTTCGCCCCACCGCGTGCGCGCCAACCGAAGGGGTGCTTCATGCCGGAGAAACGGGTGACATCGATTACACGATCGAGAACGAGGGCCAGGCTTATACTATCTGATCGTCGCCACGGACTCCTATTACGGTTCCGGTTTTCTGTTCGAAGGCGACGAATCGAATAACATCGCGGCATTTCCCGTAACCGTCGTCGCACCCGATTTGCGGCCTGATTGTCAAAACCGATGGCTTTCTCAACACGATCTTCGAGGGCAATGAGACCAACAACACCCTCGCGATTCCATTCGCTGTGGTGGACAGCTTCGCCAAGTGGACGAATTCAAATCACTTGAATGGAGCCGCCGCGCCGGCCGATGCAAATCCCGCGGGCGACGGCATTTCCAACCTGTTGAAATACCTCTTCGGCCTCGATCCGAACCAGCAGTATGGCGATGACCGCTATCTCGTTCCCGGCACCGGCACGCATGGCCTGCCATCCGTTACGGTGCTCCCCGAACCGCGCTTGAAGGTGGAAAACATTCGCCGCCGTCACGCACCGGATTTGACTTATAGCGTCTTGTTCAGTTCCGACCTCACGGCTTGGGAAGACAGCGGTGGCACGCCGGTCGTCACGGTCATCGATAACGATTGGGAACGCGTGGTGGTGGTGGACGCGAGTAGTGCCGGCCCCTTCACGGTGCGCTTCGGCAAATGCGTTGCGACGGACAGCGGTGATTTCTAGATCTTCACTGCACCACCAGTTCCTCTTCCGCGAGCCGCCGTCGCGCGGCCCCGCCGGTTCCCGCTTGCCATGGCGCGCCGGCGGCGGATGCTGGGGCCGCGATGGCGACAGCGGCGATCCAGCATCCGCACCGGCCCCGGCGGCTTGAGGGCATGACGCCGGTGGAAGTCGCCGCGCGGCTGCAACATCTCGGTGGCCTCGTGTTTTTCGATACGGCGGGAAATGTGCCCACAGCCACCCCGGGTGCCGCATCGGTCATCGCCGCGCGCCCGTCGCGTGTCTTGCGCGGATCGATCCATTGCACCGCGGATCGCGAGGCCCTGCGCGGAGCAGTCCGGCAGGCGGCAAACACGGCGGGCGACCACGGATTTCCTCTGGGCGGGCTTTGCGGTTGGGTCGATTACGAGGGCGGATTCGTTTTCGGCGATTATCCGGCAATGCTCGTCTTCACCCACGATGACGGCTGTTGGACGGAAATCGGCGACCTCTCCGATTGCCTCGCGGAAACAACGCATGAGCTTCCTGAAATTGGTGCCTTCGAAGCGCGGACCAAGCGGCCCGATTTCATCTCATGCGTGCAGCGGGCCAAGGAATGGATCGCCGCCGGTGACATTTATCAGGTGAACCTCGCCCAAGCCTTCGAAGCCAGCGTTCAGGGTGGCTCATTGTTCAGTCTGTATGAACTGCTGCGCGACGCCACACCCGCGCCGATGGCCGCTTACCTGCATCTCGACGACCGGGAAATCCTCAGCTCGTCGCCGGAAACCTTTCTGAAAATCTCCGGCCGCGGCATCGAAACCCGACCCATCAAAGGCACCCGCCCGCGCTTCGCCGATCCCGACGACGACCGCCGTTCGGCTTACGAATTGCAGACTTCACCGAAGGAAATCGCCGAGCTGGTCATGATCACCGACCTGCTGCGCAACGACCTCGGCCAGGTCTGCGAGTTCGGCAGCGTCGAGGTCGCCGACATGCTGCGCCTCGAATCGCTCGCGCAGGTCCATCATCTCGTTTCCACCGTCACCGGCCGCCTGCGGGGCGGTCTCGATGCCGTCGAAGCCCTCGCCGCCTGCTTCCCCGGCGGCAGCATCACAGGCGCGCCAAAACGACGCGCCATGGAAATCATCCGCGAACTCGAAGCTGCCCCCCGCGGCGTTTATTGCGGTGCGATCGGCTGGCTCGGCTTCAACGGCGAGAGCCAGTTCAATATCGCCATCCGGACCCTCGTCCGCGCGGGGCGGAAGCTGACCTACCACGTCGGCGCAGGCATCGTGGCCGATTCGGACCCGGTCGCCGAGTACGAGGAAACGCTCCACAAAGCGGCTGGCATCCGCCTGGCCGTCGAAGCGCACGCGAGACGGTTCGGAAATCCGTAAAATCCCTTATAGTCTGCGGGTTGGGGGGCAAGCGCGAGACCCGAATCCCCTTGCGCCCAAGGGCTTTTTGGGCTAAATCTAATGTTCTATTTCCCCCTCCATAAGTTCGCGGCAAATCCCCCCGGATGAGCCGTCGCTCGTGCTTCGTCATCTGAAAAGCGGAGCCCACAAGACATCAGATCCAACCATCCCACGATCATGAAACGAATCCCTTCCCGGGCCGCGGTGCTGGCCGCCTGCCTGATGCTCGCCCTGCAGATTTCCGCACGGGCTCTGACCGCCTCCTGGAATTCCGCATTGGACGTTCCGGTGACGACGGCGAGCCAGAACTATAACGCCAGTGGTGTTCCCATCACGTTCACACTCAATTTCGCGCCGTCAGCCGCCGTCGATCTAACCGTTGTGAAAATGACGAGCCTGAGTTTCATCAACGGCACCTTCAATAGCCTTACACAGGGCCAGGCGGTGACGATGACCTATGCGGGGAAAAATTATAACTTCATCGCCAACTATTACGGCGGCACCGGCAACGATCTGGTTCTGCAATGGGCGGACGTCCGGCTGATGGGCTGGGGACGAAACCTTTACGGCCAGGTCGGCGGCAACACGCCCGGAAATAGTTCGACACCGGAGGCCGTGAACATGGTCGGCGCGCTCGCGGGCAAATCGGTTCTATCCGAAGCCGGCGGCACCTTTCATAGCCTCGTGCTTTGTTCCGATGGCACAGTCGCCGCGTGGGGGAAAAATCAGCTTGGCGAACTTGGCGTCGGCAACTTCACCAACACGCTCACACCCACCCAAGTCCTCACGAGCGGAGCACTCGCGGGCAAGAAAGTCATCGCGGTGGCTGCGGGTGAAATGCACAGCCTTGCGCTTTGCTCCGATGGCACAGTCGCCGCATGGGGCTACAACGACTGTGGGCAATTGGGAAACAACAGTGTTTCTACCAGCAACGTCCCCGTCACGGTGGTCCATTCGGGCGTGCTCTCCGGCAAACCAGTCGTTGCGATTTCAGCCGGGCGGTTCCACAGCCTGGCGCTTTGCTCCGATGGAACGATGTACACATGGGGGCAAAATCTTTTTGGTCAACTCGGCAATGGCAACACCACTGAAAGTCACGTCCCCGTGGCTGTCACAGCCTCGGGCGCGCTGTCAGGCAAGTCGGTCATTTCGATCTCCGCAGGCCATGGACACAACCTCGCGCTTTGTTCGGATGGCACTGTCGTAGGCTGGGGCGACAACGGGTCGGGTCAGGTTGGAAACAATAGCAGCTCGAATGTATTGGAGCCAGTGGCCTTGAACAGCTTCGGCTTCCTTTCGGGAAAAACGGTGCTGTCGGTTTCCGCGGGCCAGTTTCACAGCACCGCCTTGTGCTCGAATGGTTCACCCGCAACCTGGGGATGGAACGCCTGCTATCAACTCGGCAATAACAGCACCAACGATAGCCATGTGCCGGTCGCGGTCCTGCCGCCCGGGGCTTTGACCGGAAAACCCGTCGTCGCCCTTGGAGTCGGAGCTGCCCATAACCTCGCGCTATGTGCAGATGGGACGCTGGTCTCATGGGGTGATGGCACTTATGGCGAGTTGGGAAATGGCACCACCACCAGCAGCCAGTTGCCCGTGGTGGTCAGCACCAACAATCTCGAAGCTGGCGAGCGCTTCATGAGGGTCTCCGCCGGCTCAAACCGTACGAATAATTTCGTCGTTGTAGGACAAGACCCGCCCGCAGCGCCAACAACCGCGGTAAGACTCACCAACAACGGCTTCGACGAAATTTCACCCAAGTGGCATCCCACCAACGGCAAGATCGCGTTCCTGCGGAAGAATGGGTCCGGTAACTACAATCCTTGTAGTATCAATGCGGATGGCACTGCCGACACGACCTTGGTCACCGGCCTGGTGCAGCCGCCTTACGGCTACACCACGCTGATCAGTTGGTTGGGCAACACGAACTGGTTGCTGTGCGTCGAGACAAACAACTTCCATGAGCTGATGGCCTTCGATACGTTGCAGGCCCCATTTACCCGCACGGTCGCGGATGGCAATGATGCGGCCTTCACGCGCAAGCTGTTCGTGCCGGGGGGCAGATACAGCAATGCCTTCGTGGCTTCGCGCAATGGCTCTACGGTCGCATGGCGCGACCAACCAAACAGCGGCGGCGCGAATTCGCTGACGATCCGCACGGCATTCTATTTCTCGCTGTTTAACCCCGCCCCGGATACCAATACGACGGGCACCACCGTTCTAACAGCCAGCGATTCTTCCATTGGCACGCGGGGCATGGCGCTGTCCGCAGATGGATCAAAACTCGCCATCAGCATGCCAAGCGGATCCGGTTTCGACATCTGGCTCTACAGCACCTCGGGCGGCCCCCCGCCCGTGCAACTTACCACCGACGGAGCCTCGGGGGTCTTTAATCTCAATCCGGACATTTCCCCCGATGGCACGAAGGTTATCTATCAGGCCAGCACTTCCACCCCCGGCAGCACCGAACTGTGGTTGATGAGCATCAATGGCACGGGCAAGACCAACTTGACCCAAACCCCGGGAGTGGATGAGAGCCATCCGAGCTGGGGTCCCAATGGTTTCGACTACGCTTTTGTTAGAGTCGATGGCTCGGAGTCGAACATTTACCGCGACACGTTGAGCGCGGGTGGAAGCGTGGTGACGATCAACTTTGACAACTTGCCCACCGGCGCCCAGGCATCGAATTTCCTGGCGGCCTATGGAATCCCCAGTGTGACCTACTTCGGCGCGGCCCATGCGGGCCCGCCGCTGGTGGATGCGCAGCTTGGCGGTAACACCACCATTCCCAGCCCGCCGAATTTGCTGATCCAACACGGGGGCGGGGGGCCCGAGAGCAACGATGTGGGTGAATCGCATACCATGCGCTTTGATTTCGGTCCGCAGTTGACGGCGTTCGCGCTTACACGTGCGGGTAAATTCGGCTACGGTTCGACCGACACTTGGCACGCTGACTTTTATAATTCGGCGGGGTCATACCTTGGATCGTTTGGCGAATCCTCACCTCTTATCAACGCTGCGCCGAAAGCATTTACGTTCACGGCCCCATCAGGCCAAACAATTGCGAGGATGGAGTTGGTTTCGGTTTACACCAACTTTGCCACCAACCGGAACATTCCCGTGGACGACTTCGTCCTGACGCAGGCCGGCGCACTCGCTTCAACGCAACTGACGGGGCTTTCACTCAGTGTCGGCACTTTGTCACCAGCCTTCGTCACCGGGACGACAAGCTACACGGCCTCGGTTTCGAATGCGACCAGCTCGGTCACGATCACCCCGACGATCACCGGTCCCGGCTCGGTGACGGTGAATAACGTCCCCGTGGCCTCGGGCAACGCGAGCGGCCCGATCACGCTCGCGGTGAACAACAACACAATCACCGTCCGCGTATTGACGGGTTCCACCGTTGTCGGGACCTACCTCGTGGGAGTGAACCGCGCGCCCTCCACCAATGCAAACCTCAACAATCTCGCGCTGAGTACCGGCACGCTCAACCCGGCCTTCGCCAGCGCCACCACCAGTTACACAGCCAGCGTGCCGAACGGTACGACATCGATCACCGTCACGCCCACCGTCCAGGACTCCACTGCCACGGTGAAGGTCAACAACGTCACGGTGACATCCGGCTCGCCGAGCGGATCGATCGCGCTGAACGTGGGCAACAACACCATCACCACGGTGGTGAAGGCGCAAAACAACACCACCACGAAAACCTATACCACTGTCGTTACCCGCGCGCCATCGACGAACGCAAATCTCGCGAGCCTCGCTCTAACAGCTGGCTCGCTGTCGCCGGGCTTTGCGAGCGGCACTTTCAGTTACAACGCTTCTGTCGCCTATTCCGCCTCAAGCGTCCGCGTAACCGCCACCGTGGCGGACAACACCGCAACGCTCAAGGTGAACAACGTGACAACCTCGTCGGGCGCTGCCGGCGCTCCCATCAATCTCGCGGTGGGAAACAACACGATCACCGTCAAGGTCACCGCACAGGATGGAACGACCCCACTCATTTATACAATCGGCATCACCCGCGCGGCGCCTTCAATCATCGCCGATCTTTCCAATCTCGCCATCAGCGCGGGCACGCTTTCACCCGCTTTCTCGGCGGCAACGCCGGCCTACACTGCGAGCGTCACCCACCTCACGCCATCGCTCACCGTCACGTCGACCGTGGCTGAGTCACATGCGACGATCAAGGTCAACAACGTCACCGTCGCATCCGGCCAGGCGAGTGCTGCCGTCGCGTTGCCGGTGGGAACTTCGACCATCACCATCCGCGTTATCGCTGAAGATGGAGTCACGACGCGAACCTACACCGTCGACATCACCCGTGCCGCATTCATCGCAACGTGGAACAGCGCCACCGATATCCCGATGACAACCGCCAGCTACACGCCGGCGGGAGACATCACCTTCGTTTTGAATTTCGCTCCGGTGACCGGCACGACACTCACGGTCATCAACTACACCGGCCTGCCTTTCCTCAACGGCCGCTTCGGCAACCTCGCGCAAGGCCAGGCGGTCGCTCTCACGTTTAACAACATCACCTACGATTTCATCGCAAACTACTACGGCGGAACCGGCAACGATCTCGTGCTGCAATGGGCCAACGTGCGGCCAGTCGCCTGGGGTGCGGGTAGCTCTGGCAAGCTGGGCACCGGCGGCGCGTTTGGCTCCCCTACAGCGGGCGCCGTAAATCAAAGCGGCCAACTGTTAGAAAAAGTCGTCATCGCCGAAGCCGCCGGCGGGGACCATAGCCTCGCGTTGTGCTCCGATGGAACGCTGGCAAGCTGGGGCGAAAATTCGTTCGGACAGCTTGGAAACAACAGCAGCACTGCCAGCACCGTGCCCGTGGCGGTGACGATGTCCGGGACCCTTAACGGCAAGACGGTGGTAGCGATCGCAGCCGGCAGTTATCACAGCCTCGCCCTTTGCTCCGACGGATCCGTGTATGCCTGGGGCGACAATTCGTTCGGGCAGTTGGGCGACAACAGCACAACCCGCCGCACAACACCAACCGCGGTCTATGTTGCCGGAGTACTCGCGGGCAAATCTGTCGTCGCGATTGCGGCAGGCCAATACCACAGTTTCGCGCTTTGCTCCGATGGATCGATCGTATCATGGGGCGGCAACTTCATGGGTCAGCTCGGCGACAATACCACTACCCAACGCAAGGTTCCGGTTTCGCTGCTCAATGTGGGTGCGTTGAATGGCAAGTCAGTGATCGCCATCGCCGCGGGGCAATACCACAGCTTGGCGCTATGCACGGATGGCAACATCGCCGCATGGGGCACCAACAACGGGGGCCAACTCGGCGATGGCACGACCAATCAGCGCAACGCCCCGGTCCTCGTCGATCGCACGGGCCTGCTTTCCACCAAGTCGGTGTCGCGCATTTCCGCCGGGGGTTTCGGACATTGCCTGGCCCTGTGCACGGATGGCAGCATCGCGGCCTGGGGTTACAACTGGGCCGGCCAGCTCGGTGACGGCACGACCACACAACGCCCCAGTCCCGTGGCAGTCATCAGCAACGGAGTGCTCGTAGGCAGGACGGTGACAAACATTTACGCGGGCTCCAGTCACAGCCTGGCGATTTGTTCCGATGGCACACTGACGTCATGGGGCGATAACAGCAGCGTCCAATTGGGAACAGGCAATTACTCCAGCAGTCCGGTGCCCGTCCTCGTATCGACCATCGATCTGGCGGCTGGCGAACGATTCACGAGCGTAAGCACGATCGGCTGCGCGGTGCACAATCTCGCAATGGTCGCCGCAGCCGCGCCCACCGGACCGGTTCCGCAGGTCACGACCTTGGCCGCGTCGTCGGTCACCAGCACCAGCGCCACCTTGAACGGCACCGTGAATGCGAACAACGCCAGCACCACGGCCTCATTCAATCTTGGCACCCTCGCCACCTACGGCACGAACGTGGCTGCCGTTCCATCCACGGTCACCGGAAGTACTACAACCGCCGTAACTGCAGGGCTTATCGGATTGACGCCGGGCACGACCTATCATTTCCGCGTCAAGGGCGTAAACGTGAATGGCACCCGCAACGGCGGCGACCTCACCTTTGCGACGCCGAGCAACAACGCAAACCTCGCCGACCTGTCAACAAGCGCTGGCACGCTCAGCCCCGCCTTTGCCAGCTCCACCGTCAACTACACCACCACCGTCACCCATGCGGTCGCCTCGCTCACCGTCACTCCAACCGTGGCGGAAAGTCATACAAGTGTCACGGTCGGTGGCAACCCGGTGACTTCCGGAAATGCCAGTCCTTCGTTTCCGCTTATCGAGGGTTCGAATCCGATCGATGTGGTGGCGACCGCCCAGGACGGCACACCGCTGACTTACCATCTGGTGGTCACCCGACTGCCGCTTTCCACCAACTCGAACCTGGCAAGCCTTGCCCTCAGCAAGGGCACGCTCACTCCCGCCTTTGCAAGCGGCGTCCATTTCTACGATGCCAATGTTTCCGGCGTTGTTTCGAACATCACTGTAACGCCAGTGGTTGCCGACCCGGGAGCCGCGGTCACCGTTGACAATGATCCCGTTCTCTCTGGCAGCCAAAGCGAACCCATCGTTCTCGTCAATGGCAGCAACACGATCACCGTCCGGGTCCTCGCCGAGGATGGCACCAGCGAAACGACCTACGAAATTACCGTCCACCGCGGCATTCCCTCGACGAACGCGGACCTCGCCAACCTGACCACCAGCTCCGGCACATTGGCGCCCACCTTCTCAAGCGCGGAGACCGACTACACCTCGCACGTTTCCTATGCAACCACCTCAATCACCGTCACACCCACAATCGCTGACGGCTCGGCGACGGTCAAAGTGAACAATGCGACGGTCCTTCCCGGCAATGCGAGCGGCCCCATCAGCCTCGCGATCGGCGAAAATACGATAGACATCGTAGTAACCGCCGAGGATGGCATCGCCAACCGGGTCTACACGCTGGTCGTGACCCGCGATCCACAGGAGTACGTCTGGGCCGGCAACACGGGAACCTGGAGCGATGCCTCGAAATGGACACTCGCCGAAGCTCCGCCGATCGGCGGCAACGCTCCGGTTGGAAGCACTTCGGTGCCGATGATTCTCAAGTTTTTCAACAACCCCACACCCGTTAACCCAACCACCCCCACGACCTACAACGCCACCAATGATCGCGGCAACAACTCGGGCTTCACCTTCAACATGTTTGGCATCGCCCAACTGCATCTCAACGGCGGATCCACCGGAGCCACTGGCACAGGCACAAGCATCATCGGCAGCCCGACGCCGGGCTTTGGCGATCCGAATCTCTTCTTCGTGGACGGCGCTTCGATCGTGAACGAAACCTCCAATGGCATTTCTTATACGATTCAAAATTACATCACCGCCAACCTCAACCTGACCCTCACCGGCAACGGCACTGAAACCGTCAAGTTCGGCTCAGTGCTACAGACCAACATGTTCGTCCAGCCATTTAACTTTGGGGATGTTCTGCACATTTTGAAAACCGGCACCAGCACCTTCGAACTGCCGACAACGCAATCAAACAACATCAGCTATGACATCCGCGAAGGCACCCTGCAATCGTCACCCGGCACCATGTCGTCCGGTCCGATCAACATCGGTTACAGCAGTTCGATGAGCGCCACCCTGCGGATCGGCACCATTGCAGGCAACGCCGGCGGACTCAGTGACACGGCTGACATCACCATCGTCGCCGGGCCGGTCGGCAGCACCCGCACCATCAAGAGCCTGGCGACCGCCGCCAACGAATCGGTCTTCATCGCAGGCGATCTGACAATCCCCACCGGCTCGTCAGTCCGCCTGGACACCGGCAGCGATGAATTTGCAACGATGAGTCTCGGTGGCAATGGCAGCATCATTAGCGGCGGCGGCGACATCATCGTCTGCGGCCTCGGGAAATTGTTCATCAACAGCCAGTTGAATAATTCGAATTTTACCGGCCGCATCATTGTCGAAAGCGGCAGCTATCAACCCGCACCCGCCCTTCCCGGCGGCGGCTTCACGCCACCGCCCACAACGCTCGGTGGTGGTGAAATGACCTTCACTGCTTCGAATGGGAATTACTCGCAAAGCATCGTCGTCGATCCCCCCATCGCCGGCGCCGATCCTTCCGCTTTCACCGTGACCGACAATGGCACGCTCGCCGGACTGCTCACCATGAACGGCGGAGTCGACATGAGCGTCGCGCTCAATAAAAACTTCGTCTTCGAAGGCGGATTGAGTGGTGCCATCCCCGACGGCCAGAGCCTCAACGTAAATGCCATGGGCACGAGCGCCGTTTCCTTTTTCGGCGACACCACTGGCTTCACCGGTGTCATCGATTTCGGCCGCGACGTCGGTGCGGCCGGTAGCTCGGCATCGATGATCTTCGCCGACGTTCCAGTGATCCCCGACACAGTTGATCTCAATGTCTTCGCCGGGAAATTGGTATTCGCACCAACCGTCAGCACGACATCGGATGCGTCGATCGATTTCAAAGCCACCGGTCCGGGTGCCGCCCTGCCGCAGTTGGTGTTGCAGAACGACACGCCGGCCAGTCCCGCCAATGTCACGCTCGGAGGACCCATGACCTATGAGCGGGAAACCGTGATTGCGATCCCCCAAACCGCCGACCGCATCGATGTCTCCGGCAACATCACCAACTTGTTCCCGGATGCCGGCATCGACAAGCAAGGGGACGGCACCCTAGTGCTGGCTCCGTTGGCCGGGGCATTGCCGACTGATGTTTACACGGCGCCCATTGACGTCGAAGACGGCACCTTGAAAGTGAACCGCGATCTCAGCGACAGCGACGTGAGCGTGGCCAATGGCGCGACCTTGGGCGGTGCGGGATTCGTGGGTGACCTGAGCGTCGATCCCGGCGCGATCATCGCTCCCGGCAACAGCCCCGGCATGCTCACCGCCGCAACCGCCATTCTAACAGGTGCGACACTTGCCGTTGAAATCAATGGCGCCTCAGCCGACCAATTGCGGGTCATGGGTCCGCTCAACCTGGGCGGCTGCAATCTAACAGTTTCGCTCCTGGCCGGCGGCTTCACCCAAGCCAGCTATGTCATCGCGCAGGGCAATCCACTGACTGGCACCTTTGGCAGCGTGCCTAACGGCTACGTCGTCAACTACTCATCAACTCAGGCTACCCTCACGCTGCCCGGCGGCAGCAGTCCCTTCGGCTCGTGGATCACTACCTACAACAGCCCCCCCCTCAGCGCCGGCGACAAACTTCCGGGTGCGGATCCCGACAAGGACAATATCTGCAACCTGCTGGAATTTGTCCTCGGTAGCAGTCCCATTGCAGCGTCACCAACGGCACTGCCCACGCAAACCACCGACGGATCGAACATCGCTTTCCATTTCAAACGCAGCGACGCTTCCCAAACCGACACAACCCTATCCGTTGAAATCTCCAACGGCCTCGGCGACTGGACCAGCGTTCCCGCGATACCGGTCGGCGCCTCAAGCGGCGGAGCGGTCACCGTCACGGAAAATGGCGCTGCCGACGACGACGTCACCGTGCTCATTCCACTCGGCAACGCCGGCCACCGCTTCGTCCGGCTCAAAGCGATTTCGACCGGACCGTGATGGCAGGCAGCGCATCGCCACAAGCCGCTTGCCTCATTTCACCGCGCGGGCTATTCCAAGCCCGCTTCGCGGCCCCCGTAGTTCAATGGATAGAACGATGGTTTCCTAAACTGTAAATTCGTGTTCGATTCACGACGGGGGCATTTTCATAAATAACATAAACCCAATGGTTTACGTCGATTTTAAATTTCGCTTCTCTTAAATAAGTTCGTCAAAAAACGCACCCAAATGCACCTCTAAACGGAAAGTAACCGGAAAGTAAAAATTGCCTCCCGCGATGGGGAGTGATTGCTGAACCCACCGATGTCAAAGCGAAAGAAAAGCGAGCCGGCGCAAAATGATGTGGGGGGACGAGAATTCGTGCTCAATGAACTCGGATTGCAGCAACTGGATCCGGACCAGCAGTTGAGCATCGAAAAGCTCGCGATGGTTACTGGCAAATCCCCACGCCGGCACCCGACACTTTTAGGAGGTCCAGGACTCCGCCCATCGGAAGTTCAAGCACTTGAAGCTACTGTCGAGAAAGCGGATCCGATAGGGCGGTTGGAAGATGATGAGCTTCAGAAGTGGAAGGTTGTTGTTCGATTGCTTGAAGACGAGAAATATCGCCCAACAGCAGACGACCGCAGATCTGGGAGTTGGTGGATCTTGGCGGAACTTCTAGCGCAAATGCCTTTTTGTTTGCGGGAAGCAGCAATGCTCAGGTTTTCAAATGGGTTTAGGGTTTTCGGCAAGGTCCCCGTTCAAGTTAGGAGTTCAGAAATCTCGACAGGGATACCAGTTGTTGTTGGTCCTCCGCGTCCGATGGCGTGCCCGGAAAAAGCTCCCGAAGGATCCGAGTGGGTGCTGGCATGGCGAGAAGGGGAATGCTGGAACTGGGATTTGCGAAATTTCGAGTACCCGTGGGATTGGGGAGTTCCCACGTGGCTCTATCCGATCGTCAAAAAGGAAACGCGGAAGTATTTTAAGTTGATTGAAAAGTATCGATCACTGGGCAACTCTGCAGAAGCCGACACTGCCAAGGGCCTAATTGGAATGATGGAGCGGAAGTCGGAGAGCGGTCTCTCCATTGGACCTAGCGACTTCGAGTTAGGAATGTTCGTGGGGGTTCAATTTGCTCGAACGGTGTTGTATCGCGCCGTCGACGAATTATGGCTGAAACTCGGGATTGGCCCGGCCTACCTGAAGCAGC
>JANMJQ010000192.1:0-19108 GCA_031371445.1 Akkermansiaceae bacterium
GCGGCCGGTTCAATGCGGCGCACGCGACCTGTTAGAGGCTTGTCGCCACCCCATTGGTCAACCTCGACCGCATCGCCTGGATGAATTGCAACCGCATCGCGCGAAAGGATTTCCGCTTCGATTTCGATATCGGTGGGATCGCCGACTTCCAGGATCGCCATGCCCGGCGCCACCACGGTTTCGCTTTCCTGCATGACCCGCAGCACGCGGCCGGAGACGGGGGATTTTACTTCGACGAGATTGCCGGGAGAAATCGATTCGGGCCGCTCCAAGGCCGCCTTCGCGCGTGCGAGTTCGTAGTCGATGACCTGCAGCGAAAATTCCGCGGAACGCAACTCGGCGGCGCGCATCGATGCCTCGCCTTCGACGCGATCGCGCTCCAGTTGCGAGACGGCTCCCTTTACCGTGGCCGAACGAAGACGGTCGCGATCAGTGATTGCCATGTCGAGCGCGACCTGTTTTGCCGCCACGGCTTCCGACGTTTGTTTGCGGGTGGCTTCCTGCATGGCGACCATCGCTTCGGCCTCGGTCCGTGCGCGGGGATCCAGCAAGGGTGGCGCCACCGGTTCGATCGCTGTTAGAAGGGTTTTGCCTGCGACCACATCGTCGCCGGGTTTGAGTGGCACGCGCCGCATTTTTCCAGCCAAAGGTGCCGCCACCACGTAACGATTGCGGACACGGGTTTTTCCTTCCTCGGAAACGCCAACCGTCAGCGGTCCGCGGGTGATCGGCCCGGTTTCGACGGCAATTGGCTTCGGCCACAAGCCCCATGCCACCGCCGCGAGCAACAAGAGTGCGCCCAGCCATGGCAGCATGCGGCTGAAAAATCGTTTGCCCGAGGGATCGCGCCGGGGCGCCCATGGGGCTTCGGTGGGATCGTTGTTCTCGAGATCGGGCATGTGAGGCTGCGGGGTTGTAAGGCGGGGAACGGGTGATTTCAAGGATTGCCGGTTAATCACGGGCTTTCAAAACGCACCGGTCCTCAAGCCGCCAAGGTCCAAGAAACCGACAAGGCCAAAATGCCAAAGCATCCTGGCCCGGCGAATCACGCCCATAACTCGTCCTCGAAAACCCTCAGGAAAACCCTTTGATATGATCTGTTACTACTGATCCCGTTCAGCCGAGCTGAGAGCACGAGCCGACGGTTGTGAGCTTGAAAAAGATTTCCATGATCGCGAAAGGAAAAAGGAGACCGATAGATTCTACTCAATATCGAGATCATAAGTAAAATTGGCGCTTTCCGCAGTCGCCAAAAAGAAGTGCATTTCCTTTAGAGTCCAGTGGCCGTCAGTATAGCCTTGAAAGGTAGCCTCGGCAGCACCCGAATAGCTTTTTGACTTTTGGAAAGTGTCAAGATATTGGAAGTTTGTTAGATTCAGATCGACGGTTTCTGGTCCCTTTCCCTTGTTTAGCCTTACTCCTTTGACGACCGCCACTCCAGGACCAAGGTTGAGTTTGTTGAAAGCCCTTTGAGCTTTTGCAGTGGTCAATCCCACCCCTGCCTGCTCCGCCTCGCTGGGCACTAGCGCCTCGATAGTAGTTGGATTCTGGCTGCTAATGTCGTCGGTCGAGGAGCCATGGAAATTCTGTTTTCCGTCGGGCCCGGTGCTGATTACTTCATAAATAGTCGAATCGAACGCGCCCGGATACCTGTATACATATGGATTTCCCCAAGGATCAGTAGGCAACGCTGCTATTTTCTGGCTCCATCTCCTCGGAATTGGAATGGTAGTTGGCTTTTGGACGAGCGGTTGCAGACCTTGAGAGGTGGTTGGAAACGTGCCGCACTCTTGCTGATAAGCGGCTAGAGCAGCAGCGAGGGAGGCAAAGTCTTCTTTGATTTTTTTTTGTTCTGATTCCCTCTTCGAGCACGAAAAAAACCACAGGGAGGCGAAAAAGGCCAAACAAACGCGACCGGTGCGCCGCAATGCTTTTCGGTGCGAATTCGTAGTTATTTTCACTCCTCGCAATTCACACAAATTTGATTCGGTGACAAGATATTATTCAAGCAATTAGTTCATAGTGCGATCGGCTCATCGCGATTGGCGGCATAGGTTGCATACAGGGTATGTATGCTTGTTATGATGCCGCATGAATAGTGGCCCGGGATAGACCGCTTACAATGGGGTCACCCTTTCGATCCCAACACCGACTTTGGCCTCTATTTTGTCGATCTCAGTAAAGATCCAACGCTCACGCGGTTCGCGACGGCAGAGGTTGATGTGTTTCAGGAAATTATCCGCGAGGCGGGCGGTAACAGCGCGGACTGAAGGTCTACGTTTCCCCGCATCACGATGGTCTCAATCTTTGGTCAACGTGACGGGCAACAGCTTGGGTTCGATGTCGCACTGTCTACTGCCAGTCCAAACCACGACACCATTCTGCTTCGCCTTCGAAAGAAAGAATCTGGCGGTAACCGCCCCGTTAACATATTCGTCAACAATCAATTCCCCCTCTTTGATGTTGGTTCCTTTTAGCTGAAACTTGAAATCCGGGTTGTTATTTTTTAAAAAATAGAATCCTTCCACTTCTCCATTTTCCTTCCACAAAACATCCCATTTGGCTTCAAATTTTCCGATGGATCCATGATAGTGGCTGTACGATGTCGCCGGATTTCCAGCTCCCTTCACACCAGAAGATACGATTACACTTTCCTCATAGCTACTGATTAACCAACGGTCCTTGTTCCATTCGATTCCCAGTTTCAGATTAGATGTGCCCGACATCCTGGCTCCAGATGGATTCGCGTAATCGAAGGCGGATGAGACCGTTACGATGGCATTCTCGCCATTGTTCGAAAGTTCAAATTTTTCCGTGCCGCGTTTGATAGTTCGCTGCGGCCAGGCGGTACACACCTTGTTGCATTCGTTAACAAGAAATTCCCTCGCAACATTCGTGTTGGTATAGCAGTAATAAGGCTTGGCCGTAAACATTCCTGCCCATGCTTGGGAATTACCCTTCAGCAGCGTGCCGTAAAAGGCGGTTAAAAAGGCGGAGATACTGGCCTCCGCGGCCTCCCCAATGGCCACGGGACCGCCCGTAATCGGGGCAGTTGGGACAGCTTGATGCGATTCCGCTTCTTGTGCGAAATAGCTCACTTTCGCTTTTTTGGCGGATTCATCGGGAGCATAGGTGAAGCGATTTTGGTTGATGTCCCATAAACATGGAAAATCAAAAACTTCAAACCCGTCCACTCCCCGCTGGCGACAATAGGCGCTCATCATCAATTGTCCCGCGTCCTTCCAACGCAACACCTCGACGAAGCACTCATCATTCAACTTTCTGCCGCCTGAGAGAATTCCAGAGTTGTTGACCGCCCCGACAACGGAGTCCGTTACCTCTCCGAGATACTCTAAAGAACCATTTACCTTGCGAAAGGCCAAGGGGCCTCTTCGATTCACACTTTCTTTCAAAGCCCCAAAATGAATAAATCCTCCGCCAGGCGAAACGCCCCCATTCACCGGACCGGACCCATTTACCGGACCGGACCCATGCAAATGACCGGATTCGAAAATTGTCTTCCCATTTAATGTCCAACTGGTTTCTCCGTCCGCATTCGTTGTCACCTTAATGTCACCTGCAAGATTCTTGATGGACTCACCGTCGGCGGCAGTCGAGGTATCAGAGCTCTCCACAGCGCTCGCCTTGCCACCGCCGTCGACACTTTGATCTGACAGGATCGCCTTCAGGGCAGCCAGCTCCGCTTCGCTTACGGGCCTCTTGCTAGGTTCCCCCGGTAGAGGATCGCGATGTCTGAGGGGTGAATCTTCGGGAAGCTGGATTTGGGCGACATATCCATTTGCGACAGCCCAATCCAGCGCGTCCTGCTCCGCTTTTGAAATTTCAGCGTCGCTCAAGAGGCCTTTTATACGACCAATAGGCTCCTCTACATTGGCCCTCATTGATGAAGCGAAAAATGCCTTTTTGAAAAGGACGTAGGCCGTGGTCGGCTCGCGTGGCACACCTCGCCCATCGGCATAACAATTCCCGAGTGCGATCATAGCGCCTTCATGCCCCTTGGAAGCGGCGGCAGAAAAATGTTTAACGGCCATTGCCTGATCCGCAGGAAATCCTTTTCCGCCTTCGTAGCATATTCCGAGCGCGTAAATAGCATTCAGATCGCCGCCTCTGGACGCCCTGCTGTACCAGTCCATCGCTTCGTTGATATCGACCTGCGTTCCTATTCCCATCTCATGACAGCGCCCTAGGTGAAACTGGGAATAGGCATAGCCGTCATAGGCTGCTCTCGAATACCAGTGTAACGCCTTTGTTTGATCTTTGATTGTGCCAATGCCGGACTCAAATGCGAGGCCAGCTTGCACCTGACCTTGGGAATCGCCATTTTCGGCCGTTTCTACAAAAATCGCCAGTGCCTTTGCCTCATCCTTGGGCTTGCCCTTACCAGTTTGATACATCAGTGCGAGTTGGTTCTTGGAATACACTTTTCCGCTTAGGGCGGCTTTCTCAAAATACTCCGCCGCTGCTACCGGGTCTGGCGAGACGCCCACGCCCCTCAAATAACAGCTACCCAGCGATTCGATTGCATCATTATTTCCAAGTTCGGCGGATTTCTTGAAGAATTTGAACGCTTCGGCGTAATTCTGGCTCACGCCATTGCCTCGATAATAATTCTGCGCTGTCTGAAGCAATTCCGCGGACGATAAAGATTTTTCCGGCTGCGCACCGGCCGTCGTCGCAGCAATACATGCGATGCCAATGAGAAATTTGGCGATGTTCGGTTTGCATTCCATGGCTGTTTCCTTGGTGGTGTTGCGCTCCTACTTGAAGCTGTCCATCAATTGCTGCTCTTTCTTTCTGGCCGCAAATTTTTGCCCCATTTTCTGATTGTATTCGATGTTGAAACTCTTCTGGCAACGTGCCACTTGCTCCAGGCAGACGACAAATTCGCGAACCTCTTCCGTAGTGAGGTTGCGTCCCCATATCCGGTCCTGCGAAGAAAGATTCAAAACCAAAATAGCGCGCGGCCCTGATTCCTGTTTTGCCTGCTCTCCCCCCAAGGCAGATAGTCTCGCCCCCAACGCATCTTGTTCGGCGGCCTTCTCGGCTTTCCAAACAAACACCGCGGTTGGAGCAAAGCTGTCATCGGTGTGAAAACGGTGCAAATCTCCAGGAATTTCTTTCGAGAATGAGGGCGGATTGGTGTCTTTCGCCTGCTCCTCCCATTGGAGATACTTGAGGAGCGCATCATACAAGGTGCGGGTCTCCCGATCAGAATATGGACCGTAACTGCGGTCCCGATGCTCAATCGAAGTGCTAGCTACGTAAGATCGAACGGTCCAAGAGGACGAGCCGAACACAAAGTCCGAGGTCATGACGGCAGAAGTTCCGGAATCGTCTAACGAGAAGGATACACTGGCCGGTTCTTTAAAATTGCCTGCCGGAAGCGGAGACGCCGGAGGCTGCTGGGATGCCGGAGGCTGTGCGGCCTGAACCTGGACTTGCGCCGACTTTGTTTCAACAGGGTGGTTTGGAGCAACTGGTTTCTTGCAAGAACCGACGAAGATCAAACTTGAAAGCAGCAGGAAATTTTGGCCAGCCCCGTACAGTGTTGCGCGAAAGTTTGTCTTCATGAATGGCGGTTTCAGAATCCGAAAAAAATCGTGAATCAATTTGCTTCTGTGGGTCGGTTGGGGCGAGGACCGCTGAAAGAGCCGGGGGCGGTTCGGAGGGCGAGGGAAACGGGGAGGGACGAAGTGAAAAGTGTCGAGTGAGCAGTGGTCAGAGAAGAAAAGCCGTCCGCAAGGGATCGGTGGCTGCGGGTCGTGGTGGTTTTGGCGACCCAATTCATTGGTCGCGAGCGTAGCTCTCCGCTCCGCTTTGCCAAGATTTCGTTTGAATGCTAGGAATTTGCTTTTTGCGGGAGGCTCCTGAAACAGCCGATGGAGAGGACCGGAGGGCGGGGAAAAGCGCTTTTTCCGCATGCCCCTGCCCCTGCCGATGCCCGGTGTGTTCGCGGGCGCTTCCATCGTTTTCATCTGGGCTTTCACCGAACTCGGCGTGCCGCGCTGGGAAACGGGGGAGGTGATTAAGGTTTGAGGCAGGTTGGCCTGAGGTCGACTCTTCTTAGGCTGAGGTCGACTCTTCTTAGGTATTGTCCACAGGCAACCGGAAGTGTATGGCGTATTTGATGAAACCAAGTTCAATCATTTCCGCCGTTGCCATGGTTGCCCTGTCTGGATTCACGGAAATGCGCGCTGCGGAGCCGTCTGAATTCAATGGAGACTTCATGGACATCTTTCGTGTGGTGGAAGACGAAGACGGTGCCGCCAATGTGAGGGCTGGCGCTTCGCTGGACTCCAAAATTACCGGCAAAGTGAGCTCCGGGGTGGTCGTTTCGATTATGATGGAGATCCATGACAAGGACGAATGGATTAAAATTGATCACGGCGGCAACCCGAATGGCGACGGTTTCATGCACAGGAGCCGTTTGAAAAAACTAGACGGCTGGAAACAGGTTTCAGCCGCGGTCGCGAAGTCCGGCGATCGTGCCGCCGCAAGCTACGATGGCACGGAAGTCGAAGTGGTGGCGGTGCCTTTCAACGCCAAAAAATACAAGATCGTAGAGAACCCCGGTGGCGGCCTGCTGGTGAATGGGCGGCAACTGTGGGGCACCGATGGAGGCATTCCCGGGCACTCAATCGCTGTAACAGTCCGCTTGGGCGGCAAAGTCATCGATCTTCCCGCCAGCGCGACCAGCGACCTTTTCCAGCCCAATTTGGATTCCCTCGCCATCCTCACCTCGGACAAACCCAACTCAACAATCGTGATCGCCATGTCCAACAGCGACGGCGCGGGCGGGTATTTCGTGGCTTGGTCGTTCATGAAAGGCAAATATGCGGGTCGGACGGTGATGTCGCTGTGATTTCTCTTCCGGAACGCTGGTCTTCGGACCGGCGAGTGCGCTGGGTAGCACATTTCAAGGTGACAGACAAAATGAGTGATGCCCCCAACGGCCAGATTTCCTCCATCGACAACCACGGCCGCGTCACCGACTTCACCTATGACTCGATAAAATGGGTTTATTAAAATGGGGTCATAGCTCACGGGTTAAGACGGTTGCCAGATATCTGATGAGCGGGGCGCTCGGCAAGCCAGTCGGCGGTGACGGACATGTTCCCTTTGGCGGCGGCTGCGCAGATCACTTGGCGAGTCTCCTCCACAAGCTGGGCCTGCTTTTGCGGGTTGTGATGGTGGCGAGCAGCCGGGTTCAAGCGATTCCCTGTCCGACGACGGCTACATCCCGCCCTGGACCAAGGTCAATCACGGGCTTTCAAAACGCCAACCATGTCGAGTTTGCCGATCATCCGGCTCACCAGCGTGAATGAAAGCACTGAAGCCGTCAGCACCACCACCACGGCGATCGAGTAAGTGGACGAGTTGATGACGATGGGCAGACGAACCGTCTCGGTGCTGAACGAAGACATGATGAAAAGCGCGAGGCCGCGCCCAAACATCAAGCCGGCGGGCAGCGCCGCAAGGACGAGTATGGCGAGTTCACCGACCAACACGCCGCGCACTTCCGCAAGGCGGAATCCGACAACGCGCAGGGTCGCAAGTTCGCGGCTGCGTTCGGAAAGGGCGATGCGGGCGCTATTATAGACGACACCGAAGGCAACAATGGTCGCGAGCATGAAATAGAGTTTGCGGATGATGCCGATGCTTTGCCCCGTCGTGTCGCGAAACGCGGCAAGCTGGTCGCGCTTCACCATCACCACCGCGGCCTGTGGCGTGTCCTTCAGCTCGCGCATGAATTCATCCCAGCGATTGTGATCGAGTGAAATATAGGCGCCGTTGATGGTGTCGCCCTCGTTCATCAAGCGCCGCAGCGCGGAGATGTCCATGTAGGCCGCGACACCCGCGAAATCGGTGACCAGTCCGCGGATGGGAACGCTGACAATCGGCCGCCGGCCCTCGAGGACTTCGATGCGCACTTCGTCGCCGATGCGCGCACCGATCACCTCCGCCAGCTTGGCCGACATCAGCAAGCCGTCGGAAGGCAAGACGATCGAGCTGCCATTGCCATCTAACAGACGATTGAGATTAGCCGTTGGTGAAATGCCCGTGACCGACAATTTGCGATGACGCGGCCCGAATATCAGCCGCGCCTGCACGCTGCGGATGGGTTCCGCGCGGATCACGCCGGGCAAATGTTCCAGATCATGAAAGCCACGGCCCGAACCCGGTTCTGTTAGAAAAACCGCGACATCCTGGCGTTGGGCGCTGTTCCATTGGAAAGTCAGCAAATAATCGATGCTGTCGCTCATGGCACCCGGCAACACCATCAGGCCTGTTGCCAACGCCAGTCCCGCGCAGGTGAACACGGCTTGCCACGGCCGGCGTTCGATATTCCGCAAGGCCATCCGGAACACCGGGCTGAACCATGCGGTGAGCCCGATCCGTTCGAACAACGATGGCTTGAAATCGGCGGGTGGCTCGGGACGCATCGCCTCGGCGGGAGGCAACTTTACGGCCTGCCACACGACTGTTAGAACGCCAAGGGTGGATGCTCCCAAACTGACGAACAACGCCAGCCCTAGCGCGCTGTAGTCCATGTGGAAGACCAGCGAAGGAAAGCGAAAAAACAAGGTATACATCTGCACCAGGCCATTGCCGAGAAATCTACCGGCAATTCCGCCGATCGCGGTGCCCAGCACACCGATCACGAGCACGAATTTCAAATAGTGTCCGCCGACCTGCCATGATGAATAGCCGAGCGCTTTCATTTGCGCGATTTGCTCGCGCTGCAGGCGGACGATCCGCGCAAGTACGGCGTTCACCATAAATGCGGCGACGCTGAGGAAGACCAGCGGATAGGCGACAGACAAGGACCGCAGCACCCGCAGTTCGTCGTCGAGCCGTTGGGCGGAGGCCTGCTCCTTGCGCGGGTAGGCGCCGCCCGCTCCGTATCGTTGCAGGAGCCCGTCCATTTCACCAATGACGTTGTCTGCCGAGGCGCCGGGAGCGAGGTCGATGCAAACGTTGTTGAATGCACCGTCGAGATTGTAGGCCACCGCCAGCGCGCGGTAGTTCATCCACATCACGCTGAATCGTTTGTGGTTCGGCAGTGTTTCTCCGATCCTTGCTTCGAACACATACTCCGGCGATAAACCGATGCCGCAAATCTTCAACGTTTCCCGGCGGCCATTGATCACCGCAACCAGCGTGTCGCCGGTGGTGAGGCCGTTCGCGATGGCAAACGACTCGCCGAGCACAACTTCGCGCCGATCATCGGACCGTGGCAAGCGTCCGGTGCGCATGAACAACTTGTTCAACTTTTGCGGACTGCCATCTTCCGGCAGTGAAATAATGTGCCCGGTCGCGGGTTCAGACAGGCCCGGCAGATCCAGGGTCACATCCACCGCGACGCGGGTTTCGACGGTTGCGACACCGGGAATCGCGGCGATTTCATCACCCATGGCAAGCGGCGCCCGCTTGAGGGTCGCGAAGACATCTGCCATCGCAAATTTCTCGTAATAGTCGGAGCGCGTTCCCTCCAGCGTCATGATCAAGCTCCGCGTCATGATCATCATCGCCAAGCCGCAGGCCATCACCAGGCTGACGGCAAAGACCTGGCCCTTCATCTTGCCGATGTCGCGCAGCAATTTCAGATCCAGCGGGCTGATCATTTAAAGAGAAGAGAATTTGAACCGCAGATGAACGCAGATGAACGCAGATAATTTGAAAGAAGGTATGATGGGATAGCTTCAATCAAAATAGGGATCTTCTTCAAATTCCTCCGCCTTTCCAATCTGTGTCCATCTGCGGTTAAAAATTCTTCACCATTTAAGTTTCGAAGCAGGCAACCGAACCTTGTTTCGCTCCTCGCTGACGATTTTTCCGTCGGATAGATGAAGAACCCGGTCTGCCATTTCGGCCATGACGGCGTTGTGGGTGATGATGACGGTGAGGGTGCCGAGTTCGCGGTTGATGCGCTCGACTGCTTCGAGGACGGTGATGCCGGTGGTGACGTCGAGCGCGCCAGTGGGTTCGTCGCAGAGCAGGACTTCAGGACGCTTGGCGATGGCGCGTGCGATGGCAACGCGCTGCTGCTCGCCGCCGGAAAGTTGCGAGGGGAAATGATCCATGCGGTGTTTGAGGCCGACCATTTCAAGCGCTTCCTCGGGCGTCATCGGGTCGCGGGCGATGCCGGTGATTAGGGCCACATTTTCGCGAGCTGTTAGACTGGGGATGAGATTATAGAATTGGAACACGAAGCCCACGCAGTTGCGGCGGAACAAGGTGAGCGTGTTTTCCTCAGCACCATCGAGAGGCCAGCCTTTGTAAATCAGATTGCCGGCCGTGGGCACGTCGAGCCCGCCGAGGATGTTGAGCAGTGTGGATTTTCCACTGCCCGAAGCGCCGAGCAGGCAAACCAGTTCGCCGGCGCTCAGATCGATGTCGACCCCATGCAGAGCCACCACATCGAGTTCGCCAGTGTGATAAACTTTCCGGACACCACGCGCCTGAAAGACCACGCCGGTGGAGATCGGTGGTGGCGGGGACGTGGTGGCCATGACAATAAGCCCAAGCTAGCAGGCGTGAGCAGAGGCGCAATGGCGGTTGCACCGATTGGGCAACGAGTTTCGCCGATTGCTTCGCAGGGCCTTTCGATGTTAGGTGATTCGAATCCACCTCTTGGAATGAACAGGAAATTCCTGCTGGCCGACCTCGGTTTCGCAATCTCGCGCGTCCAGGATTGCAAATCGCACGTTTGTCTGGAGCGAAAGGATTCGATACCCACATCAATACCAGCACTTACGCGCTTCGCACCGTGGCACGCTGACTGCGAGAATCTTGATGCGTGGATCTCTCAATCAATCATCTCAAGCGTTACAAGGATATCGCATACCTGTTCCTGAAATACGGGAACTCGGACATCATCAAGCAGGGCGGTTTTGCCGACGCAGGCCCGGCCGAGTCCGACGGGAAATGCGATGGTGGCGATCTCGCGGATGATTTGGAAAAACTCGGGCCGACCTTTGTGAAAATCGGCCAGCTCTTGTCCACCCGCAGCGACTTGTTGCCTCCCTCCGCCCTGGAGGCTTTGGGGCGCTTGCAGGACAAAGTCGAACCGGTGCCCTACGAGGAAATCAAGAAGGTCGTCGAAGAACAGCTTGGAGTGAGGATCTCAAAGGCCTTCGAAAGTTTTGATGAAAAGCCGCTTGGATCCGCTTCGCTGGGCCAAGTCCATCTTGCGCAACTTCGCGGCGGTCGCACCGTCGCAGTCAAAGTGCAGCGGCCGGGCATCCGCGAGGAGATCGTCAAAGATTTGGAAAGCCTGGCGACGATTGCTTCGACCATGGACGAGCACACCGAGTTCGGCCGACGCTATGAAACCGCGCGGATCGTCGACAGTTTCCGCGGCACACTGCTCCGTGAACTCGATTACCAACGCGAGGCCCGCAACCTCGAAGAGCTCGGGCGAAATCTTTCCGAATTCAAACGCCTGCGGGTGCCTGAGGTGATTGACGACTACTCTACCGCGCGAGTGCTCACGATGGAATATCTGCCGGGCGCAAAGGTCACGTCCTTGTCGGGAGCGGTGCTGGTGGACCTTGATGGCGATGCGCTGGCCGAAGAACTTTTTCGCGCCTATCTGAAGCAAATTCTGGTCGATGGATTTTTCCATGCGGATCCTCACCCTGGAAATCTATTACTCACTGCCGAACGCAATATCGCGATTCTCGACCTGGGCATGGTGGGCCGTCTCAACCAGCGGCTGCGAGATCATTTGCTGCATTTGCTATCCGGACTCAGTGACGGCGACGGCCAGCAAACCGCGGAGGCTGCGATGCGTTTGGGTGAAGCCCGCGATGAAACAATGGATCGCAAGCTTTTCGTCACCGCTGTCGAAGACATCGTTGGATCGGCGAAGAGCGCCAGCGTTTCAAATATGCAAGTAGGGTCGATGGTGTCGCTGGTCATGAAGGCCTGTGGCGACGCCGGCATCCGCATTCCTCCGGAGGTGAATCTGTTAGGCAAAACGTTGATGAATCTCGACCAGGTCGGCATCACCCTTTCACCGCATTTCAACCCGGCGGAATCGATCCGGCGGCACTTGGGTGAAATCAGCAGGGCGCGTCTCAAGGAATCGTTTTCAGTGGCCAGCATCATGGGCGTGTTGACCGAGACCAAAGACTTTCTCGGCCAATTTCCCTCACGCGCCAACCGCATCCTCGGCATGCTCGCGGACAACAAGCTGCGGATGAAGGTAGACACGATCGATGAGCACAAGCTGCTGCAAGGCCTTCAAAAAGTAGCGAACCGCATCACCGCCGGCTTGATCCTGGCGGCGTTGATTGTGGGTTCGTCGATGTTGGCGCGAGTCGAGACAAGCTTTCGCATCTGGGGCTATCCCGGCTTGGCGATGATCTTCTTCCTCTTGGCCTGCATCGGTTCGGGTTGGATGATGATTCAGATTTTCTTCAAAGACGAGTGAGGGGGATTGGGTGGATGTTATTAGTTAATAGTTATTGGTTAATAGGTAATATATTCCTAATAACAATTAACCAATAACTTCTAACAAAAGTCTTCACCCCTTCATCAAGCTATCCAGCCAAACGATCACCTTCTTGCGGTAAGCGCCGCGGTCGTTGGATAGGGCTGTGCCATGACGGCCCTCCTTCACTTCGAATAGCGTCTTCGGCTGCAGGGCCGCTTGATAGAGTTGCAGTCCCTGGGAAACCGGCACCACTTCGTCGCGGGTGCCATGCACCACCAACAGGGGCACGGGCGAAAGCTTTTTCACGTAGTCCTTTGGAGACAATTCATCCGTGACCAAACTCGCGCCAAGCTGGCCGCCGAAGACCGATGCCATCGCTTGATACGATGCGAAGGTGCCGTCGATGATGATCGCCCGCAGGCCCTTCACCGGCGACTCACCCAGTGCGGTCACCGACTGTGCGCCGCCGAGACTGTGGCCGAATGAAACAACTTTGGAGGGATCGATGTCTTTGCGGCTGAACGTGTAGTTGAAGGCCGCCTTCACATCGTTGATCATGCCGCGGCGATCGACCGTGCCACCGGATTTTCCGAAGCCGCGGTAGTCGTACATGATCACATTGTAACTGGCTTCGGCGAACCAGGTCACGAAGCCGAGGTGATAGCCCATTGAGCCGGCGTTGCCATGCGAGAACACGACAGTGCCTTTCGGGACTTTCGCTTTCGTCGGAATAAACCAGCCATGAAGCGGAGTGCCGTCGGTGGATTTGAAATCGAAGGTTTCATACTTATAGCCCCAGGTTTCGGGGGTTGCGGGTTCATCGTGGGTTGGAAAATAAAAGAGCTCGTTGCCCGCTGCTTTGCCGCCAAGGTTGCGGGCGAGTTCCGGGAGATCGGCGCGTTGCTTGTTGAGCAACTCAATGAGGCGGCCATCCGCGTTGACGGGCGGTTCCGCGGCCTCACCGGTGGCGGCGAGACCCAGGGTGGCGGACAAGAGGCCGGCGAAGGTGCCTTGCATGAATTTCAATCGACACCAGATTCGCGATTTGTCGAGTGAAACCAGCAGCGCAAGCCCCTTGCGCGCGAGCTTCGGGGGCTTACACTTGCGACCACCATGATTGCCAAATCCGCGCTGCTACTGCTTTCCCTTTGCGGAATTTCCATGGCTGGCGATGGTCCGGCAAAAGCGAAAGCCGAGCTCGTTTGCGCATCTTCCACCTATCAGCAAAATGCGCCGGTGCAGGCGGCGATCCGATTGCGCGTCGATCTCGGCTGGCACACGTATTGGAGCAATCCGGGTGAAGCCGGCATGAAGCTCGCGGTGAAATGGGACTTGCCGCCCGGCTGGCAAGCCGATGATTTCGAGGAACCGATTCCCAGGCGTTTCATGACCGGTGAGCTTGTGGGTTTTGGGTATGAGGGAACTGTTATTTTTCCAGTGCGCTTTCGTCCCGCACCGGATGCCACTGGGGTGGTGAAATTGAAGGGCCGCTTGTCGTGGCTGACCTGCAACGACGCCAGTTGTATTCCGGGCGCGGCCGATCTTGAAATGTTTTTGGAAAAGGGAACCGCCACTCCGACGAATGACGCCAGCGTGATCGACCAGGCTTTGCAGCGCATCCCCCGCAGCGCGAACGCGACCTTCGATCTTGTCGTCAAGGAGCAGCCGGCGGCCTTGCAACTGACCCTCCGGCCACGTCCCGGCAACACCGTGGACCCCGCGGATTGCGATTTCTTTCCTGCCACTCCCCGGGCTATCGATCCCAAGGCGAAGTTTGAATTTCACAAAGCTGATGCTTCATGGACCGCCACAGTTGCAAAAAGCGAATACGCCCCTGCCAAGATCGGCGAACTGACGCTCGTTCTCGTTCCGCCGGATGCTGCCAAGCCCCAGGCGCTCGTTTGGAAAAGGGCCAACGATGCGGCGGATAAAAAGTAATTCGACAAAATTGCCAATTGCGCGACGTTCCAAGCTGAATTCCAAATTACCCACCATGAAATCCAATGTTCTAACAGTCATCGCCGGAGCCCTTGCGCTCGTCACTGCCTCAGCCGCGGAAATCGGAGCAGCCGCACCGCCATTCGCCGCCAAAGACACCAAGGGAGCCGCCGTTTCGCTCGCCGATCAGAAGGGCAAGATCGTCGTTCTCGAGTGGGTGAACTACGATTGCCCCTTTGTGAAGAAGCACTATTCGAGCGGCAACATGCCTTCGCTGCAATCCGCCTACACCGCCAAGGATGTTGTCTGGATCACGGTCAACTCGGCTGCGGAAGGCAAGGAAGGTTATCTTGAACCTTCGAAGTTCGGTGAACTTGCCGCGACCAAGGGCAACAAGGCCAGCCACATCATCGTCGATGGCGATGGAAAAATCGGCAAAGCCTATGGCGCGAAAACCACGCCGCATATGTTCATCATCAACAAAGAGGGCACGCTCGTTTATAACGGTGCGATCGACTCCAAGGCCACCACCGAGAATGCCGACGTTGCCACCGCCGACAAGCTGTTCGCCAACGCGCTCGATGCGGTGATCGCTGGCAAGACCGTTGAAAATGCCAAGAACCAGCCCTACGGCTGCGGCGTGAAATATTGATCATGTCCAGTGATCCGACCCGGCTTGTCTTTGCGCGCACCGGCAAGCCGGCGGAGGTGCTGGCATTTGAAAAAGCCCCGCTGCCATCGGGCGAAGTGGTCGTGCGGATGCTCGCTGCGCCGATCAATCCGGCGGACTTGAATACCATCGAAGGCACGTATGGCGTGACGCTCGATCTGCCTGCCACGCCTGGCATTGAAGGCTGCGGGGTCGTGGAGAGCAGCGCATCACCCGAATTTCAAAAAGGCGACCGGGTGATTTTTCTGAAACGCTCTGCAACCTGGGCATCGCATGTGGCTGTGACAGCGGACACCTTGTTGAAGGTTCCTGCGGAGATCGATCCCTTGCAGGCGGCGATGTTGAAAGTGAATCCGGCGACGGCATGGCAATTGTTGCATGGCATCGAAAAATTGAACAAGGGCGACTGGGTGGTGCTGAATGCAGGCAACTCCGCGGTGGGCCGCTGCGTCATCCAACTCGCGCGCGATCTCGGATTCCGGATCATCGCATTCGTGCGCCGCGCCGAACTGTTAGATATGCTGCGCGAGCTCGGAAGTGATTGTGTGCTCCTTGATGAAACGAACAGCGTCGATGAAGCAAAGCAAGTCATGGTTGGCGCGAATGCCGCGCTCGCTTTCAACGCGGTCGGCGGCGAGAGCGCTTTGCGTTTGATGAAATTGCTGCGCGAAGGCGGCACCCACATCACCTACGGCGCAATGGGCCGCAAGCCCGTAGCGGTCCCAAACGGCCTGTTGATTTTCCGCGGCATCAAAGTGTGTGGACTGTGGATCACAAAGTGGATTGAAGAAGCCGCGCCTGAAGAAGTCCGCGCCATGTATGCGAATCTTGCGGAACGGGTCGCGAGTGGCAAGTTGGTGCAAGCGGTGGATTCGACGTTCCCGCTGGAAGATTTTCAAGACGCCCTTGCCCGTTTGGATGCGGCGGATCGCGACGGGAAAGTGTTGTTCGTGCCGTGAGGAGCGTCGATATCCTATCGACTGAGGACGGCCGACATTCACGGCGGACAGAATGTCCGCCGCACCCAGCGTTCAAAATGAACGCGCTCCGATCTCCATGTCCCAGCGGGACTATTGATCATAGCCCGGGGTAAGCGACAGCGCCACCCTGGGTAAGATTGCTTAACCCCGGACGGCACTCGTTCCTCGTTTGTCCGGGGCTATGATCAATTGTCCCGATGGGACATGGAGAAAGCTCTCAATCAAACCTTCCTCAACACCCCGGTCGAATCCCCGAACTGCTTTTGTTTCACACCGAACTCTTCCAGCATGCGGAGATAGAGATTTGAAATCGGCACATCTTCGCCGAGTTCGACGTGGCGGCCGGGGTTGAAGGCGCCGCCGGCGTTGCCGGCGACGAGGACGGGGAGATCGTCGTGGTTGTGGCGGTCGCCGTCGGAGATGCAGCCGCCGTAAACAATCATGGAGTTGTGTAGCAGCGAATTGCCATCGACGTCCTTGGTCGATTTCATTTTGCCGAGGAAATACGAGAGCTGCTCCATGTAGAATTTATCGATCTTCGCAATCTTCGCCATGTTGTCGGGATTGCGCTGGTGATGGGAGATATTGTGATGGCCATCGTTCACGCCGATTTCCTGGAAGCTGCGGTTGCTGCCGTCATGGGCCATCAGGAAGGTCGAGATGCGGGTCGAGTCGGTTTTGAAAGCGAGCACCATCATGTCGAACATCAGGCGCAGTTGCTCTTGGTAGGAACCGGGGTTGCCATCCGGGGCGGGCACGCCGGGATCGACGGGTAGTCCCATGGCCTCGGCCTTTTCAATTTGCCGCTCGATCTCGCGAACTCCTGTTAGATATTCGTCGAGCTTGTGGCGGTCGCTGCGGCCGAGGTATTTTTGAAGGGCTTTCGCGTCCGTCTCGACGAAATCGATGACGGACTTTTTCGAAGCATAGCGTTGGCCGAGGCTGGCCGCGCGTTCCTTGCCGGAGCCCGCGCCAAACAAGCGCTCGAAGACCGCGCGTGGATTCGACTCGGGAGTCATCGGTTGATCTTCCGAACGCCACGACAGGTTGAATTGATACGCGCAGGAATAACCCGAATCGCATTGGCCCGCTTTGCGAACGCCATCCGCGGAGAGTTCAAGCGAGGGCAGGCGCGTCAACGACTGTGCCGCTTGGGCTGCGATCTGATCGATGGAAATCCCGAGATGAATGTCCGAACCGGCGGTCTTGCGCGCGCGGGTCGATGTCAGGAAAGTAGCAACGCCGCGGGCATGGTCGCCGGGGCCGTCGCCGGCGGGAGCGGCGCTTTTTTGCTCGAAACCGGTGAAGAGTTGGAAATCGGCGCGGTGTTCCTCCATCGACTTGAAGGTGTCACCCATCTTGTAACTGGCGGTGGTGCCTTTGGGCCGCCAGACGTCGAGGTTCACGCCGTTGGGAATGTAGAGATACGCCATCCGCAGGGGTGCGCCGGTGGCAGTGGTGCCCATCGCTTTTTCCGCACCGGCGGCGAGCAGCGGGCGGAACGATTCGAGCGCGGGCAATGCGATGGACGCGCCGAGTCCCCGCAGAAAGCCGCGGCGGTTGGTTCCCGGGAATGTTTGGATCATGGGTTTTGGGAGTGAATGGGAGAGTTAATCATCGCCCCGGCGTTTTTGGAAGGGCGCGCTTTCGATGATGCCGAGAATGAGTTCGCGCAGCTTGCCGCCGTTCTTGTCCAGGCGGTCGGTGAGAATGTTGATGGTGGGCGAGTCATAATATTCAACGCCGCGGCCGATGGCGTAGGTGAGAAGTTTTTCCGAGAGGCAGCGGTAAAAGTCCTCTTTGCGCTTGGTGGCGAGGATCTCTTTCAAACCCGCGACATCGGTGAACGTTTCGCCGGTCATCAATTTTCCCGAGGCATCGATCGGTTTGCCGTTCTCCTTGCTGCGGAATTGGCCGAGCGCGTTGAAATTTTCGAGCCCGAGACCGATCGGGTCCATGCGCGCGTGGCAGACCTTGCATTCGGGTTTTTTACGGTGGATCTCCATCATCTCGCGCTGGGTCGGGTTGACCTTGCCCTGGCCCGCGGCTTCGAGTTTCGGAATACCCGGCGGTGGTGGTGGTGGCGGTGCGCCGAGCAGGTTATCGAGCACGAACAAGCCGCGCTTCACGGCGGAGGTGCGGGTGGGGTTCGATGTCACCATGAGAAAGGTGCCTTGCCCGAGAATGCCGCCACGCTCCGGATGTTCTGTTAGATCGACCGGCTGTAGCTCGTCGCCTGTGACACCGGCAATGCCATAAAATTTCGCGAGGCGATCATTGAGAAAGCTGTATCGCGCCGAAATGAGTTCTTCCGCCGGACGGTTTTTGCGCAGGATGAAATCGAAGAGCATCTCCGTTTCGTGCTGCATGTCCGAACGCAAGCGTGAGTCGAATGTCTTCGCGGCCTCGCGGTTGGTGGCGGTGTTAAGGATGGTCTTCGCGCTCATTGCGACGGTTTCCACGTCGCGGGCCTGCAACCATTGGCCGGTGAAATTTTCGACCAGCCGCTTCGACCGTGGATCAGCGAGCATGCGGTCCACTTGTTGTGTCAGGTTCGCGCGCAGCTTGTTGTTGAAGGCCAGGCTGAGCAATTCGTCGTCCGGCACCGATCCCCAGATGAAAAACGACAGGCGCGCGGCCAATGAATATTCGTCGAGCGGCACGATCTTCGCCGGGTTGTTGGGTTCGGGCTGGATCTCCACCCGGAACAAAAAGCGTGGCGAAGCGAGGCAGGTTGCGATGGCTTGCTTGATGCCATCTTGATGCCATCTTGAAACGTTTTTCCAGGCTCCTTTGAAATCTCTTTCACGATCGCAACCAGCCGGTCGATCGTCTGGTCATCGAGCGGCTTGCGGAACGCGCGGCTGACAAAGCTGCGCATGATCTTGCGCGCATAACGTTCACTAGCGACGGGATCCGCGGGTGTCGGGCCATCTACGAAGATCATGCGATAGCCCATGGCATATTCATGCTGCGAACCACCGAGCGGCCCTTGGATGATGACGCGCTGGATTTTTAAAAACAGCTCCTCTTCCGCAGCCAAGGGCCGGCGGCCCG
>JANMJQ010000240.1:0-10432 GCA_031371445.1 Akkermansiaceae bacterium
GTTCGATCGCACGCAACTTGCCGCAGCTTTTAATGCCGCGGTCGCAGCTGTTAGATTGCGTGCGGGCTTGCCTGCGGATTGTCCGGTGTGGTTCACAGGCTGGTCCACCGGTGCCGAGTGGGCCATCGCCGCGGCCGCGGGCGCCGATCGCGAACCGCATTTGGTTGGCATACTCGCCGCCGCTCCCGGTGATCGCAGCCGTTATGGGATTAGTGCGAGCGATCTGTTAGGCCTTGAACCGCAGGGTCCGGATACGTATGCGCTCGCCGATTTCGGGCCGCTGTTGAAGGGCGTGAAGATCGTGCAATTTGCGGGTGAAATTGATCCGCTCGATGATGTCGATTGGATCAAAACATTGCCTGCAGCAACACCTCACAAGCTGGTCACGATTCCAAACGCGCCCCATGACATGGATGGTGCTGGGGATCGTTTTCTCAGCGAGTTTGACATGGCCATCCAGTGGACGCTGGATGTGAAGTGACGCCGAAGGCCCTGGACTGCGTGCAGCCTGCTGCCGCTTTTCGTGAGACAGCCTGCTGTCCACGGTGGTCCGCAGCAGGCTGCCGGACCGAAAGCGACAGCAGGCTGTAGCAGTCCAAGGGTGGAAGCTCAGCGCGTATGCACCTACGACGAGCTCCCGGTTATCCACAACTTACCCATGGCTTCGATCCATTCGGCGAGCGCCTTCTTCGCTTGTTTAGGATCAAGTAGCCGATTCTCCTGATGGGCGATAAAGTTGTTGCGGAAATCGTTCAACGAACGGACCTGATCCAACAATTCCCGACCTCCGGAAAATCGCAGCGAGGATTTCATCGCGTCGAAGACCCCGCCGATTTTGGTCGAGTCGTTCAAGGAGTAGTCGAGACAACTCCGGAGCATTCCAAGCGGGGAAACGCCGCTGCGATAAACCAAGGTCTTCCGCAGGTTTCTACCTAGCTCCTCATAATGCCGCCTCATCCGCTGATCCACTTTACCCAGATAGGGGGAAAACCAATCCTGTTGATCGACTTGGTTAGAAGGCATGTGCGGTGAGAGCTTTTGAACCACCAAGCCCTTCGCGCACTCGTCCACTGCTCCGAGCAATGCCGTGAAAACCGGAGCGAAGTTCACGCCCTGCTTTTTCTCGAAAAACCGGTAAAGCGAGATTGCTTCGTCCGCCGCACGCTTCAGCCGATCCGGCAGCCCGGCCAGCAAGCTTTCCGGCACCACCGATTGCACTGCCGGCGCCTTGTCATCGAGCAATCCCTGTCCGGCGAACAACGGCAGATCGCTTTGGTATTTTTCGCCATCGACCAAATCCCGCAACGCCGGTGCGCAGGCTTTCACGAGCTGGGAAAATTCCGAGCCGTTGAAGCGATGGAACACGCCCTCCAGAACGAACACATATTCCCAAGCCGCGCCTTTGCTCCACTCTATCGCCGCACGCGCCTTCAACGGTACATCGCGATCCACCTGGCCCTTGGTTTCTACCAGATAGCAGCGTCCGTTTTTCGTGCGGACGAGGAAATCCGGAGTATAGAACGCCAACCGATGGCCGTCGGCCAGATAGTCGATCCGCAGCGCTTGCGGTCCGGCGTTTTTGGCGAACGCGATCACATCTTCACAGCGCCCACACAATTCCGCAAACGCCGTTTCCAGCGCCCGGTGGCATGGCACCAGATTGAAGAGTGTTTTGTCCGATCTCATCACCGGCCTTCGTTCGCTGACCGTCACTTGGAATGGCCTCCATGATGCCAGAGTAACCGGTGCCATGACAGTCTCTCGCAGTTGGGTTTGCAGGATCTTCGCCCGGACAAGCGGCAGAAACACCGCGCGGATGTGCTCCCGGACATCCGCATCGCCGAGGCGTTTGACCAATTTCGGATCAAACACCGATTGTCCGGAACCAAACAGAAGTTCCTCCAGGAAAATCTCCAACAGCGGGCCCAACACCTGATGCGTTCCCTTCACCTTGCAGATGTGCTCCAGCTCTTGCACGTAGAAGGAAATCGCGCCGACACCGGATTCTAGCAGCGCGAGATTCACCTTCATGTGCTCGACCACCTCGCCAGTGATGAGGTGACGGCCCTCGTATTGCACTTCGTCCGGTCCGCGCTCGCCGAGTGGCAACGGTGAGTATCTCTGGAATGCCGCACGCATTTCCTCCTCGGTGATCGGTCCCAACGCGGTGAGCGTCTGGTTTCCGGCGGAAAGCCGCGGAATGGGAATATCCAACGCCGTTGAATCCTTCGCGGATGTGTCCGGGAAAATTGACACGGTTGTCACCGGGATTTTTTCCACGTCCACCATCTCAATATCTAGGCCCTCCTGAGCCAGTTCATCCCGATAGAGCCGTGCGAAAGCATCGTGCTCGATCACCGTCACCACCTCGTTCGCCTGTCCGGGCGGAGTCATGCGCCGCAGGCCGCGACCCAAGGTTTGCTCTGGCAGGATGCCTGCCTTCGAGCTGTAAGGGCGCAGCGGAACGATGGTCGTCACGTTCCTAACATCCCAACCTTCACGCAACATCAACACGCTGACGATGCAGAAATACGGACTCGCTCCCGAGTCCAGCTCGCGGCTGAGTTTTCTCAATGCCTTCAAGTCCTCGTCGGTGATGTCCTTGTCGCTCTCGACGAATTCCTCCCGCGCGTCTTTCCCTTTTCCGACTTTCTTGATCTTCCCCTTCAGGTTGGTGTGGAGGTTGATCGTTCTGCCATTCAGCTCCTTGAAAACGGTGTCGCCCTGCAAGCGGCGCGTGATTTCATCCGCCTCCTTGGTGTCGTTGCACATGATGAACAGCAGCGGTTTCTTGCCGGAAGCCAGCCACTCCTCGCGGCTCTTGAGCCAACGCTGATAGCCCAGCCGCAGATGCGCCTCGTAGCGATAGGCGGCGTCATCGGTGGCCTGTTCCACCAGTTGCCCGGCACGTCCGATAATCGGCGTTTTCACGATCCCGGCATCCACGGCCTCGCCCAGCGGCGTGTCACAGACGATGTGTTTGAAATAGTTCGCCTTGTTGTCCTTGGGCGTGGCGGAGAAATCCAGTTGGGAAACCAGAATCCCGCCGCGTTTGCGTAGCGTGGTGTGGAGAAATGCAATCGCCTCGTTCCATGCCGAGTCCGGGTCCCAGACGTGGTGGGCCTCGTCATTCAGCACCATCACCCGCTCATGGCTGGTGATCCGGTCCCGCAGGAGCGCTCCGGTGTCCAGTGCAGTGGCTTTCGCCACGGCCGGTCCCATCCAGTCGAATGCCTCACCCTTCGCCGATCTACGGTTCGTGTTGTCGAACAGCCGGTGGATGTTCGTTAGGTAAAGCACGCCGCCCGTGTGCGCTCCTCCCGCTTCGTCCTGAAGCACTGTTGTTAGATTCCAGTCGCCTCGCCATTCCACGGGGATCAGCGGGTCACTGTCGAAAATATCCGAGCCTCCACCTTCGGGTTTGAAATCCTCTTTCAATCGCTCGAAGACCGTTAGGTTCGGCGCGATCACCACAAAATGCCGGGACATGTTCGAATCGCTCTCCCGGATTGCATGGAAATAACTCCACACGATGCAGAGACTCATCACCTTGGTTTTTCCGGAACCCGTCGCCATCTTGAAGGCGTAACGACTCCACGCGTCCTCATCGTCCGTGATGCCCAGCGCCGCTGTTTCCGCCTGCGTGCCGCCGAAGTCCGCGATGATCTGGGAGAGGCACTCCAGTTTCCTGACTTCTTTCAGATAGATGAATGTCTCCACTGCTTCCCGCTGACAGAAGTAGTAGCGGAATTCGTTACCGCCGATTTGATGGCTCCGCCCGAACCAATGGTTCAGCAGGCGGCGGGTCGTATCGCTCGCGCCGGGGTAGAAGGCATCCCGCCAGTCCTTCACCGCGCCGCGAAGATTCTGGGCGAGAGTGATGCCAGTCGTGCGGCGACCGTTTCTCGCCGTGGCCCCTTCGCCACTATCGGCGCGGACCCGGTGTTTCTGTGGTTCTTCCCAGGCCGAAAAGAGTGGTTCGAGGGATTCGGTTTTGATCGTCAGGGTTTCGGACATGGGGAAAAGGGATGGTTCAAAAATTGGTTTCTATCGGCGCGGCAGCGTCATGGACTGCGGCGGTCCTCCGCCGCTTTCTGCGCTTGGTAGAGGGTTCTCGCGCTCCAAAAGCTCGCCTTTTCCACCAGTTCCTGGTAAAACCCCGCCATGCCGGAAACACCGTGGCCTCACGCTCCCACTCACCGGTTGGCGGAGAGCGGCACATACATCGTCACCGCCAGCACTTACCAGAAAGCCCATCACTTCCGCGGCAGCGAGCGGCTCGCTGTGCTGCATCGCGGATTGCTGGCCGTGGCTCGTGATTTCGGATGGAGTCTCGAAGCATGGGCGGTTTTCTCGAACCACTACCACTTCATCGGTCACTCTCCGCCCGATGCAACGAACCTCTCCGGCATGCTCAGTATGCTCCACGCGAAAACCGCCGGATGGGTGAACCGGTTGGATGCCACGCCGCAACGACAGGTTTGGTTCAACTTCTGGGAAACGAGGCTGACCTATCAGCAAAGCTATCTGGTCCGGCTGAACTACGTGCATCAGAACCCGGTGAGGCACGGACTCGTGGCGGTGGCGAACCAGTATCCGTGGTGTTCGGCGGCGTGGTTCGAGCGCGAGGCTTCGTCCGCCATGGTGAAATCCATCTATCGATTCAAAACGGATCGCGTGACCATGATGGATGATTTCGAGGCGGCAGGGGAGTGGTGAGCGGTTCCCAAGAAAAGCGGCAGAGGACTGCCGCAGTCCAAAACGCTGCCGCGACTTCATGCCTTTACCTCCAGCGTCACACTGGTGTCGCAGCCGAAGACATCCACCACCTTCACGCAGATCGTGCGCTTGCCCGGTTCCAGATAGACGTGGCTTGAGTCGCTCACGGTTTTCAGGCTCCGGTCCTTCCGAGTCCGGTAGTCCTGCCAATCGTGGTGAAACGGCTGGCCCGGCTTCCAATCGAAGTCCACCGCCCAGAAGTCGATGAAATCGAAGCCGCTGCGGATCGCCCGCTCTTGCAAGGCTTCCAACTCCTTGCTGGGAACCTCCGCCAGCGATGGCAGGAATTTCGTCAACTTCACTTCTACGGATAAGGGGGTGTAGGCATCTTGCCTGCTCTTGTTTTTAGATACAGGCAAGATGCCTGTTCCCCTTTGAACGACCTCCGCTTCCAGCACCGCCATCTCAAGGAAGGGCGGGGGACTCTTGCGGTTCTTCTCCATGATTTCCCGGGGAATCGGCACCAGCTTGATGCGGATGCCGTGCTCCGCTTCCAACGCCAGGCAATGCTGGCGCAGCTCCATCTGGAATTCCCACGCGAGGCAGAACACTTCACGTCCTCCCGCTGCCACCACAGCTTCGGAAACCTGGCGCAATTCATCACTGGTAAAAATTCCGTCAATGCCATCGACATGACAGAACGCCGATCCCTTTCGCCCGTGAAGCAGGGGGCTGATGGCATTGGTCAGGATCTCCGCCCGGAAAAATTCCAGCACCACCTTGCGATGTTCTTCCTCCGCGCCTTTCAAGCGATCCTTCTGCCACCACTGGCGCTCGTAGCGCCCGAGATTGTGGACATCGAAAGCACGGTAAGGCTGGCCGTCGGTGTGAAGTTTGCGCTGGAGTTCGATCAGGCGTTTGCGGGTCGTGTGGATGGCGAAACGTCCGAGGTCCGACATGATCCAGCGTCGCCCCAAGCGTTCCGCCACCGCGCCCGTGGTGCCGCTCCCGCAGAAAAAGTCAGCGACGAGATCGCCTTCGTTGCTACTTGCGCGGATGATGCGCTCGATGAGTTTTTCGGGCTTTTGCGTCGCATAGCCTACTCGTTCCGGGTCTTTCTGCTGTAAGTGGCTGATGTCTGTCCATACATCGGCGGGTGTTAGTTTTTCATCTTCGTAGTAGCGATAAATTTTTCCCGCTGACTTGATGGTGAAGTAGGTGCGGCCATCTTCATCCACTTCGCGTTTCATGTTGTTGCGCTTTGTAGCTCCGCGCTCGATACCCACCGCGTCAGCGTCGAAAAACCAATTTTCGGTCTTCGTGACAAAGTGAATGGTATCGTGCTTTCGGGAAAATAGTCGTTCCTGTCTGCCTCCCGACTGATAGTGCCAGATGATTTCGTTGCGGTAGGCACCAATGCCGAATACTTCATCAAGGACGACGCGCAGAACCGCTGTTACTCGCCAATCGCAATGCACGTAGATGCTTCCTTTCTCCGACAGCAGTTCCTTCATCAGCGAAATCCGCTCGAACATCATGTGAAGATACGAATCGGTGCCTTTGCCCCACATGTCGCGGTAGGCGACCATTTCTAACGTGGACTGGTCTTTCTCAATAGTCTCCTTGCCGTCACCGATGGGCACGTCCATTTTGAAATCCGCACCAACATCGAAGGGAGGATCGATGTAGATCAGGTCCACCTTGCCTTTGAACTCGGCGAGCAGGCTGGCCATCACGAGTTTGTTATCACCCCAGATGAGATGGTTGCGGAACGCGGCAGCGTCTTGGACTGCGGCGGTCCTCTGCCGCTTTTCGTCGTCCGCGCCTGCACCTGAAAGCGGCGGAGGACCGCCGCAGTCCAAAGCCGTCGTCCCGGCGGCGAAGACGCGTTTTTCCCACATCTCCATTTGGCCGTCGGCCTCTGCCCGCTGACGTGGTTCGTCCACGGTTTCGATCTTCTGCAAGGGCATGGACAAACCGGCTGCATCCACCTCGCGGCGGCGGCCGTATTCGTCGTATTTCCCATCCCACACCAGTCGGTGCGCATTTGGGAAAGCGGGTGGGGATTGGTTGGCCCCCATTGGAAATCACGGGACGGAGAACCGGCTTCGTTTGAGGAAGCCACGGGAGAGGACACGGCGGGATCGCCGGATGGAATTTCGGACATGAGAGTGCGCTTGCGGGCGCGCAGCCTCAGTGCTTCGGCGGGTGTTCTGTTCCGGGGCTATTTTTGCCGTGCCTGTAAAAAAAGGAGGGACGTGCCTACACACGTCCCACTACAGGCACGACAAATGCCTCGGAAAAGAACGCGGAGACACGTCCCAATCCGGGCGTGTTCTCAGCGCTGCCTTTTCCTTAAAATTTGTCGTTTCGTAGTGGATCAGCAGCCGAAGCGACGCGAAATCGCTTTGGTTTCAGGTGATGTAAATGAAGATTTTTTCTACAGCATGAACTGCCACTTGCAGTGATGAAATGAAGCCACTTCCAAGGATGGCTGTCAAACCGTCAAACGGAGTGGCTGAAAGTGACGGGCAAATCCGCCGAAGGCCCCGGACTGCGTGCAGCCTGCTGCCGCTTTCCGTGAGACAGCCTGCTGTCCACGGTGGTCCGCAGCAGGCTGCCGGACCGAAAGCGACAGCAGGCTGTAGCAGTCCAAGGGAGCGGGGACTTCAAAGTGCGAATTCCACGCGCTCGTAAAGTTCTGCGAGTGCCAGCGCGGCGTCGATTTCCGGGAGTGCGATGGTGGCATCGCTGCCGGTATAGCGTTCGATGGCGAAGCCACCTTCGGGGACGCGTCGGTAAAGGGTGACAGAAGGAGAATCCGGTTCGACGTAGAGCAGGACTTTCAGCGAGGGAATGGTTAGGTAGGCGTCGCGTTTCTCGCCCAGATCCGCGCGACGGGTGGAGTCACTGAGGACTTCCACGACGACGACAGGTTGGTTTTGGAAATGATCGGTGTCGGGATTGGTCTGACAGACGACCATGGCATCCGGGTAGTAGAAGCGCGTGTGATCGGGGAATTCGATGCGGACTTTGGTGTCGCTGTTGAATGGTTGGCAGGATTTGCCGCGAAGCTGGCTATGCAGGATGGCGAAGCAGTTTCCCGCGATGTTGTTGTGTCGGATCGTCGCTCCGGCCATCGCATGGACTCTGCCACCGAGGTATTCATGCTTTGTATCGCTGACTTCCTCGCCAGCGAGGTATTCGCTCACGGAGATGAAATCCGGCTGTCTGACTGCTGCCATGGCGGGAGATTAGCAACGTGGCGGCGGTTTGCAACCGCCATGCCTCCATATGATGCTGTCATGGCGGTTGCAAACCGCCGCCACGATCAATCCAGAATCTGCGCCAGCACGTAAGGCAGAATCCCACCCGCGCGGTAGTAGTCTTTTTCCACGGGCGTATCGATGCGGACGATGATCGGGACATCGAAACTTGCGCCGCCGGCGGGATGCACCTTGAGGTTGGCGATTTGCATCGGCTTGAGGTTGTTGTCGATGCCGGTGATGTCGAAAGTTGCGTTGCCGAGGCCTTTGATTTTATCGTAGTCCTCCTTGTTGACGAAGTTGCATGGCAGCACGCCCATGCCAACGAGGTTCGAGCGGTGGATGCGTTCGAAGGATTTCGTGATGACCGCCTTAACGCCTAACAGATTTGTGCCCTTGGCGGCCCAGTCGCGGCTGGAGCCCATGCCGTAATCCTCGCCGCCGATGATGATGGTGGGGATGCAGTCTTCCTGATAGACGGCAGCCGCATCATAGATGGCGAGTGTTGGGATTTCGCCGTTGGCCACCGATTGGCCGGACACCGTGCCGTTTTTCAACTCGTGGCTTTCGGCCATGAGGTGATCCTTTGGTGGTGTTACCGACGTATAGTATTTGGTGACGCCGCCTTCGGTGCCGGGGACCATGAGGTTCTTGATGCGGACGTTGGCGAAGGTGCCGCGGGTCATCACGCGATCGTTGCCGCGGCGCGAGCCATAGGAGTTGAAATCGGCGAAGCCGACGCCATTTTCCACGAGGAAACGGCCGGCCGGGCTGTCCATCTTGATGGCTCCCGCCGGCGAGATGTGGTCGGTGGTGACGGAGTCGGAGAAAATGCCAAGCGGGCGCGCACCGTGAATTTCCACAATGTCACGAGGAGCGGGGGTGAAACCATCGAAGAAGGGCGGTTCCTGGATGTAGGTGGATTCGCGGTCCCACTCATACACGTTGCCGGTGGACGATTTGATTTCATTCCACTTCGGATTCTGGTCGGAGAAGCCGGTGTAGAGCTTTCGGAAAACATCGGGCTTGAGCGAGGAGTTCATCGCGGCCGTGATTTCCTCGCCGCTGGGCCAGATGTCCTTGAGATAGACCGGTTGGCCGTCGCCGCCGAATCCGAGCGCTTGGCTTTCCATGTCGATGTCCACAGTGCCTGCGATGGCAAAGGCGACGACGAGCGGGGGCGACATGAGGAAGTTCGCCTTGATGGACTGGTGGACACGGGCCTCGAAGTTGCGGTTTCCTGATAGAACGGAGGCGGCGATGATGTCCTCGGATTTCACGACATCCTCGATGCCGGGATCCAGCGGACCGGAGTTGCCGATGCAGGTGGTGCAGCCGTAGCCGACGGTCTGGAAGCCGAGCTTGTCGAGCTCGGCCTGGAGGCCGGTCTTGTTAAGGTAGTCGGTGACGACCCGCGATCCGGGCCCGAGCGAGGTCTTGATCGATGGTTTGATGGTGAGGCCCTTTGCGTTCGCCTTTTGCGCTAGCAGACCGGCTGCGATCATGACGCTTGGGTTGCTGGTGTTCGTGCAACTGGTGATGGCGGCAATCAGCACCGAGCCATGGGTGATGGTGTCCTTGACGCCGCCCTTGCTATCCACGGTGACTTCCCAGAGCGGGTAGCAAGGGTCGTCATTGGGCTCGGTGACCACGCCGACAGACGCGCCGAAGGCCCCTGGAAGGCCCGGCGACGCGTCCGGGACATCATCAAGGGAGGGTGGAAGTTCATCGACGGGACGGTCGTCGATCACGGGAAATTTTGCATAGCCGTCCGGCGCTGGGCTGGTGAGCAGCGACGCCCATTTGGATTTCAGCGACTCGATTTCGATGCGATCCTGCGGGCGCTTCGGTCCGGCGACACCGGGTTTCACGGTGGAGAGGTCGAGATCGACGACCTGGCTGAATTCGAGCGCGTCCTTTGCCGTCGGGATGCCCCAGAGGCCCTGGGCTTTGTAGTAGTTTTCGACGGTCTTGCAGAGTTCGGGCGAGCGGCCGGTGCCATGCAGGTAACCGGTGGTGATTTCATCGATGCCGAAGAAGCCCATGGTCGCGCCGTATTCGGGAGCCATGTTGGCGATGGTGGCGCGATCGGGAAGGCTGAGGGCTTTCGCACCGGGGCCGTAGAATTCGACGAATTTTCCGACGACTTTCGTTTTGCGCAACACTTCGGTGACAAGCAGGACCAGGTCGGTGGCGGTGACGCCGGTGTTGAGAGTTCCTGTTAGATAAACACCGACCACTTCCGGCACGAGGAAGGTGACCGGTTGGCCAAGCATGCCCGCTTCCGCTTCGATGCCGCCCACGCCCCAGCCGACGACGCCGAGACCATTGATCATTGTCGTGTGCGAGTCAGTGCCAACGAGAGTGTCGGGATAAAAAACGCCATCCTTTTCGAGCACGCATTTCGCGAGGTATTCAAGGTTCACCTGATGGACAATGCCGATGCC
>JANMJQ010000251.1:0-19904 GCA_031371445.1 Akkermansiaceae bacterium
GCTGCTGGCCCTCATCCCCTTTGGCGCGAACGAGCCGCTATCGAGTTGGTTCGAGGCCTATCAGCACCACCCGGCCAAAGCCATCCAACTCATCCTTCACGCCGCCCCCGTTCCATGACTCCTCAAACCAAATGCCCTGCCTGCACGGTATCGGAGACTGATTCTTTCTGGCGTCCCTTGCGTGGTTCCTTGTATCAACCGGCATGTTTGCGTTCGGCGTTCTGCCTCTCATCGTGGCTCCGGTTCTTCTCGTGTCCGCGGCGAATCGATTGATTGAATCAAAGGATTTAAACAACTATTGAATTCCTTAAACGTTTCTTGAAATTACAGGTATATTCACTCAAGAGCCTTTTGATAAGCAGTTTGTAATACTTTAGAGTTACTTATTATCTTATAAACCGTAGGAGCGGTGTCGTCGATTTTGTCCCGGCAGGCGAGGGTAGCCGATTCGACTTCGCGAAAGGATTTGAGGGCTTCGGCCAGCTTCTTCTCTGCCAGTTGCGTGCGGTTTTGGAGAGCCGCCTGGTCGTTTGGTGGCGTGGCATCGGCCGATTCGGGGCGGCTGATATCGAGATCCCGCCGTGCGGCATTCAGGGCCTCGGCGGCCTTGCCCAGGGTGATCGTCGTGTCGCTGAATTGCTGGTCTGATTGTTCGAGGGCGAGGGTCGAAGTTTCTATCTCGGCCCGGCTGGCGAGGAGGTCGGTGTTGATCGACGCCGCGGTCCAGCGTTTGCGCGATGCAAGAAGTCCGGCCAGCGCCGCACGGTCGGCGTCCAAGCTCGCGGCCTTGGTTTTTTCCGCTTCGGCGACAGTGCCCTCCTGCTTGGAAATCGTTGTCGCAAGCTCTTTGAGTCGCGTGGCGATCGCCGGTGGATTCGTTTGGATTTCACCGACGGCTTTCCCATCGACCGTCTGATACGTGCGGATCCTACCTTGGCAGTCGCCCACGAAGGCCCGTGCGCCATCGCTGGAGATCGCGACAGCAGTCGGCAAATCGGGCAAATTTTGCGCCAGATCGCGGGCGATGTTGAAATCCGGTTTCCAAAGTTTCACCTTCATGTCCCGTCCGGCAGTCAGCGACGAGCCATCCTTGCCAAAGGCGAAGGCCGTGACGCCGCCCGGATGTGCGTCGTTTTTCTTCACCTCGCCGCCGTTGTTCATTTCCCAATAACGCACGGTCCCGTCTTCGGAGGCGGTCGCGAGGATGTTGGAATCGGCCCTGAAAACGGCCGCGCTGATTCCCGCCTGGTGGCCGCGGAGGGTGTGGAATTCGTTGCCGCTCTCACTTTCCCAGACCCAAACCCCGCCATTGCGGTCGCCGGTGGCCAGCAGGACACCGTCGTTCGAGAGGTCGAGGGCGGTGATCCAATCGGTGTGTTTCTTGACCGATTTCACCACGGCGCCGCTGTCCGTGTTCCAAATTTTCAGCAGGCGCGAGGGCCCGCCGGTCGCCACCAAGTCGAAGCCGGGGCGGATGTCAGCCGCCAAGACCGTGTCGAATTCCTTGGCCACGGTTAGCAGCCGGCTGCCTGTCTTGATGTCAAAAGTGACCGTCAATCCCGACTTCCCCGCGATACCGCCGCCGACGATGAGCGAGCGTCCGTCCGCGGTGAAGGCGAGCGAAACCGGCTCTCCTTCGGGAAATGGCAATATTCCCGAGAGTTCGAGTGAGTCCGTGTTGAACAATAAGATCTGATGGATGCCCGTCACTGCCAACAGCGGCGCCCAGGGTGAGGCGGCCATCGCGTGGATGGCGGCTGCCCGACCAGTCACCACCACCGGCTCCAGAAGCACATGTTCCGGCATCGGCGGCGGGCCATCGGGCTTGGCGGATGGGTCGGACCGAAGCGCGGTTTGGAATTTGGGTTTCGATGGCTTGCGGGCGGACGAGCTTTTGTTTTCGAGCAGGCCACCCTCGATCCATTTGACGAGCACGGCGACCTTGTCATCGCCGAGCTTTTCGCCTTCCGGCGGCATCTTCTTTTCAGCCGTCTGTTTCACTGCGCCGATCAGGGTGGAACTGGTGTCGCCGGGCTCGACGATTTTCCCACCGGAACTGCCTTTCATCGCGCCACTGAACGACGAAAGATCGAGCCCTCCCTTGTTTTTGTCGGGATTGTGGCAATTCAGGCAGGACTGTTGGAAAATCGGAAACGCGTCTTCGTCGTAGGTGACCTTGTCCTCAGCGCGCAACAAGCCTGCGATTGCGATGAATATGAAAATGCGGCGGGCCATGCGGTCGCTCCGAATACGGTGCGAATCCGCGATGGCTAACGCAAAAAACACGCTGTTAGAAAAGCTCCTTAGCGCGGCGCTTCTGCGAAGGGCTGGGCCTTTTCACGGCGACCTACTTCATCGGGCATCCAGGTCCAGGGATTCACGCCTTTTTGCGTGAACACGGCGATCCCGATCACCCCCACATTCCGCGTGTCGCCGTGCTTCAGATTCGCGTATGAATTCGCGACGCTGGAAAATTGAAATGCGGCCACCGCATCGTAGCCGGTCCGGAAGCCTGCGATTTCCAAGGTGTCGCCCGGATCGACGATGTAACCGTTTTTCGAGAAGGACGCGCTCTTGCCATCGAAGACGTCCAGGCCATCCACGCTGGCGACGATTTCCAACGCGCTCTTGGATCGGTTTTTTACCACGATCGAATAATTGCCGCCCTTGTCACCAGCCACCAATCGACGGCCGTAGCCGCCCTCCTTGTAAGTTGTCAAAAATCCGCCGCCACCTTTGATGCCCCATTCGACCAGATCCCCGGCGGCCCGTTGCATGCCGCCCACACGCTGAAGCGAACTGCTCATCGCGGCGATGCCTTCGCGGTTGTTATAATAGATCGCGTCGGTGCCCGCGGGTTTGCCGGAAGCGCGGACGAAGGAGCGGCTGCTGATCCGGGATTCCTTGCGCTGGCCCCAACCGGTGGCAAGGCCGGGACGTTCTTCCTTTGCGACACTGCGGTCGGGATTGTTCAGGATCGCATCGATGTTGCCGCGGCTGATGGCGGAGTCGCCGGCGCGCAGGCCTGACGTGACCGGGGCCTGGTTCGAATCGTAATTCGCCGTGTTGGTGCAGGACATCGCAGCAACGGCGAGGAGCAATGAAAGTAGAGAAAGCACGCGCGTTTTCATGGTGCTGAAAAAACAGCATTTAAAAATCGCCACGTCAAATGAAATGCTGGAAAAAATGCATTTCAGTTGCAGTTTTTCCAGCATTCGTTACCGTGCCCTCATGAAGCGATTGGCGCAGGACCAGGTTTCGCGGCGCGAGCGGCAGGTGATGGACATCTTGTTCCGCCTCGGCAAGGCGACGGCGGAGGAGGTGCTCGCCGAACTGCCCGATCCACCCAGCTATTCGGCCGTCCGGGCATTGCTCGCGACCCTGGAAGGGAAAGGTCTGGCGCGGCATCTCAAAGATTCACGGCGCTATGTTTATCTGCCCACCGTTCCCGAGAAAAAAGCCAAGCGCAATGCACTGAAACAACTTCTCGCCACGTTCTTCGAAGGCAGTCCCGAAAAACTCGTCGCCTCGCTGCTTGATCCGCAGGACCAGAAATTAAGCGCGCGGGAAATTGAAAAAATCCGCAAATTGATCGATGGTTGAAGAGAGTTGATGGTTGATAGGTGATTGTTGATGGAAAGACGAAGATCGCACATTTAACATCCGACCACTGACTCCTCTTTTTCTTCCTATCAACTATCAACCAACCACTATCAACTTCTTCCCATGCTCGCGATGTTCCTCTTTTCCGCGCTGGCCGCCTCGCTGGTCATGCTCGCGGGTTGGCGTGACAAGGCCCGCGACCCGCGGCTGACGGGGGTTTTGTTGGCTCTAACCGCCGCGTTCCCATTGCTGCTGGCGATCGTTCCAAAAGCGCCTGTCATCCCCGCGGAGTATGGAACGGTTGCCCCGGCGCTTTCGTCGGCGGGCAAGGTGCTGTTGGGATTTTGGCTGGCTTGTTCGATGGTGGCTGCGCTGCGTCTTGCAAGCTCCGCGCTTTCAATTTGGCGTTGGCGGCGGCGATCTTCGCTGCTGTTCCGGGTGCAAAATGTGGAGATCCGCCTCTTGCCCGGATTGCGGGGCCCGGTCGCGGCTGGCGTGATCAGACCCACCGTGTTCGTTCCAGCCGCGTGGAAAACCTGGTCGGATGAAACCCGTGAGATGGTGCTTGCCCATGAAATTTCCCATCATCGCCGGCGTGATCCCTTGTGGCGCTGGATTGCCGAAATTGCCTGTGCCGTGAATGGCTATAATCCACTCATCATTTGGATGGGGCGGCGGCTGGCGATGCAGTGTGAATTTGCCTGCGACTCGATGGTGGTGGGTCGCGGGACCTCCCTGAAAAACTATGCCCGCTTGCTCTGCGATTTTGCCGAAGAGGGAAGGTCGCGATCTTTGGCGATGGCCATTTCAAACCCGTCCACCTTGGAAATGCGTGTCAAACGATTGATGGGACCAGCGCCACGCCTCGGTGCCGCCGCCGTTGGGACACTCGTTGCAGTTGCCGTTGGATTGGCAGTCGCTTCAGCATCGCTTGCAATTGATAATAAGAAGCATGAGGTAATTTCCACGAAAGAAGTAGAACTTCGTTGGAATGCTAATCCATTCCCTGGGAACTGAAGCTTAAATTGCTTCAATCGACCGTTTGACAAAATGGCTTCAAACGATTGGACTGCTCCGCGATGCGTGACCATGTGATTCCAGAAACCGGTGCAAAGCGAACCCTCTTGGAAGCCGCGGAACGCTTGTTTGCCGAGCACGGCTTCGACGGAGTTTCTGTTCGGGACATCACCCAGCTCTCGAAAGCCAACGTCGCGGCGGTGCATTACCACTTTGGAAATCGAGATGGCTTGGTGCGATTGGTGATGCTCCGGCATTTGGTTCCGGTCAACGAAGAGCGGCTGGCCCGATTGGAGGCCGCCGAGCGCAAGTCGCCCAAGGCTGTGCCTGTCGAGGAGCTTTTGGAGGCGTGGCTGCGCCCCGTGCTGACTGCTTCCCGCAAATCGGAATTGGAAGCAGGCACGGTGTATAAATTGATCGGGCGGATTTTCGCGATAGGCATCGAAGAATTGCCGACCCCCGACAGTGAGCCCATCCGCCAGGCGCAGGAAAGATTCTCGCGGGCCTTTGCAAAAGCCCTGCATTCCGTGGCTCCGGATGAACTCGCATCCCGTCTGCAGTTTGTGAACGGAGCATTGATCCACATCCTTACTCATCCCAGTTCCGCCGGGGAGACCAGCCGCGAAGCGACCCTTGGACGCCTGATCCGATTCGCTGCCGCCGGCATGCGGGAAGGCACAGAGGTGGATGCGAAACCCAAGGACAAAGGCGCGCAGGCGACCTTCGGGTTCTAACAGATTGTCTGAAATTGGAGCGCGGATCTTCAGTCCGCCTGTTGGGAAGGAAGAGATCGTGGATAAGGAGCCACGACACTCCTGTCGTGTCTTTTGGGAGATCGGAGCCGAGAGTGGACAGGGGGAATGGTCAGGTGGACCACGGGCATCTTTAATAAATTGCCCCTCTGCCGGACCGGGGATTTACTGAGGGTCAAACCCCAATCTCCATGAAGCCGCCTCTCCTCCGATCCCTTCTCGCCGCATCAGCCGTCAGCACGGCGATCACCGGCTTCGCCGCCGCGCGGCAGTCTCCCGCCGGTGAAAACGAATTGATCCCGCCATCGACGCCGCTCGTGGCCTGCGATCCTTATTTCAGCATCTGGTCGCCGGGCGATAATCTAACAGATGTGGAAACCACCCACTGGACTGGCAAGAAGCATCCACTCACGAGTGTTGTTAGAATCGATGGCACGTCCCATCGCGTCATGGGTGCAAGTCCGATGACTGTGCCGGCCTTGGAACAAAAGAGCCTGACGGTTCTTCCGACCCGGACGATCTATACATTTGAAGGTGCGGGAATCGCCTTGAGTCTGACATTCACAACGCCCGCGTTGCCGGACGATGTCGCAATCCTGTCGCGGCCGGTGACCTACCTGACATATGATTTCAAATCCACAGACGGGAAGGAGCATGATGTTTCCGTTTACTTCGGAGCGGGTGGCGAACTGGCGGTGAACACGCCGGAGCAGACGGTTGCATGGAGTGATGAAAGCAACTCGGGCCTGGCCATTGCCAAATTGGGTTCCACAACCCAGCGGGTACTTGGCTCAAAGGGAGATGATCATCGCATCGACTGGGGCTACGCCTACGTCGCGGCGCCGGTTGCTGCCACTGCGGGTGTCAGCTTCGATCGTCCCGCGAAATTCGCCGAAACGTTTGCATCGGCAGGGGTGAAAGGCGGAAACGGCCGCGCGGATCAATCGGGCATCGGCATCGAACTGAAGGCGCTCAAGGTTGGGCCCAAGCCGGTTTCCACTTGGATGATGATCGCCTATGACGATCTCTATTCGATTCAATACAATCACAAGAACCTGCGACCATATTGGCGCAAGGACGGATGGGAAGCGAAGGATCTGCTCGCTGCATCTGCCAAGGAGTATGAGACGCTGCTGAAGCGCTGCGAAAAGTTCGACGCCACGATGATGGCGGACATGGAGAAGCTGGGTGGTGTGAAGTATGCCAAGCTCACCGCACTGGCGTATCGCCAGTGTTTCGCCGCAGGAAAATTCGTCGCCGACGAGAACGGCCAACCGCTTTCGTTCTGCAAAGAAAACCATTCGAACGGCTGCATCGCGACCTCCGACGTGTTTTATCCGATGGCTCCGCAGTTCTTGATGTGCGGTCCGTCGATTGCCAAATCGTTCATCGTGCCATTCATGAACTACGCGAAGAGCGACCGCTGGAAATTCCCGTTCGCTCCACATGATCTTGGCACCTATCCGCTCGCAAACGGCCAGGTCTATGGTGGTGGCGAAAAGACCGAAGACAACCAAATGCCCGTCGAGGAAAGCGGTAACATGATCATCCTGTTGGCGGCGGTTGCACAGATGGAAGGCAACGCCGATTTCGCCGGCCTCTATTGGGAGCGGGTCGTCCAGTGGGCCGCCTATCTCAAGGAAAAGGGCTTCGATCCCGAAAACCAACTTTGCACCGACGACTTCGCCGGTCACCTCGCGCACAACGTCAATCTCAGCGTGAAAGCGATCTGCGGTCTCGGTTCGTTCGCGAAGCTTTGCGAAATGCGCGGTGACAAGGCCAAGGCTTCGGAATACTACAAGATCGCCCGCGAGTTTGCAGACCGCTGGGCCAAGGAAGGGAAAGAGGGCGACCACTATCGCCTTGCCTTCGATCGCCCCAATTCATGGAGCCAGAAGTATAACCTCATCTGGGACAAGATTCTCGGTCTCAATCTTTTCCCCGCTGATGTCTATCGCACGGAGATGGATTACTATCTCAAGATGCAGAACACCTACGGTCTGCCGCTCGACAACCGCGAATCCTACAGCAAGCTCGATTGGATTATGTGGACCGCAACGTTGACGGGCGAGCGCAAGGACTTCGATGCATTGCTCGCTCCGGTTTTCAAGTTCCTCAACGAGGGATCCGATCGCTCGCCGATGACAGACTGGTATCAAACCAAGAGCGGCAAGAAGGTCGGCTTCACCGCGCGGCCGGTGGTCGGCGGAGTGTTTGCCAGGGTGCTTTATGACAAAACCCTTTGGAAGAAATATGCGTCGATGGATATGACGAAGGGCAAGAACTGGGCGCCGATGCCTGACTACGTGAAGCCCATCACCAAAGCGCTGGCTCCGACCGGCGACGATTCGGATAGTGCGCAATGGAGCTATACTTTCGACAAACCATCCGACAACTGGTCGAAGGCAGACTTTGACGATGCAGCATGGCGCCGCGGACCTGCAGGTTTCGGAACGCGCGGCACACCGAACACGAAGGTTCGCACCGTATGGAACACGCAGGACATCTGGTTGCGTCGCACGATCACGCTGCCCGATCCATTGCCCGCGCATCTCGCTGTGATTTCGCATCACGACGAAGATCTCGAAGTCTTTGTCAATGGCGTGCTGGTTGGAACTGCCTCAGGCTTCAATGACGAATTCGAGAAACTGGCTCCGACCCCCAACGCCAAGTCTGCTTACAAGCTGGGTTCAAATGTCGTTGCCGTGCACTGTCACCAAATCACCGGCGGTCAATATGTTGACCTGACGATCTCGTCGATCGAGCTAGGCAAGAAGTGATTTCCTCCTTGAACCTTACTCCGCGCGCGAGAGGCGGTTGATGCCGCGTTTCAGCAGTTGCGAATCGACCGTGTCGGATACGGCGTTGTCGAGATAGACCTTGAAGTCCTCTTCAAAGAACTCGATCGAACTGAGGTCGCCTTCGCTTCCATCAAAGGCGTCGATGAGGCTCTTCATGTTTTTGATCTCCTTGCCATTCACCTTTCGCACGATCAAGTAGTGAAGGCTTTCATAGCCGATGGTCGCGGGGGTTGCGATCGATCCGCTGAGGAAGACGATGTGATCCATGTGGTCCTCGTATTTGTCGGGATTCTCCAGAGCATCGAGAAAGTCGAGTGGCGCGCGGCTTTCCCAGTTTTTTCCAAACGTCTCTAACAGAGGGCGGGTCAGCTCCTGAAAGACAAGACCACCCTTGACGAGAAAGTTCGGAGCTTTGCCAAAAGTATATCCCGGCACCAACCGCATGCTTTCCTCTTCGCGGGTGAGGGTGGCGGTGATTTCCAAGGCTTGTCCGTCGCGGAGCAGGGAAAGGTTCACCGTATCGCCCGTGGATTTTTCACCACGGATGAGATGGCCCCAAAACAAACTGCCGTAGCTCGGATGTTCATAGTAGCCGCGGCGATCGATCGGGTGGCCGTCGATTGCCAGCAGGACATCGCCCTTCTTGACCCCCGCCTTCTCGGCCGCACCGCCTTTGCGGGTGGATCGCACGTAAATCCCGCCCTGGTCGGGCTTGAGTTTTAGCCATTGCCTGAAGGAACTATCCTCAGTGCGGGCGATGCCGATGCCCAGACTCGGGAAGCCCTTGTAGTCGCCGCTGGCACCCATTTTCAGGAAGCGCTCGATGATGTCCGGAGGCACCACATTGCAAATCTGATCCTTCGAGTCATAGCTGATGAGAACGCCCGCCAACTTCGAGTTCTTCAAAACCGGCAGTGAAAAACTGCTGGCGGCGCTTTGCATGGATGCTTTTACGAGATAGGTGAGGAAGCCATGCTCAGGCAAAAAATTGGAGGTGACGTCAATGCTGCGAAGGTTGCCGGGAGTCAGCAACGCAAGGCCGTTGTCCTCGATCTGGAGGATTTCGAGAGTCTGGCCGATTTTCGAATCCGTTGAAATGTCGAGAGGAACGGTCTCCGCAAAAAGTGCTTTTCCCTCTTCTTCTGCGGCAGATCCCAACAGGGCAAGGTTTGCCTCGTAGTCCACGGCGATGACTTTTGCTTGCGCGAAATGGGTGCCATCGGGAGATTCAAACTCGATGAATGTCGCGTCGGCCACCATCTCCGATGTCGTGAGGACACGCTGGGCCCCGACAATGGCACCCAGGGCCCGGCGTTGCTCGGGAGCATTTTTTTCCCAGGGCTGGGTGGTGCTCCACGATTGCTGGGTCGAGTTGATGCGAACCACCGAGCGCTTGACCGATGCGGGAGCGGGAAGCTCCGGCGTTGCAACGACGACTAGCGGCGGCTTCGGTCCGGCAGGAACCTTCACGGACTGCTTGGGCTGGCATTCTGTTAGAACGAATGGCAGGGTCAGCAGAAGATAGGGCAGGCGCATCGATCGAAAAAAGTGATGTTCGCGGAATTCAGTCGGTGAGGCCAAGCACATCCTGCATGTCGTACAGGCCGGGCGCCTTGTTTTCCAACCAACAGGCCGCACGCACGGCACCGGCGGCAAAGGTCATTCGCGAAGAAGCCTTGTGGGTGAGCTCCACCCGTTCGCCGTCCGCTGCGAATAACACGGTGTGGTCGCCCACGACATCGCCGCCACGAAGCGTGTGCATGCCGATCTCGCGGGGCTTGCGCGGACCAATGTTGCCCACGCGCCCATGGGCCACGTCATCGCGATACGATGTGCCGGTTTCCTCATTGAGAATCTCCAACAATCGCCGCGCAGTGCCGGAGGGTGCGTCGATCTTGTGCTTGTGATGCATTTCGGTCACCTCGATGTCGAAGCGGTCCTGCGTCAGTACACGCGCCGCGTGCCGCGTGAGCCAGAACAAGGTGTTCACGCCGACCGAATAGTTGGCGGCGAAAACGATGCGCAGTGATTTCGACGCATCGCGGATGAAGGCGCGTTCCTCATCGGTATGGCCGGTGGTTCCGATGACAAGATCGGTGCCATTTTTCAAGGCGGCTTCAACAAGCGTGCGCGTGAATGAATGGATGGTGAAATCGATGGCACAAGTCGCGGCTGCGATCGCGGCATCCAGATTTTCACCGGCATCATGCGTAGCCGCGATCGGAACACCGGCTTCGCCCGCCGCGGCAATGACAGCTTGGCCCATGCGGCCGGTTTTTCCTGTAACGAGTAGATTGGGCATCGTGAGAATTGCAGATTGGGGATTTCAGATTTCAGAATTTCAGGTTTCAGCTTTTACCTCCAACTCAGTCTTCCATAATCATGTGTTCGAGTTGCAGTTTGCTGGCGCGGGCGGCGGCTTCGGCCGATCGGGGGCCTTTGAATGAGGCGATTTTCTTTGCGACGGTAATCGACACCTGCCAGCGTTTTGCTTTTTCCAGAAGGGCCAGCGCGCGGAAACCACAACGTTCGAAGTATTCCCATTCAGCGGGTGCTTCCGTGGTTTCGAGGACGGAGTAGTAGGCTTGGAATGCCTGTTTTTCACGCTTTTTTGAGGGATCTTTCTCATCGGGCAACTGCTCCAGGGTCATGCCTCGGAGATATTGCAGGCGGTTCATCAATGCCGGATTCGCAGCGGCGCTGGCAAGGAGACCGTCGTAAACCGCGAGAGCTTCAACCAGCGAAACGGAATTGGTGCTGCCCTGCGCGTAAAGCGCCTCACCTAACAGAAGTCCGGCGGGCAATCGCAAGGGGTCGTTCGCCGGCAGCGGGGCCATCCACTTTCGAAGAAATTCGCAGGCTTCCGGCAATCGCGAGATGTCGATGAGATGACGCGATTTTTCCAACGCGGCGATCGAAGCGAGCGGGCCTTTCAATTGGACCGCCTTGTCGAAAAGAATCAGCGCTTCTTCCTTCGAGCGTGGAGTCCCTCCAAGCGCGGCGGAGCGGGCCGCCAGCAGCCATGCGACTTGGGCACGCAGCGGGTCCGTTTCGGAGGCGGCGAGTTTTTCAAGGACCAGGCGGGCGGGATTGTAGCTGCCGGTTTGGAAAAGATTGCGACCCAGGACGAGTGCGGCTTCGGCGGCTTCCGGCGTGTCGTGATAAGTATCCATCAGTGCTTGGGCGGCAGCGATGGCAGCAGCAGGATCATGGGACAAGTCGGCGATCCTGAGTCGCGCAAGCGCCACCCGCGCAACCGGAAAATCGGCAGGCTTCTTCTCCACCGCATCGAGCGTTTCCAACTGCGCCTTGGCGAAGGATAGGTCGGGTGATGGTCCCGCCAAGCTTGACTCCGCCGCTGCCAGCCGGACTTCCGGGGCGCGGGGATGATCGGGGGAATGTGTTAGAAAATCCTCGGCGGCCTTCCGCAAAGCCACGGGATCCGTGTTGGCAAGCACCCGTTCGAGTTCGAGATCCGCTTCGAGAACCGGATCGGCGGGTGCGCCAGGTTGCCGGATGAGCGTGCTGTTAGATAGACCCGCCGAACGCACGCGGCTGATTGCGGCGTTGAACAGGGCGGAACGGGCTTCATCTCCAGCGAGCGATTTCGCAGCCTCTTCAAACAGTGTGGCGGCATGCGCGGCGTCGGTGGATTGATAAGCCGCCTCGCCCTCGATGAACGCGGCCTCACCTTTTACTTCGCTGTTGGGTGCATCGCCGCGGAGTCCGTCCAGCATGGAAATCGCCAGATCGAGTTTGCCCTCATCCAATGCCCAACGCGCCATTTCAAGCAGCGCCCGGCCTGCCAGCGGATGGCCCGGAATTTCCAAGCGCAACCTGACCAGCAAGTGACGGGCGGTCGCGTTTGCTTCGGCTGTTCCCAAGCGGTGCAAACCCAACGCGCGGCTATACAGCGCGAATCCTGTTAGATTATCCGACGCCGAAGGTTCTTTGATGGTCGGCCATGCGGAAACCGCCGTTTCATCGATGGCCAGTGGCCCTGTCGTTGGCAAATCGCTGGGTGAAATCCATTGCGCGATCCGCTCCAGCACGGGGTCAGTGGTTCCCGGACCCGGCGGCATCCATTTCAAAATGCGATCGAACATGGGCGCCATCAACGGCGAGTCGCGATGCTCCTGGATGAAAGCCAACAGAGCTTCCATCGCTTCGGTGGGGTGGCCTTGCGCTTGAATTGCATCGGCAAGTCCGATGGCCGCCGCATGAAAGCGCGTTTCGCTTTGGCCACGCGGATACACGAGCAAGGCTTGGAAACCCGCTTCCGCTTCGGGTGCGTGGTCCTCTTCGAGAAGCAGGCTTGCGTCAAGAAAGTCCGCTTGCGGGCGATCAATGGCGGCAATGGAATCGTTAGCGGGCATCACCTGGCGCGCGTCGGACGGGCGATGCAGATCGAGCAATATCTCAACCTGATAGAGCCGGATCTTTGCCACTGCCGCCGGATCTGCCGCATCGAGCATCGCGGTGAGTGTTTCCAATGCGGCGTCGGGCTGCCCCAACGCGAGTTGCAAACTGGCGCGCGAAAATCCCGCTTGCAGACGCAGGGGAAATTCACCTTTCGCAGCCAGCGGCGCCAACATCGCGGACGCCTCATTGAGCTTACCCAATCCGAGCAGGGCCTGTGCCTTCCAAAACGTCCAATCATCGGTCTTGCCCGCAGTCGAACGGCTCGTCAAGTCGAGGGCTTCCGTGAAATTTCCCATGCGTACCAGCGTCTCGGCCAAGAGCAGCGAAGTATCCGATTTCACCGCAGGCGGCTGCGTCGGGTCTGCCAATGCCTGGCGGAAGTGCAGTTCGGCGATTTCAACCAAGCCCTCAGCCAATGCCGCTTCACCTTTTTGAACGGCGGCAGCAGTGCCTTGACCGGGCAAGGGGAGTTGCCCGATGAGCAAACAAAGCGGAACCAGCCAGCGTTTCATCGACGCGCGAAAAATATGGCCTGCGACCCGCCATGACCAGCATCGATGACTGGAAATCAAACGCAGGTGCCAAACAGGCGGTCACCCGCGTCACCCAGGCCGGGAAGAATGTAGCCGCGGTCGTTGAGACAACGGTCAAGGCAGGCCGTGTAGATGTGAAGTTCGGGAAATTCGCCTTGCAGGGCGGCCACTCCCTCGGGTGCCGCAACCAGGCATACGAAGCGGATATGCGAAGCGCCTTTGTCGCGAAGCGCGCGCACCGCCTGGATGGCCGAGCCGCCTGTGGCGAGCATGGGATCGAGGATGATGATCTCACTCCCATCGATCACCGGTGGATGCTTCAAATAATAGGGCTCGGGAACCAAGGTGCGCTCATTTCGCGCCAAGCCGATGTGAGCGACCGAAGCCTGTGGAATGAGGTCGAGAAAGCCGTCGAGAAATCCAAGGCCCGCTCTCAGCACCGGCAGCAAAATGAGGGGCCGTTGGATTGTCTTACCCGTGGTGATTTCCAATGGCGTCGTGCAGGGGACCACCAGGGTTTCCAAATCCGCGGTGACGCCGGGAACCATCAGCGAGGCGATGCGGCGAACGCGTTGGCGGAATTCAGGCGACGGACAAGCCGGGTCACGGAGTCGCGTGAGTTCCTCGTCAATCAATGGATGTCCGACGACGTGCAGCATATCATTCCTTCTTTGCCAAAATTTTCCGCAGCTCGGGAACCGGCACCTTCAGGGTGGCGGAGGCCTTTTTGAAATCTCCATCAGAGCGCTCCAGCACCCGGCCGGCCACTTCGCCCGCCAGCCAATCTAACAGGTCCACGCCACTCGGGGCGGTATCGATCAGCTGGTCGATGGCGGCGGAAAACAATGCCGGCGAACGCCGCGGCGCCGATGCCAGCGGAATGTCCGCGGGCAGGAGTATTTGCGACGATGCAAGGGCGCAGGCACGGGCGATGGTGTTCTCCAACTCGCGGACGTTGCCCGGCCAATGATGCGATTGCAGCACCGCGACCGCTTCCGCGGAGATGCGGATGCGCGCCATGCCATTCTTGCGGGTCAGGCGTTGCAGGAAATACTCGGCCAGCAGCGGAATATCCTCCAGGCGGTCGCGCAAGGCAGGGATCTTGATTTCAACCACGTTGAGCCGGTAATAAAGATCTTCGCGGAATCGTCCGGCCGCCACTTCTTCTGTTAGATTCTTGTGGGTCGCGGCGACGATCCGGACATCGGTGGCGAGCGTTTCGTTGGCACCCACGCGGGAGAAGGTTCCGTCCTGCAACACGCGCAGCAATTTGACCTGAATGGAAAGCGGCATGTCGCCGATTTCATCGAGGAACAAGGTGCCACCATCGGCTTGCTCGAAGCGGCCCGCACGGCGCGCGATGGCACCGGTGAACGAACCCTTCTCATGGCCGAACAACTCGCTCTCTAACAGATTTTCAGGAATGGCACCGCAGTTGATGGTGATCATTTCCTTCTGCCGCCGCGGGCTGTATTCGTGGACCGCCTTGGCGACGAGTTCCTTGCCGGTGCCGCTCTCGCCGGCGATGAGGACCGGCGCATCGGAGCGGGCAACGCGGCCGACCAATTTGAAAACTTCCTGCAGCGAGCGCGACACGCCGATCATTTTCACACGGCCGTCGGGCTTCGGCATTTCCGCATCCTGTTGCCCGGCACTGCGGCGGTCGTCCTGCGTTTGCAAAGCGGACTCGACCACGGGCCGCAGTTCGAATGCGAGCGACTCCTTGCGCAGCACATCATGGGCGCCACGCTGCGTGGCTTCGATGATTTGTCCGGTCGTCGGAAATCCCGCGGTTAGCACGACGAGTGTTTGCGGGCTTTGATCGAGGATCCGGCCCAGCAATTCCATGCCGTCGAAGGGCTCCAACTCCATCGCCGCGACCACCACGCTGATGGCGGTTTTTTCAATCACCTTGATTGCGTTGGCGGCGTTGTCGCAGCGCAGGACCCGCAGGTTGTTGGCGAACAAATGTTTTGTCGCCCAATCCAGGAAATCGAGATCCGGATCGACTAGCAGCAGAGTGTCTTCATGCGAACTTTCCGGCATCGGGCGAACGGGGGGAGTGAAGCACGGAAGCGGGGCTTGGCACGTAAAAAATGCCCGCTGTAAGGGGAATCCCTATTCGAAGAACTTTTTCAATGCCTTCTGTTCAGCGGGATCGAGCGTATCACGCCAAACACGATCGCCGCCTTTGCCGGTGGCGTCGGTTTTTCCGCCTTCGGAAATCGCTGAAGGGGAACGATCGACATCGTGTTCACCATCCTGGAGTTCGAGCAAATCGCCCGGTGTCGCGTGGGACAAGTCTTTGGCTTGCAAGCCCGTGAGTTCGCCGGTTTCAAGTGGGTCTTTTTCTTTTCCAAGCACGCCGGGAACATGGCCGGGTCCGCGATCGACTCCTCCTTTGCCGCCGCCGTCACCTTCCTTGCCATCCTGGCCCTCACCTTCTCCATTGCCCTCGCCGCTGAGCAGTTCATCGGACCAGTCGTTGCCTTCACCTTCGCCGCCGCCTTGCATGCCCTTGGCGTTCTTTTGCAGATTTTCGCGCAGTTGCTCGAGTTGCTCGGGCGTGAAATCCGCCAGGTTCTTCAAATCGAGCTGCTTCATTTGTTCCAACAGCTCGGGGTTGGGTTTCATCGCGCCGCTTTGCAGGCCTTGCAGCGCTTGGTCGAATTCTTCCATCAACCGGTTCTTGTCCGCTTGGTTCATTGCCCCGGCGTTCTTTTCAAGATTTCCCAAAGCCTTTTCCGCGCGCCCAAGATCGCGCTCGACGCGTTCGGTTTCGGCACGGTGTGACTTTTTCAATGAGTCGGTCGCCTCGAGCGAGGAATGGCTGAACCACTGTTCTTCCTCCTGGGCCTTTAGCTCGGACAATTTCTTGCGGGTGTCCTCGATGTATTTTTCATCGACCACTTGCTCGGCTTGCAAATGGTCGAGCTCAGCCGCGAGTTGTTTCCACGCCTGCGGTTCATCCGGTGCACCCCGCGGCCCGTTGCTTTTCGCAGCGACAGGAATGAGAAGGCCGGCCGCCAACAGGAGAGCCGCGCCAATGGATGGAATGAGAAGACGCGGCCATTGCCACACAAGTCCGGCGTCAATCTTCGCAATAGGCTGCGGCCATGGCGTGATTCCCGCACTGGCCGCCGACAGGGAATTGCGGAGGCGCATGGTCGCCTCGATGCGGACCAGCGAATTCGCGGGCTTCTCAAATTTCCGGCGTGCAAAGGCCCAACAAGCGAGTCCCAGCACCAACAGGCCGCCGCCCATTGAAGCTGCTAGAATCCACGATTCGATGTGGGAAAATTCGCGTCTCGTGACCAACAAAGCCGCGGCGCCAATGATGGCGGCAATGAGCAGGGGAGCGGAAAGCGTTTCCAGCCACCATGCGACGTTCACCCGCCGCGAAATTTCCCGGGCCTTCGCCTGCCAGTAGTCGCGGCTGGAACGATCGGCCATGCGGGAAACGTATCCACATCTTCCCGGAAAGCCACGCGAAATTAAGGAGGTTGTGCGCCTACGCCCAAGCGCATTCATTCATTTTTTCGTGCCCCTTCGTGCCCTTCGTGGTTCAAATCTTCCTCAGATGAAAACCCTCGCCATCGCCGCCCTCATCGCGTTCTCCGCGGTTCCTCGTTTGACGGCCGAGGAGGTTGTCAAAATCGAGATCACCTGCAACGACCAGATGACCTACAATACGAAAGCGTTCGAAGTCACCGCGGGCGACAAAGTGGCGTTGACCTTGAAAAATGTCGGCAAAATCCCGCTCAAGACGATGGGCCACAACCTGGTTATTGTGAAACCCGGCACCAACGTCGCTGCCTTCGCCGGCAAAGCCTCCGCCGATAAAACGAACCTCTTGCCACTCGATGACGAATCGAAAGCCATGATCTTTAAAAACACCAAACGCCTCGGCGGAGGGGAAAGCGACACGATCTATTTCATCGCACCCGAACCGGGAGTCTATCCCTACCTCTGCACCACCCTCGGGCATTTCTCAGAGATGCAAGGTGTGATGACAGTGAAGGCCAAGTAGGGGCCATCACCGGTCGCCCCGAATTCATTCAACGAACTGGAGCGCGGAATTTATTCCGCCTGAGTTCATCTGGAGCTTTCGAGCGGAATAAATTCCGCGCTCCAATTTCAGAACCACTCCGGCAACCGCTCCAGCGACTCAACCACTTCATCCGCGCCGGAGGCATCCAATTGCTCTACCGAAAATCTTCCCGTCGCAACTGCGAGACACCGCGCACCCATCGCGTGCGCGCAAGCAATGTCTTTCGGGGTATCTCCGATAACCCATGTATCCTTCGCGCTGAACTCTTTCCCCAGATGTAAGGCCGCGCGCTGCAAAGCGATCGGACCCAGCCGATTCCGATCCGCATGATCACAGCCATAGGCGCCGAAGGGGAAATGCTCTAACAGACCGAAGTGGCGCATCTTCGTCGCCGCTCCGTTGGCGGTATTGCCTGTTAGAAGGCCAACGGTCACCCCGGAGCGTGTTGCGAGATGATCCAAGGCCGCGGTGACTCCATCCAACACGCGGCCGGCATAGCCACCATCTGTTAGATTGTGGAGCAGCCGGACATGATAGACTTCGAAATACGAGCGAATCCTTTCCTCCGTCGCTTCGATTTTGAAATGCTCATGGATGTTCGCGACGATCCCGAGATCGGTGCTGCCCGCGAGATCGAGCGCCGGCCCATCGCTGCCGAAGATTTCACGAGTGGCCTCGTTCAAAGCCGCCATGCCGGCGCCGCCGGTGTCAACCAGCGTGCCGTCGATGTCGAACAGGTAGAGCATCAGCGTGGCGGCGGTTTGCAACCGCCATCCCTCAAGCCTTCGCGGGCTCTTCTTCCTTGGACTCCACCGCAGGAGCCGCGGCTTCGTTTTCCGCAGGAACTTCATCCGGGACTTCTTCGTCGGGGATATCCTCGTCGATGGCTTCCTCCTCTTCGAAGTCGTCTTCTTCCATCAGCTCGCCGTGGAAGAGGTGGAACTTGCGCTTGCGCTGGTGCGCGGGAAGCGGGGAAAGAATCATGGCAACCGCCCGGCCGTTGAGGCGCGGCGGTTGGTCCACCTGGGCCATCGATTTCAAGTCTTCGATGATCCGGTTCAGCACCACGAAGCCCAGGTCCTTGTGCGCGTTTTCGCGGCCGCGGAATTGCAGGACGAAGCGGCACTTGTGATTGGATTCGAGAAATCCTTCGGCGCGGCCGAGCTTGATGTTGTAGTCGTGCTGGCCGGTGCCGACGCGGAATTTCACTTCCTTCATCCGGGTCGAGCTTTTGGACTTCTGCTTTTTCAGCTTGGCCTGCTCGTACTTGTATTTCCCGTAGTCAACGATCTTGCAGACCGGGGGGTCCACTTGGCCCGCGATTTCGACAAGGTCGAGTCCGAGCGACTGGGCTTTGGATAGTGCCTCGCGCGAACTCATCACGCCGAGTTGCTCGCCATTGGCGAGAACGACGCGGACTTTCGGGGCACGGATGCGGTCATTGATCCGCGTCATATCGCGGAAACGACCCCTGTTTTGGTCTCTTTGTGGCTTAGCGATGGTCTTGTCCTCCAATACGTGGATGCGACGCAATGGCGCGTGTTTGGGCGATGCCGTCACACGCTGCCAGAGCGAAGAGGGATGCGGAACGATTTACCGGACGCCAAATCATCGGGCGTAAACAGCGGGTCCCAACCGATTCGAAAAATCGGTTTTAAAATTCAGGGCGTATCGTTCCAAGAGAAGCATTAGGCGGCGGATGCCGAAGATCGTCACGGTCAGGAGCAAGAGTTGAAATGGACTTATCCCACTCCCACGTGCGTCTAGGGGCAGTTTATACGGGGGGAACAGGCTCCGGGCAAGCGAGTTTTTTCGATAAAAAAGTCCCAGCCCGGGCCCTCGGAGCGGGGCGATTACGTTTTTTTACGCGAACAGCCGGTCCTTTAACTACCGGGCCAGGCAAGTCGTGGGAGGATTAGGTCACCAGCGACCGCCATGCCCGACCTCATTTACATCGCCGCAACCCTTGGATTTTTCGCCCTCGCAGCGCTTTACGCCCGCTTCTGCGAATCCCTCTAAAACGCCACCCCCATGGAAACTCTCATCATCGGCAGCATCGCCCTTTTGCTCATCGCCTACCTCGTCGTGGGCATGCTCGTCTTCAGTGCGGTGGGCGTGCTTTTCACCTACGCGATATTTCGCCTGCAACATTTGCTGCCACTCAATCCCCAGCGCCTTCCTGCCTTGAGTCCCGCGCTCGCGTTCAACACCGCTGTTAGCTTCACCACCAACACCAACTGGCAAAGCTACGGCGGTGAAAGCACGATGTCGTATTTTTCCCAGACTGAAAGCGCGGCACCCCAATTTTCACTATCCGGCCAGTTGTGCTGCCATATTGACAGCGCACCGTCATGCTGTCAGTCTGTTGGTATGACGCGAACGCAAATCCAACTCCCTGACGACACTTTCGCCCGCGCCAAAAAGCTGTGCGAAGCTCGCGAAATTTCCTTGGCTGAACTCGCCCGGCGCGGCATCGAGTACATTCTCAGCGTCTATTCCACCGAGCAGGAAGCGGGTCAGGAATGGCACCCACCCACGCCGCGAAATCTTGGATGGATGGGGTTGAGCCATGCGGAAATCAAAGCGGAGGCCCAGTTGACTCAGACCGAGATCAGCCTCACCCGTTCTAACAAGGCGTAGCCGCATGCTTTCCATCGATGCCAACATCTTGCTTTACGCGGTCAACACGGCTTCCCCTTGGAACGAATCTGCCAACGCCTGGCTG
>JANMJQ010000303.1:0-2756 GCA_031371445.1 Akkermansiaceae bacterium
TCGTCGTAATTTTCAGCAACGCGGATCCATGCTGTTCCCGAGGGAACTTCGATCGCCCGGGTGTTTTCCTTGCCAGTGATTTCGCGGAGTGTGACTCCGTCCGTCTGGCTGCCTTTAAAGAAGCCCGGCTTGTCCTCGTTGCTGTGAAATCCAAAGTATCTGGGCATTGCCAGCGGGTTCTCGTAAAGGTCCATCGAGGGACTGCTCCATGCGAGTTTCCATTCGTGAGGCACGTCCGGATTTCCCGGCCAGGTGATGAGGTGTGTGACGGCCAGGCGACCCAGTCGCCTGGCATCGGCGGTCGCTTCGGTAGGGAGGATCATACCGTCGGGAACGATGCTGTCATATCCACTGATCGTTGCGATGCCGTACGGGCAAAGGGTGTTCGGAATGAAAGGCGTGCAGGCCATGTGGCCCGTTGGATGGATCAGTGTGGAGACGCGGCCTTCGCGACCTACGATTTTTTGAACCGCTTGGGTCTCCGTTGTTTCAGGAAACAAAGGGGACTTTGCGGGATCGACCCAAACGACCCATCGCGATCCAAACAACGAAACTTCGGCAACGACCGCGAGCGTGAGAATCCATGCCCCCGAGCCGCGGGTTTTATCCCTGAGTGAGGTCGTCCGATGCAGACCCCAGAGCGCGATTGCGAACAACACCAAAGGCACCAGTTGATGCGGGCTCCAGATCAAGAGATCGTGAATGAAATTGTCCGTTCTATGGGCAATCCATTCCTGGAAATATCCGAATGAGGAACCAGCTCCTTTGGTCACGATGTAGTCGCGCAGTTTTGCCAGCAGCGAGGGTTTCATAAACAAGACCAAGCTCAGGGCCGTCCACAGCATGGTTCCCGAAGCAGCCGCCACTGCGATGATCCGGAAGAATTTCAACCGGGTTTCACGAGTGGATGTCTCCATGAAATGGACGAACGCCAGAATCCCGCCGAGGATGAAGAGGATGAACAGGCGCTGGTAAAGATATCTTACGAGCGGGGTGAGCGGGATCAAAATTCCGCAGGCGATCAGGAGCCGCGCGAGCACCGGGGACTGTTTCCGCCAGAGCGCCCAGAAGGCAACGATCACTGGCAGGGATCCGAAGTAGGCGACGAAAAACAGATCGCTATCGAAGATCTTGAGGACATCCACGGAATCGCAGCGGCCGAGAAGCGAAGGGAAAATTTGGAACGGATAGGCAGCGAGATTGAAAAGCGGCTGAAGCCAACCGTGCGGGTAGATCCCGTTCTCGGCATTGCCATAGAGGCCGGTGTGGAGGTGAAGCTTGTTGGTTTTGAGGAACGCGTCGATGCATGGGGCGAACATCATGCCCGCGAGGCCCACCCCAAGAAATCCCCAAGTGGCATAACGTCCGGTGAGTTTGAGGAACCCGCTGACGCTCGCATTGTTGTTCAGACTTGGTTGCGTTGGAGCGTTGCTGGCAGCCGTTGATTTCACCGCTCGGTTTGCGCATCGGAGACTCCACGCTTCGTCCATCCATGCGGCGACAACCGCGATGACGATCAGAAGCCCGTGCTGGAGGGAGCCGCCGAGAAAGGCCATGCAGGTAAAGGCCGGCACCAGCGGCCAGAACCATCGTTTCCCGGAGCGATACCCGTCGATGGCCCAGAGCACCCACGGAACCCAGCAGAACGAACCGAGTGCCCATCGATGATAAAGCCATGTGACGAACTGTGAGTTCGCCGCATAGGCGAGAGCGCCGCAACAGGCCCATAACGACGTAATGGATCTTCCTCGGAGGAACAACAGCATGCCACAGGCAGCGATCCATACCTGCGCCATCAAACCTAGGTGCCATGCCGTCCAGAAATCGAAGAACCGGTGCAACTGCACGGTCCAGTCGTACTGCAATGCCATCGTGTTGGCGTATTGCGCCGTGCCGCCATAAGTCAGCGAGCTCCAGCCCACCCAACCTTCGGATTTGAAATCGTGGGCGGCGATGATGCGATAGACGATCGTTTGGTCGGCCGCGTCTGAAACGATGTGATTCTTGACTTGGACCGGGGCACCTTCAACACGCCAGGGCCGCATCATTTCACTGTTGAGGTCGAGCGGCGCGAGATTCCTGCCGGCTGCCCACCATGGCGAAAACCATGCGAAGACGACGAGGGCACAGATCAGCATTCCGCCCGCTGTGCTTTTGAAAAAGGATGTCATCGATGAAAATTTCGCGGCTTGCGGCTATCGATCGTCATCGACTGTTTTTAATCCAAGGACACCTAGGAAAAAACTGCCAAAGAGAAACTGGATGCCAAGGACAATCAGGGTGGTCGCGGGAATGATTCGCCGGAGGTTGGTGCCGTAGGAGAGTCCTTGGAATCCGGCGTTTTGCCAGTCGATGAACGCTATGACCAGGATGATCATGCCAGCCACTCCCATCAGGAGTCCGGTGAGCAAACCCCACTCCAATGAAAATGCCTTCAGGAATTTCCTAAGCCACGGATTCTCCGGCAGGAGGCCTTCGGTCACGGCAAACACGCGGCTGAAAACCGCGAACCAGAGCAACTGCATTCCCACCAGCAGAAACATGGACGAGACCATCATGGTGCCGACATCCAGAACGACCTTGCCAAAGATCATGTTGCCCAGCGCCAGAAAGCCAAGGCCGGCCAATCCCACCACGCCAACGCTGATCCCTGGAATGAGAAACAACCAGCGCGGGCTGAACAACAGCATGAAGCGCAAGTGTCGCCAGCCGTCGCGCCAGCTCCGTAAATGAGGCGCGCGGGAGCGTCCGTCCGG
>JANMJQ010000306.1:0-25319 GCA_031371445.1 Akkermansiaceae bacterium
GGGCTGCCGGTCATCCTTGCCGGAGGAATTGTGCCTGAGAATGCGGCAAGCGCTGTCGCCGCGGTTCATCCTGTCGCGATCGATGTCGCTTCGGGAGCCGAAATTTCGCCGGGCCTCAAGGACTTCACCAAGGTCGCGGCATTTCTAACCGCGCTTGGACGCTGAGGTCATGATCATCGACAGCCATTGCCACCTGGGATCGCATCGCTTCTCCCGCGCGGAGGTTCCCGATCTGATCCAGAACGCCCGCGATGCGGGAGTGTCGCGCATGATTTCGCTGGCGACTTCACTCGGCGATCTCGATGAAAATTTATCGCTGGCAAACGATCCGGTGGTCCATGCCTGCATCGGAATCCATCCCTGCGACGTCCATCACGCCCCCGATGACGCGGTGGATCGCTTGCGAAATCACGTTACCGATCCGCGGGTGTGCGGCATCGGCGAAACGGGCTTGGATTATTTTCACCCCGCGCCCGACGGATGGGACGAGCAGAACTTCCGCGATCGCCAGCGGCATTTTCTGCGGCAGCATTTCGAACTCGCCGCTCAGGCGGGCTTGAATGTGGTGGTCCACACGCGCGACCGCGAGGGCATCGCATCGTTCGAGGACGCGCTCGCGATCTACCGCGAGTATCGCGATTCCACCCGCGCGGTGTTCCATTGCTTCATCGGTCTCTGGGAAAACGCACAGCGCGTGCTCGAGCTCGGCGGACTGGTTTCGTTTGGCGGTGTCATCACTTTTAAAAATGCCCGCGACGCGCGCGATGCGGCCATCCGTTGTCCGGCGGGATCGTTCATGCTTGAAACGGATTCGCCGTATCTCGCGCCGGAACCGCTGCGGGGAAAACGCAATGAGCCCGCGTTCGTCCGGCACACCGCGGAGTTTCTCGCGACCCAGCGCGGCGAGTCGCTTGAGGCACTCGCAGGCCACAGCAGCGTGGCGGCGAAGGCTTTTTTTCGCCTGCGGCCCGAAAGCGATTGAATAAAAAAGCCCCTCTGTGCCGTTTCATCAGCAGCCAGTCCGCCCTTTCCTCCGCAACCCCAACCGCTAGAATTCCATCTCATGAATCCGATCCGCTTGCTCGCTATCCCATTCGTCGCCTTCGCCATCACCTCGTGCGCCTCGCACAAAGGTAATGACTACGACACTCCCGCCGACGCCGTTAACGCGCCGGTCAACCCGCCCGCAAATCCGGTTTACGACACGCCGGCCGCTTACGAAGAGAGCGGCACCGCGGCCACCGCATCGAACACCAACGTGCAGGCACCAGTGAATCCCGGAACGATCGCAGCACCTGTGCCGGCTGCTCCGAAGAATGGCGCGGCGATCATCCACACCGTTGTTGCCGGCGACACGCTTAACGGAATCGCCCTGAAATACAAGGTCTCCGCCGCAGCGATCAAGCAAGCGAACGGCATGACCAAGGACACCGTGGTGCTCGGCCGCAAGATGGTGATCCCGCCCGCGCGTTGATCGCCGATTGATTATTTTTTCATCCACCAGCCGCCGCCGACTCCGATCGACGGCGGCTTTTTTATGGCCGTGCTTGCTCGCGCTGAGACGCGATTCCGAACGGCGGATTTTCTAACACGCCGCGCCGGTGATTGATTAGATCGGTACAAAAACGGAATGCGGATGCGCTGAATTTTAAACTACGATAAATCTAGTAGATCGAAAACGGGCTCTGAAATTAATTTCAGAAAAATTAGAAATCGATACGTTTCAACTTGACGGAAGTGCAAACTACTAGTTTCCTCGTCGTTAAGCGAAAGCGCAACCCTGCATGGCACGCCCGGTCCATCCATCCAATCTCGAACTGCAAGCACTGTCGGTGCTGTGGCATGACGGACCATCTACGGTTGCAGCCGTACATGAGACACTGCCGGATCGCAAAGACCGCGCATACACGACGGTACTGTCGGTGATGCAGAGCTTGGAGCGCAAGAGCCTGGTGAAGCGTGCACGCGTTGGAAGGGCACACGTCTATGAGGCGGCCTATTCGCAGGAGGTGATCGTGCAGCGCGCGACCCACGATTTTCTAACGAACGCTTTTGGAGGACGCCTTGCAGAGGCGCTCCTCGCTATCCTCTCCGCTGGCACATTAACGCCGGAAGAGAAAACAAACATCGAACGCGAACTCCAACGACATAAGACAATGGCTGCAAAAAAATCAGCGAAGAAAACCGCTAAGAAAACCGTGAAGAAAGCTGCCAAGAAGGCTCCTGCCAAAAAAGGTGGTGCCAAAAAGGCCGCTAAAAAAGCCCCCGCCAAAAAGGCCGCCAAAAAAGGCGCCAAGAAAGCGGCTAGCAAAGTAGCAAAGAGCGCCAAGAAGGCAGGCAAGAAGGCCGCCAAGAAGACGGTCGCCAAGAAATCAGCAAAAAAGGCCGCCAAGAAGTCGGCTAAAAAGGCTGCCAAGAAGGCTCCGGCCAAGAAGGGCGCCAAGAAAGCTGCCAAGAAAGCTGCCAAGAAGGGCGCCAAGAAGGCTGCTAAAAAGTCGGCTAAGAAGGCTGCCAAGAAGGCCAAGTAATCCGGGAAACTGGCAAATACCCCAACGGTTGGATCGCGCGGGCCTTCGGGCGCGCGCGGTGCCTCCGCCAAGGGTATATCAACGGCGGGAGATCTGCGGATCTCCCGCCTCTTTTTTTGCGGGTAAAAAGGGATTGCATCGGATGCACCCCCCGTCCTAGCTTCCCCCGCCCCGGCGGCACGGCTTGGCGCGGTTAGCTCAGTGGTAGAGCACCTCCCTGACACGGAGGGGGTCACTGGTTCGAACCCAGTATCGCGCACCATCCTTTAAAAACTCCGATCCCTCCATGCAGCGATGAACGCGGAACCGCCCGCGGCGGAGCTCGAAGCCCTGCTCCGGCTGCTTGACGACGAAACGCCGGAAGTGCGGACGCGCGTGGTCGCACGATTCGGTGAATGCGATGGCGATCTCAGCGAGTGGCTGGCAACGCGGCCGACTGCGCTTTCGAAAAAGGAAAGCGCCCTGCTTGCGGAGATGCTGCGGCCACCCAGACGCACGGCCCTGGAACGCGAATGGATCGCCCCCACCGGTGGCGCGGCGGCCTTGACCGAAGATTGGGAAACCTTCGAGGCCCTGCTGCGCGCGCTCTCGGATTTCCTTCACGATGGAATTTCACTGCGCCAACCGCTCTCCGATGCGCTTGACCTGATGGCCGAGGAAGCCGTTGAGAATGGCGTCAGCACCGCCAACGAACTGCGCGAGTTTTTGTTCCTGGGCAAGCGCCTCGCCGGCAATCGCGAGGGCTACTATGACCCCCGTAATTCCGACCTCGCGTGGTGCCTCGCCGAGGGTGTGTCGAACCCGCTCGGCCTGTGCCTGATCTTTTTGCTGGCAGCGCGGCGCCTCGATCTGGAAGCCGAAGGCGTGAATTTCCCGGGCCATTTCATGTGCCGCATCTTCGAAGACGGGATGCCATTGATCGTCGATTGCTTCGACCACGGCCATCTGCATCTCCAAAACGCGCTCATGGAAAATCCGGAGATCAACCGTGAACAACGCGCCATCCTGCGCAGCGCCGCGGATCCCGGAAACATGTTGCTGCGTTTGCTTGGGAATCTCGGCAAGGCGCTTCACGATGCCGGCCGGGTGGAAGATGCGGAGTTGGTGGCCAAGCTGGCCGGAACGCTTGGATAAATGGAGCGCGGAATTTATTCCGCTCGAGTTGCCGGGAGCGCTGGTCTTCAGACCGGCGTGTTTTGCTTTGTCCATCCTCGCCGATCTGAAGACCAATGCCTCTAAGGATTCCAAGCCTTGTAAACGGTTTCTCGATCCCGGCCGGGATGACGAAAATAGCCCAGTCATTCATGGGCTGGGTTCATGGCGCAGTCCATTCCCCAAGTCCCTTCAGGGACGGCAGAACCTCATTCTTGTCCTTCGACTTCGGATTCATACCCGTGGTTATTCAGCATTGTGTGTTCTCGACCAGGTTGAATGAATGAGCCAGGTTTCTTCCGTCCCTGAAGGGACTTGATGACTATTTTGATGAGGGTCCCCAGTGCTGAAGCACTGGGCTATTTTCGGGAAGACAGGAAATACGACCCTCTTGAAAAAATCTCTAACCGAAATGAACTCCGCGCTCCGTGAAGATGGGTTGACCGAAGTTCAACCCGTTAACCAGCGGCGGTCATAGACACGCCGCTACAGATCACCGAATCTCCACGTCGTTGCCGATGCGGGTGATGAGATTGATTTCCTCCATGTCGGGTTGCGAGAGGACGATGCCATGGCTGTCTTCGCTGGCGCTGGCACTGCCGCCGCGGATTTGGAGGGCGGGCTTGGTGAGGATGACCACTTTTTCCGAGGCGCGGTATTCCTTGGCTTGCACGGCTATCTTCTTGCCATCGGCTTCGGCGGATTTGGAGGCGATCTTCGTCTTCGACGGCGCAAGCTTGCCCTGAACCCCAAAATGAATGATCGGATACTCGCGGATAAAGCGCTCGCCGTCATAAACCGAAAGCATCTGGCGCTGTGGCTCGATGAGGATGCGGAAATCGAGAGGCATGACCACGAGTTCATCACCGGGCTGGAGACCTTTCATTTCCATCATGCCATTCAAATACATGATCATGTCGATCGACGTGCGGTATTGGTTGGCGATGGCGAGGAACGAATTCCCTTTTTTCACGACATGCGTTTGTTTGCCCTGCATGTGGGCTGTGGATAAGATTTCATCCATGTTCATCTCTCCCACGATGCGTCGCGCGGCGGGCGCGGTGGATGACGACGGATAAGTCGTGACAATGTTGGTCAGTTTCTCGCGGGCCTCCTCGAGCTTGCCCAACGCGAGCAGCTCGTGGGCTTTTTGAAATGACTTCTCACCGGGATCGATGTCGGGCAACTCCGCGGCATCCAGCATTTTCGCGAAATCGGCGTCGGGTTGACGACCGGGCACGTCGGCATTCTTGGGAATGATCTTTTCAAAGACCCCGCCGAGTGGAGTGACCACGACGTGATAAGCAAGCAGGCCGGTGAAAACGAGGGCACCCACGACCGCGAGGCCTGCGAGCAATTTGAAGAACGTCCAAAGGCTCATGGGCTGGGAGCGCTCAAATGAGACCGCGGCGCTTGAAGTCGAATGCATTGATTTCCTGGGAGCGAAGGATCATCTCGAACGAAAACTTGAGGATCGAGATTTCCCATGCGTCGTCAACACCTTCGATGATCGCCCGCGCCGGATTGCCGGTACGGCGGATGTCCTCAAGCACACGCTCGCGCACGGCATCAATGCTGTCCTTGACGATCTCTTCATGCACCTCACCGCGGCGGAATTGAAATCCGTATTGCAGGAACGCGAGATCCTTGCCTTCCGCCTTCATACGCTCGACGAGCTTGTCGAAACGCGCTCGTGCGGACGGATCAAAGCCTTCCAGCTCAACCTCGCGATACGCGGCAGGCCGCAGGATGCGTGGCCGCATTGCCTCGACCTCGCCGGTACGGATGCGGACCTCGCCGGTGCTGTCCATCAACTCGCTGATCAGTTGGAACTCGAAGCGTGTTTCGCCAAACGTATCGATCCTGCGATCGGGTTCACGGAGCACCTTGGTGGTTTCCAAGGCGTATTGGACGTCGTCGGGAGAATGCATCGGCGCGGGTAGCATCGTCGCTTTCAGGAAAAATGCAAAGCAAAGGGCGGACGCCTTGCGAGGTGCCCGCCCTTTTGGTAAAGCTTTGGCAAGCCTGAATCAGGCTTGCTGGCTGGTGATGTAGGTCACCACGTCGCCGACAGCCTGAAGCTTCTCGGCTTCTTCGTCGGGCACCTCGATGTCGAATTCTTCCTCGAAGGCCATCACGAGTTCGACGGTGTCCAGCGAGTCGGCTCCAAGGTCCTCGACGAACTTGGCTTCCAGGGTCACTTGGTCGGCGTTGACTCCGAGTTGGTCAACGATGATGTCTTTTACACGGGCTTCGATACTTTTATCTGACATGAGTTGGGGTTGGTTGATTGCAGTTGCGTGGAATGTGGTTAGCGCCTGCCGACCCGATTTGGCAACCTAGAAAATGAATCGCCAGCCTAAAAGCGCGGCGGGGCCAAAAATCATTCCTCGGTGCCGGTGACCTCGGGGCTGGATTCGGAAATCCCGGCGGCGGCATATTCGGTGATTTCACCGGAAAAATGCGAGCGGATATGCCGCATCAAGGCTTCCGCCGGCTCCCCGCTTTCCTTCTTGAAGCCGCCATAGGTAAGCCCGTCGACGCGGATCCGGCCCTTGCCTGACTCACCCTCGTAGTCGATGAATGCGAGGCCCTTGCTGTCCCATTTCCGCAGATCGATTTTTTTCAGATCCGAAAAGGGGACCCGCTTGCCGTCCTGCGATTTGAGGCTGGTTGCATCCGCGGAAATCGAGCGAGTCATGGTGCGGGCGAGGAAAAAGCCGGCAATCGCAGCCAGTGACGCACAACAGCCGAAGGCCCACCACTGGCCGCTGATCTTGCTGGCCGTATAAGGCTCCTCATCGGGCTGCGCATCCAGACCGTGCTCCTTGCTGTATTCCCGCCACAGAAGGTTCCATTGCTGCTTCATCCGATCGAAATCCTGGAGCTCGGACGGCCATTTCATCGGCAGCTTGAATCCAGCCGGGAGCACTGCCGGATCGGAAGGAAACATCACGTCCTGCCTGGAAGCGTAGGCTTTCCACGAGGAAGCTGTCAGGGTTCCGCTGGCATTCATCCGGTTGAACTCATCGCCCGCGACTTTGAAGGTGTTATAGAGGTAGAAACTCTCGTTCTTTTTCCGATAGCCAGTCGAGCCGTCCATGAAGAACAGCACCGCGAAAATCGAGAACATCGCGACCATCACCGTTCCGCGCAGCAAAAACCAGGGTGTGGGCTTGCAGACGATTGATTCGGGGGCGCTCATCGGTTTCGCCCGAGAAACAATCCCGGGGGCCCTTGCTTGGCAAGCGGCAAGCGGTGTCCATGCACCGAATTCATCGCATTCCCGCTTGTCGTCGGGCCCGCCCTTGGTTACGGAGACGCCGTCATGCCTATCGCAACTCCCGCGCAATACCGCGCCATGCTCGATGCCGCCCAGAAAGGTAGCTATGCCTATCCCGCCATCAACGTCACTTCCCTGCCCACCATCAATGGTGCGCTTAAGGCGTTCTCCGAAGCGAAATCGGACGGCATCATCCAGGTTTCGACCGGCGGCGGCGAGTTCGCTTCCGGCACCGCTGTGAAAGATGCGGCCTTCGGTGCCATCGTGCTCGCGGAAGCCTGCCATCTGCTTGCGGAAAAACACAACGTCCTCATCGCCCTCCACACCGACCATTGCCATCCGAACAAGGTCGATGGCTTCCTCAAGCCGCTGCTCGAAGCGTCCCGCAAGCGCGTCGCCGCAGGCAAGGGCCCGCTTTTCCAATCGCACATGTTCGACGGCTCCGTGGTCGATCTGAAACAGAACCTGGAAATTTCCAAAAAACTGCTCAAGGAATGTGCCGATCTGGGCATCATCCTCGAAGTCGAAGCCGGCTGCGTCGGTGGCGAGGAAGACGGCCATGACACCTCGGGCCTTCCGATCGAAAAACTTTACACCACTCCCGAGGACATGGTGGAAGTTTACGAAGCGCTCAATCCGTTAGGCAAATTCCTCTTCGCCGCCACCTTCGGCAACGTCCACGGTGCCTACAAGCCCGGCGCGGTGAAACTCAAGCCATCCATCCTCCGCGACGGCCAAAAGGCGGTCATGGACAAGCACGGTGCGACCGCTGAAATGGACCTCGTATTCCACGGCGGTTCCGGCACTTCCGAGAGCGACCTCCGCGAGACCCTCGACTACGGCGTTGTGAAGATGAACATCGACACCGACACGCAATACGCATTCACCCGCCCGATCGTCACCCACATGTGCCAGAACATTGAAGGCGTGCTGAAGATCGATGGCGAAGTCGGCGACAAGAAAAACTACGATCCGCGCTCGTATCTCAAGAAGGGCGAGCAGAGCCTTTGCGAACGCATGAAAGTCGCTTGCGACGATCTCCGCTCGACCGGTCAGACGATCTTCGGGAAAGTTTGATTTCTTCCAAATCAAAGGCGGGCCTGCTCATGCGGGTCCGCCCACGCCGGTTGCCTTGCGGCCGTCTCGAGGGGAGCATCGGACAGCTTGCAACCTTAAGTCATGACGACCACGACAATGCACGATCAGTTGCTGCCGTAGATTTCCACGTCGGCAATTCGGGCGGTGGAATCCTGCCCGGGATTGAGAAGTGTGATTTTCAAATACCTCGCGCTGGTCTTGGAAAATTCGATGTCCGTCACGTTATCCGAATTGCCTTTGACAGTATCGACCGTCTTCCAGGTCTTCCCGTCGAGGCTCGTTTTTACTGTCCAATCACGGTTGTCGAATTCGCGGGCCATGCCATTCGCGCCTGCATGACGGATCACATATCGGTTCACTTGATAGGCTTTCCCAAAATCGAATCCCAGCCACGCCTCCCCCGCTTTTGCAGCCGTCCAGAGTGTCGAAGGGGTGCCATCGAGGAGCGAGAACGGAAGCTCCGATGAGTCGCTTGTTCTAACAGTCGTATCCGCTGATAGGCAAAGATTGAAGGGCAGTCCGGCGCTCTCGTTGTACAAATTGAAATAATGGTCAGCCCTTGTGAACCCCACTTTGTCCGGGAAATCGCGGTCCATTTGATCCCGCAGTTCAACCAGCTTGTTGGGCTTCATTTCGCCCCACACGGTCACTTGATACGACAGGAACAATGGCGACTTGCCGTCCCAGCGGCTTATCTCGTGACTCAGCGAATCGCGGATGTGCTGATACGATCCGGCATACGGCACCACCAAGCGGTCGAAGCGGATCCGGCCGTTTTCATTGGATCCGGCAACCGATGGCACGTCCTTGAAATTCTGCACGGTCGCGCCATACAATTGCCGGCAATTTTTTTCGTAGGACTTCCTTTGCATCGGAGTCGCGTCATCCCAGATGGTGATTACCCGCAAGCCGGAGCGCTGCAAATAGGTTTCTGTTAGACGTGCGTAGCCATCCATCCGTGCCGGATCCGTCAGGTTGTCGCCGACATCGGCACCGCGTTCCTTGAGCGTGTTGAACGGCATCAGGTATCCCATGCCCGACGGCCCGGTGACAAAGCAATCCATCGGCGTGGCCGAACCATAATAGTAATTCATGATCCCCGGCGCGACATCAACCAGGCCCGGCGCGATGGTCCAGTTGATCGGCATTTTGCCACGGCTCTCAGCGGCGCGGTCCCAGATCCGCCGCATCGCGTGCTGCGTGTATTGGATGTTGTCCCCGTCGCTGACGATCACGCAGACATAAACCTTGTTTTCAAGCAGCGGCATTTTAGGGACTGCCGGAATATTGATGCGATGGTTCGTCCCGGCGTAAACCGTGCCGCTCACAAAGAAGTCGGCGGGCATGGTGCCGATCCCGAACTCCGTTGCAGCGGGAATGCCGGAACGCTCGGTCGCATACCAACCGAGTGCCAGCGCCTCGCCCGCTTTCATGTCAGCAAAGAACTTCTTCAGCATCGCCTTCTCGGCGGGATCCATCGTGTTGAGCCAGACAACCGCAGCTCCGCAGGCCGCCGCAATGTCGCGCGTGTGATGATAGTCGCCGCCGCTGCGTTCGTCGCCGGGCTTCGCACTGACGATCACGCGCTTGTCGCATTTTTCCCAATAATGATCGTAGAGGTATTGATAGATCTCAATCGGCGACGTCATCTTGAGTGTCGTGAGATCCTCCAGCACCGGCAACTCGATCTTGCGCCCCTTCAACTCCGCATACACCTCGTTGCTCACCGGTATCCCCTGCTTTTGCGCCGCCACCGTGCCCGCAAGGTTGCGATAGTGCGGACTTGCCACGGGATCATAGAGCACGACCCCGGAGATCTCCTTCGCATACTTGGCTATCAAATCATAGCGGTTGTCGCGGCTGTAGTTACCGCCCGCTTCGAGATGGAGAGTGGCGGCCCAGGTGCTCTTGCCTTCCTCGGCCCGCGCATCAAGCAGCAAGATCCGCGGTTGCTTCCTGTTCACCAAGCCTTGCAACGAGGAAAAGGTGATCTGCTCGTCCTTCGAAAGATCCTGCACCGTCAGCATGTCCATCTTCGACGCCGGCGTCGCGAAAGTCGGCAATGCCTGTCCCTTCGGCCACGATAGTCCTTCCGTAATGTCCGCTACGGGCTGATAGGGACTGTAGCGATTTTTCGAAACCACCGGCTGCGCGGAAGCGCTGAAGGCGGCCGCCAGGCAGGTGAGTCCGGCAATTGCTCCAATGAGTTTATCTCGTTTCATTCCCTGCTTGTTGCCCGATGCTGGGCAGCTCATACGCGCGGACCACTCGGCATTTTTCAAAATGCGTTGCCAGAACCCTGCCACGCGGCTGTATCTTCAATGCATGATCCTGCGCAGCATATCCATTTTTCTCGTGTCGGCCTTGATCCATTCCGTGCAGGCGGAGATTCCCAATGTATTGCAAGCCGCTGATGGCAGCATCGTAACCACAGCCGAGGCATTTATGCAAAGCGTGCGGCCGGCAACTTTGCAAAAATTTCGCCAGGAAATCTATGGCACGCGCCCCGTCGGCAAGCCCGCCGATTTTGCGGCGAAGGTCCTGCGTGAAGATCCGAAAGCCTTGGACGGTGCTGCGACCTTGCGGGAAATTGAAATCACCTATTCCGGACCCAACGGCAAAGGCTCGATCCATCCCCTGGTCATCACTCCAAACGCTGCGGCCAAACCGGTGCCCGCGTTTTTGCTGATCCATTTCAGGAAACCCGATCCGCTGGACCCGAAAAGCGCGAACGGAGATTGGCCGGTGCGTGAAATCATCGCCCGTGGTTACGCGGCGGTGGCCTTCAATTTCAATGACGTCGATCCCGACCGCATCGATGGCTTCAAGGACGGCGTCCGCGGCATCTTCGGCGGCGAACCACAAGCTGCCGATGCATGGGGCGCGCTCTCCGCATGGGGATGGGGTGCAAGCCGCGTCATGGATTTCCTCGAGACGGATCCCGCCATCGACAGCAAGCATGTCGCGATCATCGGCCACTCGCGCGCCGGCAAGGCCGCGGTTTGGTGCGGTGCCGAGGATGAACGCTTCGCGATGGTGGTCTCCAACAACTCGGGATGCAGCGGCGCCGCGTTTGCACGAACGAAACAAGGCGAGCGGGTCGCCAACATCACCACCAAGTTTCCTTATTGGTTTTGCAAGAACTATGCGAAGTATGCCAACAACGAAGACAGCCTGCCGGTTGACCAGCATCAGTTGTTGGGATTGATAGCGCCCCGCTTGTTATACGTCGCAAGCGCCACCCAGGACCAATGGTCCGACCCGCAGAGCGAATTCAAAAGCGCGGTGATGGCAGGTGCGGTTTATAAACTCTTTGAAAAACCCGGCTTGGAATCGGACACGATGCCGGAGCCAGACCACGCGATGCTGGAAGGAACGATCGGCTATCACCTGCGCACGGGAAAACACGATCTCCTGCCCAGCGACTGGCAACACTACATGGATTTCGCGGATAAGAAGTGGGGGAAGGACAAAGTGCCAAGTGATCAGTGAGTCAGTGATCAGTGGAGGAGAGTTTGCTAGTGTTCAGTTTTCAGTGTTCAGGGAAGAGGATTCGTCCAGGTTCGTGCTCTTCCTAATGACTGATGACTAGTGACCGCTGACCGATTGCCAGTGCCGCGGCAACTCCCAGTTTTGCAAGCGTTCCATGGCGGCGGCTTTGAGGTCGTCGAGGGTTTTACCCTGCGCCAGTGAGACCTTGGCGCAAATTTCCTCGCAGCGTTCGGGATCGCTGCTGGGAGTTCCGAAGACGCGTGCGCTTGTCACACATCCGGTTGCGAGCAAGGCGGCTTCGACCTTGGCCGGGCTCACTTTGCGGCCCGCTACATTGATCGCTCCGCCGCAGTTGCCGGTGAGATGAAGCCGGCCGTCTGCTGTTAGATTTCCATGGTCACGCGTCAGGTAGTTGCCATTTCCCAGACTATCCCCATCGCGCGATTCGTCGTAGCCCATCGCCACGCTGCTACTGTTGACCAATAGCCGGCCATCGGAGCCCGCTCTAACAGAAACGCCGTCCAACACCATGCCGACATCATCCGCGGATTCACGCGGAATATCGCTGTCGTCGAATGAGATCCCGCCGCTTTCGCTGGCACCATAGAAGTTGTGGATTTTCAAATGGGCGTCGGCAAAAACATCCGCCTCCAAGCTTGCTGCCAGCGGAGCGCCCGCGGAGATGGCGAGCGAGATCGGGGCGCCCTTCAATATCCCCGCGCGATGCCAGGCCCGCCACATCGACGGGACTGCGGGAACGACCATGGCCTCATGCTGTTTGAAAATGTCCTCGATGGGCCGCGGAAATGGCACGGGCGCGAGATGCATGGGGACGCCGTGAAGAATCAACGGGAGGACGACATTCGAAAAACCATAGGAGTGCGACAGCGAGATGACCGCGAGGTTCGGGATCGATGGACTGAGCTTCATCGCCGCAACGATGCGATCGCAGTCGGCAATGACCTGCGCGTCGTTGAAGAAAATCCCACGCGGAATGCCCGCCGCGCCGGGCGTGTATTTGACCAAGCGGCAATCATCCGGCGGCGGCCGCTGCAGCGATGGCTCGGGCGCGTCACGTTCGACGGGGATCACCGCCTGTCCATCGCGCCACGCCCTCAAAATTTCGACGATGAACACCGCCCCACCGGCGCGCGCGATGACCGGCGAAGTTGCCACGGGCGCATGCTCGACCGCGGTCGCGAGATCACCGAACGTGAAGACCTGGTCGCCATCATAGACTGCCGGCAAAAGCGTATGACGGCGCGAGGTTTCCAGCCAGCGGGGATAGAGCATTTGACAACGTGTGCGCGTGTGCCTAGCTACCACACAACTCCACTGCGAGCCTTAACTGTTTCCGATTTCCAATGGTGAACCCTCCCGCCGCCCTCCCGCCGCGGGAAAATTGTCGGGTTGTCGTGACGGGCCTTGGGATCGTTTCCCCGCTCGGCATGGATCTTGCCGAAAATGCCGCGGGCTTTCGCGCGGGCCGCAGCGCATTCACGCCGGTGACTTTGTTTGATGTCTCGCGCCAACGGGTCGGCACCGCAGGCCAGGTGATCTTGCCGGAAACAACACCGGACATCGGCATTTCAAAAAAATCCTGGTCACGCATGGACCGCGGCACCCGCCTGGCGGTGATGGCCGCTCGCGAAGCCATGGCAAGCGCGGGTCTAACAGGAGGTCGGCTGCCCCTGTTTGTCGGCACTTCCGCGGCCGCGATGCCGATCGGTGAGGAGTATTATAAAACCTCCGTCGCAGGCTCGTCGCCGCCAAGCGAACAACTGCACCGGGTCGAACTCTATCAGGCGCAGGCGCAAATGACAGGCATGGCCCGCGCCCTCGGCATCGATGGCCCGATCCGCATCGTTTCAAATGCCTGCGCGTCGGGAGCGAATGCGATCGGCCATGCGTTTCACTGGGTTCGCTCCGGTCGATCGGAACGCGTGCTGGCCGGTGGTTACGATGCATTGTGCCAAATGGTTTTCGCCGGCTTCGATGCCTTGCAAGCGCTGAGCCCGTCCGGCATTCCCCGCCCCTTTGACGCCGCGCGCGATGGCTTGGCACTCGGCGAAGGTGCGGGATTTTTGATCGTCGAATCGGAAGCATCCGCCAAATCGCGGGGTGCGCGGATCATCGCGGAAGTCCTCGGTTATGGCGCCGCGACCGACATCCATCACCTCACCCAACCGCAGCCGCAGGGCGATACGGCGCTCGTCACGATGACGGCCGCCTGCGCGATGGCAGGACTGCAACCCGCGCAAATCGATTACATCAACTCGCATGGCACCGGCACACCGCTCAACGATGTCGCCGAGGGCAATGCCATCCGCCGTTGGGCCGGTGTTGATACGCCGAAAATCAAAGTGAGCTCCACCAAGTCCGCAATCGGCCATCTGTTAGGTGGCGCGGGTGCCGTTGAGTCGGTGATCAGCTTGATGGCATTGGAAGGCCAATGGCTCCCTGCCAGCCTCAACGTGCGCGAAGCGGATGAAGTCTGCGAATTCGATCTCGTCCGCGAACCCCGCACGGCTTCGGTGCAACATGTTCTCACAAATTCGTTCGGCTTCGGCGGTTCGAATGCAACCCTCATCTTCGGCAAAGCGTGAGCACCCCCATTTCCATCACCGGCATCGGCGCGGTTTCACCCGCGGGTTGGGGCGTCGATGCGTTGCTAAATGCGATCAAGGTGAATGAGCCGACCAAGACTGTTCCACTGGAGCGTGCTTCCGCCGGGGGAAAAATTTCCACGCAGGTCCGCCGTGTGCCTTCCGAAGGCGCCAACATTCCCAAAGCTCCACGGTTGCGGCGCGCGAGCCCGATCTCGAAATTCTCCGCCGCGGCCGCTGTGGAAGCACTCGGTGAAGCGCGTCTGGCGGAGATTGCCGCGGGAAATTTGAAGGTCGGCGTCATCTTCACAATGATCAACGGCTGCGTGAATTATTCGAATCGCTTCTTCGGCGAAGTGTTGGCCGATTGCAGCACTGCGAGTCCGATCCTGTTTCCCGAAACCGTCTTCAACGCGCCCTCCAGCCATCTCTCGGCAATGATTGGCAGCAGCGCGCCCAACGACACACTCATCGGCGACAGCGCGGGCTTTTTCACCGGCCTCGATCTCGCCATCGAATGGCTTGAGCGCGGTGAAGTCGATGGCTGCCTCGTCGTTTGCGCGGAAGAAATCGACTGGCTCAGCGCAGAGGGCTTGATGTACTATTCGCGTAACTACGTCCCCAGCGAAGGTGCCGCCGCGGTGTATTTGGAAAAGTCTTTCGCCGGAGCACAAATCGTCTCATTGCCTGAACCAATCTCACTTGCCATGCATTCCCGCAACGAAGCGGCCCAACTCGTGCGCGATACTTTGAACGTGGCTGATGAAAGCTCCACCCTGCTTGTCGATGGCCGCTCTGGTTCGCAACGTGTGGATCGCCCTGAAACCGAAACCTGGCGCAATTGGCAAGGCCCACGCTGGTCCCCTCGCAAGCTGTTGGGTGAAGGCATGGGAGTGTCGGCTGGCCTCCAGGTGGTACTTGCAGCTGCGGCTCTGCGCGATGGTGGGCCTCGACGTGCGATCGTCACTGCTACAGGCGGCAATCAACAAGCTGCGGGGGTTCTGTTAGATCACTAAGGAGCATGGACGCCTACGTCCATGCTTGAAGGGACGTAGGCGTCCCTTCTCCTCACACCGCCCCGCCACCCTCATCAACCGGCGGCTTTTCGGCAACAACCACCTTGGTCTTCGCCCATTCGTCGCCAAGGCGTTTGCCGCGGTCAGCACCGCTGTCGCGGCTGAGCAGAACGAACAACTCGACCAATCCAAAAAGCGGAATCAGCAACACCCCGTTGCGGATGAGAGCGGTTTGCCAATTATTGGTCAGAGGCTGGCCGTCGAGCGTGAGAGCTTTGATCTTCATCGCTTTTTTGCCAACGCTTTGGCCTTGGAGAAATGGCAGCGAGTCACGCGCGATCATGTAGCCGGCCCATAGTAGCCACCCCGTGCGAGTGGATAGCATCGATGGCAATAAAATCGACGCGGCGATGGCCAATCCCGTCGCCACCAAAGAATCGATAACCGCTGCAAACGCGCGGGCGTTGAACGGAGCGAGCGCCCCCGCGGGCAATGCGTCCACCGACAGCGCCGCCGCGCTTTCATGCTCGTTGGGCGGCAGGGATTGCGGCACCGGCTTCGGCATGCTCTCCATCGGTGATGGCGGTGGGGGCGGCGGCGGCGTCAAATTCGGCGGTGGGATGATCGCGCTCATCGGCTCCTTTGGCTTTCCCGATCCTGCGCCTGCTTCGTTTTCCGATTCCATGATGTCCCCTTGCTAATGAATACCCGCGGAAACGTCGAGGCCGTTGTCTCCTCAATAGCGATTGAAGCCCGGCTTCGGCACCTGCCTCACCATCTATTTTTAATGGATGTGCGTTCCTCGGCGGGTTATGGTTCAAACGCTCCGCGCCATGATAGGCCACATGCCTGATGATCCTTGCCTTCCCAACAATATTATTGTCGTCGTGGCCTGAGTGGCTGGCCTGCGTGATCGTCATCGGCGCAGTCATCGCTGGAAGAAAGGTCCCGCGTGGGTCGATTGTGGCGATCCTGCTGGCGGTCCCGCTCGCTTGGTATTTCGGATCCGCAGGTGGTTTGTTGATCCCGCTATCATTTGGGGCAGTTGTATGGATCACATTTTGCGTGAGTATGAAACGATGGCAAAAACCTGCGGAAGTTTTTGCGATTCTCTGTTCACTGGCTACAGCCGCGTTGTGCGGTCTTTTCCCGGAACCGGTACCACTACGGTTGGAAGGGAATTACCCGACCGGAACAGCCACCATCGAGATTGCAGCGACCGGGGGAAAGCCGCGACTGTTAGCGCAGCTATGGTATCCATCTCTCCTCTTGGGTCACACTGCTCCGGTTTCATGGCTACCCGATCCGTTTCTCGCACCCGAATTTCCCTATCACCGGCTGCGCTCGGCACAGGCTCACTCGCGGACCAATGCCCCCGTGGTCACAGTTGATGCCCCGCTGCCGGTCATCTTCTACGAACATTCATGGGCCGGTCATCGCGCGGAGAACATTGTGCAGGTCGAGAGTCTCGCAAGCCAAGGGTTCGTCGTGGTTGCGGTTGACCATCCCGGCCAGGCGAAAAGGGTGCGGTATGCTGATGGCTCGATCATCACCGGTCGCTACACCACAACCCCGGAGCTCACCACTCCGCAAGATGTTGCCGAATTCAAAATTACGGCCGCCCGTTGTTTTAGCGAGCGCAGCGACGACATTGAACGGGTGCGGTCTGCATTGAAGGGAGGAGCGGCCGCAAGTCTCACAAGGCGGCTCAATCTGGATCGTGTCGGCGTGTTTGGTTTTTCGTTCGGCGGATCTTGTGCCATTCACCTTTGCGCCACGGATCCCGTCTTTGTGGCCGGGGCGAATGAAGACGGATTTTACCTTTTCGATGAAGTGCCGAAAGGCTCCTTTTTGTTTCTCGACGAGGAGACCCCAGCGTGGCTGCAATCTCCTCCGACAGCGAATGAGGATGCGGGACAACTCTTGATCCGCTCGGCCGAGGCTCGCATTCTGACCGCATTAAAGCAACCGCGGCGCGAGCGTGTGATTCTTGACGGGACGCGACACCTGTCATTTTCCGACAGAATCTACGCCAGTCCTATTCCTCGGCTTGCACGTGTGGGATGGAGGCCCCCAGGAGAGGTCCATAAGATCCTCGATTCACGCTTGACTGGATTTTTCAAAGCCGCGCTCCGAGCGGAAACCACCCCTGAATAGTTTGTTGGGGATAGACACATATGATTCGCTTCTGACCGAAAGATGACCCCTGCATCTGCAATCAGGTAGTGCGCCCTTCTTCCTAAAGCCGCTTCTGGATTTCCTGGGCAAGAGCGCCGACGTGGTTCGAATCAAAAATGGTGAGATGTTTGCCGGGCACGTTGATGATGTGCAATGAGGATGCCACCAAATCCCAACCGTAGGAAATCGGAAGGTCAAATTTGTCGTTGGTAGCCTGCGATTTGAACAACGTCAGATGACATCCAGATGCCTTGGGATTGTAACTCTTCATTGACTCCCAATGGGCTTCCCGGAGCTGGAGCATCCGCAGTTCGCTATAGGGTTCGGTAAAGCCTGCCCTGCGGGCCGTTTTGACTTCTCCCTTGAAGCGAAGGTGATTTCCAACGCCTTCGCAAACCCGCCTTAGCAGGCATCCCATGCGGCCTCTCCATGTCGGATGCTCCTGGGCTTCCCAGAAAACCTCCGCGCGTTCGAGGAGCGAATATTCCCGCGCGGGGGCGGCAGGGTTGATTGTGTCAACCAGCCCGGCGAACGCGGTCAATTCGCCTTCTTCAGCCAGTTGCCGCGCCATTTCGTAAACCAACAGTCCCCCATAGGAGTAACCGATCAGATGGTACGGCCCTCGGGCTTGGAATCGTTTCAAGGCGGTAACGTATGAGCGGGCGGTCTCTTCGACAGGAACCGGTTGGACCTCCCCGATCGCGGCAAGAGCTGGCGCTTCGATCGCAAATACAGGCCGGCCGGCTGGAAGGTGCCGGGCAAGGTCGCGGTAAAAAAATACCCCACCATCGCCACCGTGAATGCAAAACAACGGAGGCTGATCGCCCTCGGCCCGGACCGGCACCACAAACGATGGCTCGATATCGTGGCTGGCTCCCCGAGACTCCAGATCGACGATCTCTGCCAGCGACCGCAGCGTTGGCGATTGGATCAGCACCGCCATTGGAATCCGCACCTTCCATTGCCGGGAAATACTGGAAAACAACCGCAACGCCGCCAACGAGTGACCGCCGAGTTCAAAGAATGACTCGTCACGTCCAATTTGAGGAACCTGTAGGATCTCGGACCAAAACTCCGCGAGCTGTTTTTCTGTCGAGGTCTCGGGCGGTCCCGACGCAAGGTGACTGCTCGCGGTGAGCAAAGGTTGTGGGAGGCTGGCGCGGTCAAGCTTGCCGCGTTCGGTCAGTTTGAAATCCTCTACATGTGCCCACCGCGTCGGGATCGAGGCTGTCGCCAGGTGCGTCGCCGCATGCGTGGCAAGGAGGGCGGGCCAGCCCTCGGCCGGGGAGCGCTCCCATCTTACCCACGCCGCCAGTATCGCACTGCCGTCGGCCGCTGGGACAGGCCCGGCATGGGCCGATGAGACACCGGGATACGATTCTAGGACACGGATCACTTCATTGGGCTCCACGCGGTTCCCCCGAATTTTCAACTGTTCGTCCTGCCGTCCGAGAAATCGCAAACGACCCGTCCCATCCCAATACACACGGTCACCGGTTCGATACCAACGCCGGCCTTCCACCTCGCGGAAGGATACCTCGGTAAGATCGGGCTGCTTCCAATAACCAGGTCCCACACAGATTCCACCCAACCATAACTCTCCCGCCGCACCCGGAGGAAGCGCACGCCCCGCGGCGTCCGCCACCCGCGCAAACACGCCTGGCAAGGGTCGGCCAATCGCAGGATCGCCGCTCTCATTCCAACTACCATCGATAAGTTCGGCTGTGCCCACCACCGAGGCTTCCGTCGGCCCATAGGTATTGACCAGGAGGTGCTGCCGTCCGCCAGCTCGGAACCAATCCTCAACCGCCGCCGCCGATGCCCGCTCGCCGCCGATGATGACGGTCTTTATGGACTTAGGGAGCCGACTTTCTCCAGCAGCCATCCACGCACACCACGCAGCCCAATGCGCCGTGGAGAGATCGAGAATCGTGACGGCATGATCGGTGATGAAACGGTGGAATTCGTCAAGGTCGGGGGCCAGCGTCCCGGGCCGAGGTACCAATGCTGCTCCACTTAGGAGAGTGGCCAGTATCTCTTCCAAAGAGGCATCGAAGCCTGGTGAGGCAAATTGTAACACTCGGTCGCTTGGGCCTATGCGCGCCAACGACGCCATGCCCAGCGCTTCATTGATCACACCGCCGTGCACCATCATAACGCCTTTCGGGCGACCGGTTGAGCCCGAGGTATACAACAGCGCCAGCGAGTCGAGCGGCCTTAAACGTGGATGCGCTTCGATGCTCGAATTGCCGGCGTTGACAGGCTGGACAACCAGTCCCAGATGCTGGCAGTCATCTGGATCGTCACTGATCACGATCCGAGGTGCGGCGTCGTCAATGATCGCGTGCAAGCGATTGTCGGGCAGTGCCGGATCAAGTGGAACGTGAATCGCTCCTACGTATGAGGTTGCCAGCAGAACCGCTGCCAGATGCTGCCGCTCTTTCAGATAGCTGGCGACGGTTGCGCCACATACAATGTTTGAATCGACCAGTTGTGCGGCCAGGTTCCGGGCGTGCGCATCGAGCTCGCGATAAGTGATGGTGCCTTCCTTGGTGACAATGGCGCTGTGATCCCCAAAGCGGCCGACCGCATCGTTCCACACATCGACAAGGTGGAGGTTAGCCTTATTCTCGCCGCCGCATTCCCAGCCCGCCACTCTGTCAGACATTTCGGTCGGCAGTCGGATCGGCACTGCGGGATCACAGGCGCACTGCTGAATGATGGCGGCCCATTGATCCGCAAGTGTGGTCGCCGCATGGGCTCCGAATTCGCGGCCATCAACTTCGACCTCCAGAGTCAGCTCAGGCCCGATCCACGCACTGGCCAGCAGCGGCTCGCCGCTAAACTCGTGAAGCAGCATCGATTCCACGGATTCAAACGCCCCCACCTCGTGGCGCAAGGTTCCGCGCTCCACCATGACGACGCCACCCGGCCAAGGACCACCTGTTTCCTGGTAGATCGCGGGCGGCAGTAATTCCGGCGAAACTTTTTCGATGGCACGCAGCGACAGTAGGTGCTCGCGAAAACTGCGGACTGCGGGAGCCCATATTTCTCCGTCAAAGCGACACACCACAACTGGCACGGTGTTCATTGTGAAACCTGCTTGAGCGGTCCGCCGGGGACCCGATCTGACCTGCCCGATCGCTACCCGCTCAACGCCGGCTGCAGCCGCGACCGCCTGCCCCCACGCCCAGGTGATCATTGTGGCGGCAGTCACATCGATTTGGCGCGCCGCGATTTCGAGTTGCTCGGCAAGCCGCCTCCCGAGGCACCTCGATATTCGGACAGGGCCATCGGCGGTATCACCGGGAAACTCGGGTTTGCAGGCGGACACTTCCGCGAACGCATTACGATGAAATTCAGCGGCATTATCAATTTCCTCCTGCGACGGGATATGGGGAATTGTGAGTCCAAGATCCTCTGCTTCACGACCTTCGAGCCGGTTGAGAAATCCCCGGACAATGCTGGTGATGGATCGCCCATCGAGAAGCGCATGATGAAACGTCCAAACCAACTTGCGCACCTTGGGAAAATAAACCGCTCTCCAGGGAAGTCCGGCCGTCAGCGGCAGCCCGGCCGCACGATCGACTGACAGCCACGTTTCCCAGCAGTCCGGAACATCTTCAATAATTTGGATCGCTGGATTTTCCTCACCTTCAGAAATGCCGCAAACTTCCCCCAACTCGAACCGGAACCGGGCACGCAAAGCGGCAGTTGCTTGGACAGTTGCACGCCATGCGGCGATGATCCGCTCGGGGGAAATCCCATCCGCAAACCCGATCTCGACCTGTTCGGCATTTCGCCCATCCTGAGATTCAAGCGAACTGCGGACCATGAAAGCTTGCAGCGAACTGACTGCTTGAACCGGACCAGACGCGTCAGCTTGTGCGAAGCTGTTGAACGTGGCCGGGTCCTCAGTCTTTGGATCTCGACTGGATGCGCTTCGTTCCGCGGGTATCAGGATGCGGGTGAGATCAGGGGACATATGAATTCGCAGGCTTGGGGGTGAGAGAGGGTGAGGCCAAAGCAGAACCTCGACGGCGCAACTTTGCTATAATTCGTCCGCATGTGCTCGATGTCCCAAACCGTGCCAGCCACTTTCCAACCAGTGGCAAACAAGGCAGAATGATGACATCATGGAGCAACCGTTGCTTCATGTTCCAGTTCCGATGCCAGGCGCAATCGGCTACGCAGTTGATCTCGTCGAGGGCTCCCGACTTGCATGCGCTTTCCACCACCTTTTCGAGGAGGAGATTGCCCGGTGAGCACCCGGAGAACGCTTCGTCATATCCGATCTTCAGCAGATAGAGGACGCGCCCCTTGCGGACGGCATAATGAGCGGCAATGGTTTGGTCGCCGGCCTCAAGGAAGTTCCACTCCATCCAGCCAAGCCGGTTGAAACGTTCAGCCGCCAGGCGAAACAGACGAAGGTTGGCGGGCATGGCACGAAGAGAACTATCGGAAACGCCTTTCCATCCCGCATCTTCGACCCTTTCAAAGCGATCGAAGTTCTCCGACACCGTGCGCAACAAGTCCCGACACCTGAATTGCCCGCCTGGCAGTTCGTCGAATTTCTTGCCTCCCCGCTTGAGCTGCCTGCGGAAGTTTGTTGAGAAGTCCGCACGATAAGCCTCAAAATCCTGTGGGACATCGATGAAGTTCTCGGCGCCGGAATGAAATCTAACAGCCACCAATGCCCCACACGGGTTTTTCAAATGCGTGAGTGTAGGGGAACTCTCGGCAATCTCACGGATGCGTATGACCGGCAAGATCCGGGATCGCATGAGGTGGCGGACGAAGACCTCGATCACGTCTTCCCTGCCAGGGCTCGCCAGACAATCCACGGACCCGGTATGAAGCACATCATAAGGGGTCTTGAGGATACACACCGAATACCACGGCAGCCGGAACGATCGCACCAAAATCAGCGGCAGAACTCCAATTAGCTCTCCTTGGATGTAGGCGAATAGGCAAAACCAATTGTCAGAAGGAGTAAGTTGAGTTTCAAGATATGCGCTGATCTGCGGATAGGACTGCATCGGCGAGCCCGTTGGAGACTCTTCCAACAGTTTGTTCCACGAATCCGCGTGGTCCGCCAACTCCTCCAAAGTTCGAACCTGGATGATTTGAATACCCGCAGTTGCGGGATCATCGCTTGCTTGGTGAGATCGCAATAATGCGGATCCATCAGTCCTGGATGGTCCTTCCACGGTGCGCGACCGCGGAGCAAGTGCCCGCCTCATGAGGGCAGGATTGGTGGCGGGCGCGTATGTAGGCGGTTTCGATTCCATCCGATTATAGCTTGAAGTCATCGCGTGGAGCCGCGTGACAAGGCGGCCATCCCCCGGCGCTCAAATTCATACCAGTATCCGCCGAAACCCAGGAGATAGCCCGGAGAGCGCTACGCTTTAACGACGACGCTATGCGGCGGGGAAGACTTCTGGCTTCGGGGGGATTGATTGGCTCGGCCAAGACCTCGGGCCACAACCTTTCAATCAGCCGCTGCAGGAAGAAAAATCCAGGGCCTTGCCGCAGGGCGCGATCGACTCCAAGAATATCCACCAACAGGGCACGCTGGTTCAGGGGGGAGAAACTTTCCTGTACAATGTCATACTCGGCCCGCACCTTGGCCTGCCAACGGCCTGCCATCTGCTCCCAGCAGAATAGATCGAGCGTGTCGATCGGCAGACCCCGGGCAGTGACCAACCAACTGGCGAACGCATTTACGACGAAAGGATGCATACCCAGCCGGCTCAGCTTGGCCAGAAGCTTGGGTGAGATCTCATCGGTTTGGTGGGCCTGATAATAGCATTTGAAGATTTCGGCAGCGTCACCCGTGACACACACGCGTCCGTCTTCCAGATGTTCATGCAAGGCCTGCGAGTCGCGGCAATAGACGTCGTTGGCGGTTGCGTTGTTGTGACGAAACACCTCCCGAAACTCGGCGTTATCAAGTGGAGGATATTCAATCACCCGATGAGTCATCCCAAGCTGATTGAGAAGCCGTGCGGGCACCACGACATCCATCGCTTTAATACCCGAACCCGGGTAGCTAATGGTAAATGCCTGAACGATCCGGGCGCTTGCACGATTTAATGCGAGAATCAACCTGCTGTCCCAACCGGCGGTCATCGAAAGCACCAGTGGGTAGCGGTTCGCAGCGGATGCCATCATACCCATGAGGCGGCTTTCGGTGCGAGTCAGGGCTTCATCAATGGGCGAAGGGATCCCCGGACTCCGGGGCCAATAGCGTTTGCTCTGCCTATCGCGCACATTCAAAAGATGATTGGGAAGCAATGCGGCGATCTCACGGTAGAGCGTAGTATCGCCTGGCATCCAGTAGATCTCCATAGGATCCGTTTTGCGCGACTGGATGAATTCCACCGCCTCCGGGTCCATTTGCAACCCCAGCTTCAAAGCCAGCAGCGCCGCTTCCGAACCACACATCCACTGGCCTGGTTGGGCATTTCGCGTGAAGCATATCTGACGCTGCCCACAAGCATCATGCATGACCACCAGTTGCTCTCCCCTACGCCAGATCAAAACCCAACGCCCGCCCAGCAAATCAACCTCTTCAACCAGCCTCGCAAGGGTCGGTGTGGCGCGCTCCAGCCCCTTTAGGATTTCGAGATTGGAGGCGCTTGGCGACGCGGGATCAAACGCCATTCCCAGCAACGTAAGCGAGCCGTCATCAACCTCCAAATGGGTCAGTTCCAAATCGCCGTGGACGCTTAGAAAAAACTCTTCACCGATCCGGAGGCGCGAGCCATCGATCACGAAATCTGGTGAGTTCGTGAGCAAAAACTGCCGGCGATACAGCAAGCGATCCAAGTCGCCGCCCGTCATCTGAGGGTTGAGGGTAGACGTAGCGATCGTGCTCATGTTTCCGCGGGGATTAGCGGCTTCAACGAAGTTTCGTGGAGAGCGATCCAGCCCGCCGGAGTGTAAGACAGAAGCTGGAGGCAACTGACCGAGAACCTTCCTTCCGGCGGCAGCGTTGAGTAAGTCGCAAGCAGACGCTGCAATTCCGCGCGGCTCAGGCCGGATGCAAGCGTAACATGAAAACGATAGCCGCTGATTTCAATAGGCAACGGCTCGATACCATGGTTGCTCTTGAGAGTATCAAGAAGGCGTTGCCGGAGTGCTTCCAGGGGGTCGTTGCTCACAACGTCCAGAAAAGCGATCCCCTCCTCAAAGGCATCAACCGCCCTCAGGCTCACCTCAAATTCCGTGGTCCCCGCAAGTGAGTCGAGTAGTCGCTTGAAGGGTTCTGCGGTCGCGGCCGCAAAACCGAGTTTCAGAGTGATATGGGGTGGTGCTTCCGGCGCATCACACCCAAAATTTCGAAAGCACTCGTCCTGGAGTGAAATCAAATCTTGAAGCGCCGGTGGAGAAACCGGGATCACGATTGCAAGCTGTAGCGCACTTTCCTCAGTGCGCCCGCCCATCCCTCCGAATCGACGCGCGGCCCACCTCACGCGCCCATATACCCGCCGGAATGCAGAAAGTCGCCACCCTCGGAAACACGGTCGGAGGCCGGATTCCGACAGCGAACGCCGAAAGCCATCAATAGGCAATGCCGACGCCTGTTCAGACGAAAAGGAATTCACGCGGTTGGGGGGAGGATGGCCTTTCGAGCCACCGGTTAGGAGTATGCAAATGTCATGGAAGTTGTCCAACCCGCGATCGCGTATGTGCGCGCCTGTGGATTACAATCTGCTCTGGATCGACCTCTGGAAACGCGGGCGGATGATGGGATTGGCAACGCTCATTCAGCAGGAAACGATAGCCGGTGCTTCCTTTGGATTTTGGCCATCGACTCGTTCGCTAGCCCCGCTTCGGCGGTAAACTCGGGCCAGCGCTTCACCGCAGCCACTACCTCGGCAAGGATCGATGCCGCACGCCCCCGCTTCATCGATGCCGATCCCGCGCATGCCACGAAATCGGCCCGTGTGAAGTTGTCGCG
>JANMJQ010000044.1:0-6885 GCA_031371445.1 Akkermansiaceae bacterium
GGCAGCGTGGATCTGTTGATGAAAAAGTGCCCCTATTGCGCAGAGGAAATCCAGGACGAAGCCGTCAAGTGCAAGCACTGCGGTGAATTCCTCGATGGCACGGCCCGACCTCCTTCCCTCCCGGTCCCCGCGAAACTGCCCTGGCATTTCAAGACTTCGGTGATTGTCCTGATCGCATTGAGCATTCCGCCGTTGGCCCTGCCCTTGGTTTGGCTTCATCCCAAGATGAGCAAAGGATGGAAAATCGGCAGTACGGTGATCATCTTGGTCCTGACCTACGTTGCCGTCGTGTCGACCATCGCCATGTTCAAGATGTTCGACGAAATGGAGCAAATGATCAACTCGATGGGAGTCTGAACATCGTCGTCTCTGCGCGTTAGCGTATCGCGGCGTTTCCAATGATTCCTTCCGCGCTTTCCTGTTTCAGGCGCAGCTGGCCGCAAGCGGCGTCGATGTCGTGGCCTTTTTCAAGACGCAGGTTCGCGACGACCCCGGCGTTTTTCAGAACATCCTGAAACGCGCGGCAATGGTTGTTCGGCGGGCGTTTCCATTCCAAACCTTCGACAGTGTTATAGGGAATGAGGTTCACCTTCGCCCCCAAGCGCCGGGCATGGCGGGCGAGGATGGCGGCTTGTTCCAATGAATCGTTGATGTCCTGGATCAGGATGTATTCGAGCGTGAGCTTCTGGCTTTTTTTCGTGTTCCAATAATCGAGTGCCGAGAACAAATCCGCGACCGGCCATTTTTTATTGATCGGCATGATCTTGTCCCGGACCTCGTCGGTCGCGCCATGCAATGAAATCGCCAACCGGATCTGCTGCGGATGTTCGGCGAGCTTCTTGATCTGCGGCACCAAACCCGATGTTGAAATCGTCAGATGCCGCGCGCCGAGGTGTAATGTTTTTTCGCCGGTGATGAGTTGGATGGCTTCCAACAGATTGGGAAGGTTCGCCATTGGCTCGCCCATCCCCATGAACACGAGTGAATCGACACGCTCACCGGAGAGTTGTTCCGCGGCAAGAACCTGGCCCGCGATTTCGGCGGCATCGAGATTGCGAGTGAATCCAGCCAAACCCGAAGCACAGAACTTGCAGCCATACGCACAACCCACCTGTGACGAAACACAAAGCGTCCGCCGGTCGGATTTCTCGCCATACAAGGCGGGGTTCGCGGGAATCAAAACGCTTTCCACATAGCGGTGATCATGAAGGCGGAAGAGAAATTTGCGGGTTGTATCCTTGGAGCCCTGCGTGTGGGTGTGCTCCAAACCTGTTAGACGGAATGACTCCGCAAGCTTGGCCCGCAACGCAGTCGAAAGATTCGTCATCGCATCGAATGACATGACCTTCTTTTTCCAAACCCATTCCAAAATCTGGTTCGCGCGGAACGCAGGCTCACCGGAGTCCTTCAGCCACGCGGCGAGAGACTCGGGGGATTGGCCTGTTAGAGCGGGGAGCATGGAGAGGAAGATAAATTAACCGCAGATGAACGCAGATGAACGCAGATGAAGAACGAATACGAGATATGGGATACGAACTAAGAGAGATGAACTATGACTGGAACGGCAAACCAACAGGAGCGAATGAGGTTTGTCATTTGGCGGCGAGAAGTTGGAGATTCAGTCCGTGTGGTTGAAATTGAAGGAAGTCGCTGTCAAAAGTAACGAAGCGTAGATTTGCAGAGATGGCGAAGGCGGCGAGATAGGCATCCATCCATCCAGACTTTGGACGAGGCTGTTTGACGATCGGCGAGGGTGATCCATAGATTCCGGGAAGTCGCGGCTTCGTCGGCGAATATGACATGAGGTAGCTTGTGGAAATCTTCGAGAAATCCGATCACGTCGTGATTGTTCAAGCCGATGCTTTCGTAGGTTGCGTGCAAGGCCGGGGTGCTCGCGAGACGGAGGAAACTCTGTTCGGTGGCTCTGCAGAATACCGCGGGCGACTTCGACTTGCAGTCACGAAAGACGGTCCGTGCGGTTTCGTGGAACGGGTGCTTGTCGAACGTCAACGCCAGCCAGAGGTTCGAATCAAAGAGAGCTGCCGACACGTTGCAAGTCCTCCTGATAGAGCGTGTCCTGCTCGAGTTCGAGTATTTCCTCGATGGTCATTTTGAGAATTGGAGGATTGGGTGGCCCTTTGACCACCCGATGACCCAACTCGGGATCGGTCATGATGATCGGTCGGTTCGCGGGCTGCGATGGGATTGCGGGAAAAAGGCCGCTACGGAGCGTGTCGGCCATCACATCCTTGAGTTTTTTCCCTTGAGTCGCCGCACGGATTTTCATTTCCCGCATCAGATCATCGGGCAAATCCAACGTCGTTTTCATGCCGGAATATTTCCATAAAGCTGGTTTTATGTCAAATTGACACTTTCACCCCAGCGCCGACCTCAAATCAGCAGCGGCGCTGCGGGCTTTGTTGGGAGGATCGGGAACGAAGGTGAAGTCATCTTCGGGGTCCATGGGAATTTCCCCTGCTCCGGCGTTTTCAAAGGCAAACGCGACGCCCGCCATGTCTTCGATCGCCATCACCGGCGAGGCAGCGGCCTGGTTGTCGCGGGGAATTTTATCGACCGGTTCGAGATTCGCGATGGAAGCTGATTCGGGCGCGGCTTTGAGTTCTTCAAACTTGCGGGCGGTCGTGAGGACGCGGGTTTCGAAGGAGCCAATCGCGTTGTTGTAATGCTCAACGGCGTTGCCAAGCGATTTGCCGACCTTGCCAAAATGCTCGGCGAGTTTCCCCAATCGTTCGTGAAGCGTGCGGCCGAGCGCGGAAATTTCGCGGGCATTTTCCGCAATCGATTCCTGGCGCCAGCCATAAGACACAGCGCGGAGGAGAGCGATCAACGTGGTCGGCGTGGCAAGGATCACGCCTTGGTCCACGCCGCGTTCGATCAAGCCGGGATCGCTTTGAAGTGCCGCAGAGAAGAACGATTCGCTTGGCAAAAACAACACGGTGAACTCAGGCGTTTGCGCGAACTGCGAGGTGTAGTTCTTCGATGAGAGTTGTTGGATGTGCGTCCTTACCTGGCGCGAATGCCGGAGCAACGCTTCCTCGCGGAGCTTGTCATCGGTCGCTTCCAGGGCGTCGAGATAGGCATCCATCGGTGTCTTGGAATCGACGACGATGATTTTCCCGCCGGGCAGTTTGACGACGAGATCGGGGCGAAGTTTTTTACCTTCGTCGGTGGTCGAGCTTTGCTGCGTTTCGAAATCGCAATACTCCTGCATGCCGGCAAGTTCGACGACACGGCGGAGTTGCATCTCGCCCCATTGGCCGCGGCCTGTCGGTTGGCGGAGCGCTTTGACGAGGGAAGCGGTTTCGCGTTGCAAGCCGAGTTGGCCTTCACCAAGCGCGCGGACTTGTTCCTTGAGTTCCGAGTAAGCGCCTTCACGCGCCTTCTCGATTTCACCGATGCGTAGTTCGAATTTCCCCAACGATTCGGCGACCGGTTTCACCAAGGTCTCGATGGCGATCTTGCGCTTCTCGATTTCGCCTTTGGCTTCCTCGGTCTGAGTAGCAAGCGACGATTTGGCGAGATGCAGAAATTGCTCGGACGACAATTTGAGGGCATCGGCCGAAAGCGCTTTGAAGGTGTCGGAAAGTTTGATCTCGGCGCGCTCAAGCAGCTCCTGCTTTTCAAGGGCGGCCTTTAATTCCGCTTCATGGCGGGTGCGGGATTCCGCGAGTTGGTTGCGGAAATTCTGGGAATCCTGTTCATTGCGCTGCGATTCCTCGGCGGCCACCGCGAGCCGGGCGGCAAGATCGGCCGAGCGGCGTTCTTCGGATTTCAACTGCTCGGCCTTCATCGCCAGGCGGCTGGCGGCGGCGAGTTTGGTGAATGCGTAGGTGAAAACCATCACCACGAGGGCGGTGGCGATTTCCGGCAGATAGGGATCCACTTGCGGGTGAATGTTCATTTGTCCTTGCGGGTGACGGGCTACTCGCTTTCGTAAGGAGGTCCCGGTGCGGCTCGTCGTACCTGAGCCACCGGCGATACGCAAACCAAACTCCGCAATACCATGGCCCACACACTTCCCGAACTTGGCTACGCCTATGACGCCCTCGAGCCCCACATCGACGCGCGCACGATGGAAATCCACCATTCCAAGCACCATCAGGCGTATATCACCAATCTCAACAACGCCATCACCGGCAAGGCCGATCTCGAGGCGAAATCGTTCTGCGAATTGATCGGAAATCTCGCAGCCGTCCCCGAAGACATCCGCGGCGCGGTCCGCAACAACGGCGGTGGTCACGCGAACCACAGCTTCTTCTGGAAAGTGATCGCTCCCGGCGGCGCAAAGGCCCCATCCGGCGCGCTTGCAGCAGCGATCGACAAGGCATTTGGCTCCTTCGATGCGTTTAAGGAAGCTTTCGCCAAGGCAGGAGCCACCCGCTTTGGATCCGGCTGGGCATGGCTCGTCAAAAAGGCCGACGGCTCGGTCGCTGTTTGCTCGACCGCGAACCAGGACTGCCCCTGCATGGGCGCGGCCATCGCCGGCTGCGACGGCAAGCCGATCCTCGGCCTCGACGTCTGGGAGCACGCTTACTACCTCCACTACCAGAACCGCCGGCCGGATTACATCGCCGCGTTTTGGAACGTGGTGAACTGGGATGTCGTCGCGAAGAATTTCGCGGAGTGAGTCTCTAACGGAGCGCTTATTTCAAAAACGCGTCCCGCTTTCGCGAGGCGCGTTTTTTATTTAAAGAGTCCGCCTGAAAATAAGGAGCGCCGACATTTTGTCGCCTATGTGCGGCCGACATACTGTCGGCAGGAGCGGAGGAGCCGGGCTCGTCACCGTATCGCATACGAAGCGACGCCGGACAGAATATCCGCCACACCCAGCGTTCAGAATGACCGCGCTCCTTTCCTAAGCCTTCGGTAAGAAGAACCCGCGTTGCTTGTCGGAGATCGCGAGACCGAGTTTTTCCATCGCTGCGAGCATGTCTTCCCAGACCTGGCGCTTCGTTTGATTTCCACCACCGCTTTGGAGAAGGTAACTGGGATGATAGGTCACTCTAACAGGTGTGCCTTCGAAATCGTGCCACGCGCCGCGCATCGCGGTGACGGTTCCTGTTAGACCGAGCAATCCTTCCGCCGCGGTGCCGCCGAGAGCGATGATGCATTGCGGCCTGACGATTTCGATCTCGGCGCGGATAAAAGGCATGCAGGCCGCCATTTCCTCGAGCGTGGGCTTGCGGTTGTTGGTCGTTTGCTTGGGAGTCGCGGGACGGAATTTGACGATGTTGGAAATGTAAACCCCGGCACGGCCACAACCCATCGCATCGAGGATTTTGTCGAGCATCTGGCCGGCCGGTCCGACGAATGGCTCACGCTCACGCTCCTCTTGGTAGCCCGGCGCCTCGCCGACCAGCATCAAGCGCGCGTCGGGGTTGCCGGTCGCGAAGACCATGGTCTCGCGCAAGGTGCCCAGGCTGCGTGCCGGCGTCCAGGTCTCGGCTTGGCGGCGCAGCGAATCAAGTTGCTCCGCCCGGGTCGTCCCTTCAATCACCAGGTCAGGCATTTTCGCGACAGCCGATGGAGTTGGCGTTGCAAGTTCCTGCACGGCGGAAGCAGCAAGCGCAGGCGTCGCAACAGGTCCACCTTTTGAACGGATCTGAAGCTCGCGAAGCGCCTCGCGCGCGCCTTGGTCGAGATGCAAATGCGTGATTCCACGAGCCTGCTCGGCTTCAAGGAATTCGATCACTGCATCGACCGGACGAACCATGCGCCGAGCGTAGGGAATCGGCCGGCGGAGGGCAACCGCGGGATTTTCCACCGGGAGGAGGAGAGTTTTGCTTGCACTTGCTCCAAAGGGAAAATGAGGCCATGTTTTGCCCGCCGATCCTGAATTTTTCCCTTTCCAAAATGTCCGAAGCGCCGCCGCAATTACCCATCCAGATGTCCGCGCCGAGCTGGTATTCGCCCTCGCGCTTGTGGCGCACGCTGACCAAGGCCGCGGCGGTGGCGGGGCGCAAGACGCTTCTAACAGCTCTGACTTTGTTCTATTGCCTGCAGGACAAGGATACACCGACCTGGGCCAAGGGCGTCATTATCGGCGCGCTCGGTTACCTGGTTTTGCCCTCCGATTTCATCCCCGACGTCATTCCGGGTATCGGCTACGGCGACGATTGGGGGGCGCTTGTCGCCGCACTTGGCACTGTGACCGCTTACATCAAGGACGAGCATAAAAACAAGGCCGCCGCGCAAGTCGAACGCTTGCTTGGAGGGCTCGGCGCCACCCCGCCGCCGGAATTTATCGAATAAATCCGCCCGTTTTTCAGTATAACCGCGCAACTTTCCACGCCGATGAAATCATTTTACGTCCTGATCGGACTCTTTGCCACCTGCATCGCGCAAGCGTTCGCGGCGGTCTCCATCGACGAAGAAGCTTTCGGAAAAAGCCTCGGCGGATGGGAAAAGAAAGCGAATTTCGCCGAGTATCCCCTCTCCGGCGCGGACTACCGCACCTACAAACCCGAGACCAGTCCGACTCCCGACGGCGGGCTTTTTATCTCGATCCGCATCGACCATGTCCGCGGCTGGCTCGCAAACAACGACCATGCGATGCTGGAGATCAACGTGAACGCCAAGGGCATGATCGCTTCGGCGCAATCGACGATCGCTATTCAAGGTCGGAACATCGCCAGCGATGTCATTGTGGGAGGCAACGAAGCGGCGAAGGCGGCATTTGGCACGGAAAAGGCGATCCAGATCGGAGCCGATTTGATTTCCGACCTGTCGGCGAAATTGTTGCGTGAAAACATCGTGGAAGCCGGCCGCGTGTCGTTTCCGGCGGTGTTGCGCCACAACTACAACCGGCTCTTTCAGGCGATCCGACTCGATGGAGCCACCGCGATAGCGCCGCCACCCGGAGGG
>JANMJQ010000090.1:0-7974 GCA_031371445.1 Akkermansiaceae bacterium
GCGGACAAAATCGCCGACTTCCGGGAAACCGGCAGGCCGCTGAACACGATGCTGCGCTATTACGCCGCCCGCTCGCCCGCGGTTCTCATGAGCTTGCTTCCTTACAGCCTGCTCCTGTCGTTGTTGTATTCGCTTGGAAAATTTTCGTCCAACCGCGAGGTCGTGGCGATGATCCAGTCCGGCCGCAGCGTCATCCGGCTCACCCTTCCGTTGATGATTGCCGGCCTCATGTGCAGTTTGCTGAGTATGGGTCTCAACTACCATTGGGCGGCTGCCGCAAGTGGCGGCGTCGACGATCTTCTGCCCGACACCGATGGCAAACATGCCGTGGCTACCAACGTCCTATTCCGCGATCCCCTGCAAAACCGGCTGTGGTCGATCGGAGAATTTCCCCGCAACTACCAACTTGGCGAAGCTTTGCGGAATGTTGAAATCACCACCACCCGGGCCGACAAAACCCTGGAAAGCCGGCTCACCGCTAAGCGCGCGCTGTGGGACCGGGAAACGCATCGCTGGACCTTCGAGGAACCGGTGTTGGGAACATTCGCCCCCGGCCAGCCCGGCGATTTTAAGCCAATCACCGGCAATCTGACCATCGACACCTGGCCCGAGACGCCCTGGCAGTTGATCAAGCCCGGCTTGAACGCGGATGCCCTCGACGTGCCGGATCTCGAAACCTGGCTGCGCTCCAATTCGAAAAACGGCCGCTTCGCCGATCCCGCCCCCTACCTGACGCAGTGGCATTACCGCTGGGCATTGCCCTTGACCTGCCTGGTGACGGTGCTGTTGGCCACGCCGCTCGCCGTCCACTTCTCGCGGCGCGGCCCTGGTGGCGGCGTGTTCGTTGCGGTGGTACTCTCGGGCTTGCTGCTGCTCGTCACCAACATTTCGATGGCGCTCGGTGAATCCGGAGCGATCCGTCCCATGCATGCGGCCTGGCTGCCGAACCTTGCGTTCGCGGTGCTCGGCTTGTACCTTTTCCACCGTCGCCTCACCGGCCAGCCGATTTATCTGGTGCTGCGCCGTCTGTTTCCCGGCAACGACTGAACCGAATTTCATCACATGGCCATCGCTGAATCCTGGCACGTCCGTTCCCGCGCTCGGGAATGTGCCGTCACGCACCAACCTTTCTCCGACGGGGAAACGATCATCACCGCGCTCTATCCGGACCCCGAATCAAGCGGTTACCTGCGCCGCGATTATGGTGCCGACGGTTGGGAATCGGCGCGTGCGGATGGCGACAAGCCCTTTTCATTCTGGCGCTCCACTTACACCGGACCTGCCGTCGACGAGGCGGCGAACGCCATTGCGAAGCTCAGCCCCGAGGAGCTGTTGCGCCGCCTTGTCGATGAAGACGAGGACCACACCGAAAACACGCGCTACATTCTCGCGATCATGCTGGAACGCCGCAAGATTTTGAAGGAGGCAGATACCCAACGACTCCCCGACGGAATCCTGCGCGTTTACGAACACCGCAAGTCGGGCGAGGTGTACATCGTCAAGGATCCGGATATCCCGCTCGCTGATGTCGAAGCATTGCAACAGGAAGTCTTCACGCTGTTAGAAAATAATGGCAGGGCGCCTGCGCCAGTCGTGCCCGCGGAGACGGATAATCCAGAGGGCATGGTTGATTCACCGGCGGAGTCAGGGGAAGAGATTGCCGATTGTTGAATGAATGAATGCCGTGGACGTGGGCGACCACGCTCCTTAGGGCTTCGCGCGTTTCCACCAAACGATTCCGTTGCCGCCGTTCTTGCCGACCATCATGTCATGGCTGCTTGAAACCTGCAGGTTGTCCAACCAGCTGCCACCATCGATGGCGATCTTTCTTTCCTTCGCGTCGAGGATTTTGACCACCGCCATGGGCTGCCCCTGTCGGGTCACCTTGCCGTCTTTATATTGGATCGCTTCACCGTGGATGCTGATCCATGTGCCATCGAGATCCTCCATTTTCAGATCTCCCACCTTGGGATCGCCGCTTGCCGCCAAACCCAAAGCCGCGGCGGCAAGGTTTTTCAATTCGGCATCCACGGCGAGGGCGGCATCGGGATTACCGGCCTTGGTGAAGGTCGCCTTCAAGGCCACCAACGATTGTTGATATTGCACATCGATCGGCTTCATTGCCGCGGAAATTGCCTGCTCGCGCTTGGCCTTCAGCGCCGATATTTCAGCAGGCGGATCGGCATGCGCAATTGCAACCAACCCATGAAATAAGAGTGCCAACCAAAAAATCAAACGTCGTTCTGATTTCATAAAAGTTGATATCGATTCACTCGGTCTTACATACACCGTATCCACCACGCGCGGTTTTTCGCGCTGATGAAGCCGACCGGATTCCACCTTTCGGCGCAAGGAGAAAGGGACTTCGGCCTAATGCAACGCCGATGCGATGTTGTCCGCAAGCCTTCCCAACAGCCGCGACTCGGCGGCCACCATCGCGTTGTATCCATCGGCTTCAAGCGGCTCGCGGCCGGTGAATGTCCGCGACGCCTTGAGATGGCGGTCCGGAAGCGAATACACGCGCCAACCGGCTTCGATGACGGCATAACCATCCTCGCCGCTGTGCAGTTGGCGGATGTCTAGGGTGATTTGGTAGCGGATTTCGTCGTCGCGCAGCCACGGGTAGGTGCGGACATTTCCGGTATGCATTTCGCGGCCGAGGTTGGCTGCCATGACCCTGCCAATTCCCTCGGACAAATCGCCGGCCCAGCGATGATCTTCCGCGACATTGAGTTGGTTGGGCGCTTGCTGCACGACAAGGTTCGGACGGTCGATGTATTCGGCGAGCGAAATCGGACCGATGCCGAGCGCGACTCCACCGCCGGAAGGAACAGGCCCCGAAGCTGTTAGAACATAATAGCTTTTGGAAGGCTGCGAGCAACCGGCAAGCAGAAGTAGAAATAGCAATGCGGCGAGATTTCTCATGGGATGGTCAGCGGCGCTTGGGTGCCTTGGGAATCATGTTGGGCGAGGAATCTTTGCCAAACAATAGCGAGTTGGGTTTTTCATCGATCTCGTTTGTCATGCTTTTAAATGATCGCAGGGCTGCGCGCAGTTCATCGAGAGTCCGCAACAAGTCACCTTGGATTGTGCCATCAGGACCCACGCTGGCCACCGATTTTTCCACGGAACCCAACGCCGTCCGCAAGTCTTTAGGCAAGTTGGAGAACTCGGGGGATTCCAATGTTTTGCGCGCTGCGGCCGAAGCCGTCTGGATTTCCTTGAGCGCGGACGAAGCGTCATCGGCGGCGGTGCCCAGCTTTTGCATCGTTTCATCCATCGGCAGGGCTTCAATTTTCGCCAAAATGTTGGCCAAGGTGTTCTCCAATTTTTCAAGGCCCGCGGGGACGGTTGGGATGGATGCAAGATCGCCGACCTTGCCCATTTCAGCAGGCTCGGCGTCCTTCACATAGTCGAGATCAACATACAGCGAGCCTGTCAGGAAGTTGCCGGTCTTGAGTGAAGCCCGCAGCCCGCGGCGAACCGTTTCGGCGAGGAAGTCGAGATCCGACTGTCCGCTTTGATCGGCGGCATCGCGGCGCATCAGCGACGGGTCGATTTCCAAGACCACGGGAATGCGCGCGTCATCGGAGGTTTGGAGGTAGTCGAATGAAATATCGGCCACGCGCCCGACCTGGATGCCGCGGAATTCGACGGGGGCTTGTTTGGTGAGGCCGCGCACGGATTGGTCGAAGAGGAGCACGAGACGCAGGCTCGGATTGAAGGTCGATCCCTTGGCGGCGTCCTCGTTGAGAAACAAGGTGAATGCCGTGCCGTCGGACGCGGGATTGCCTTCCGGGATGCCTTCGGGCACGTCAAAGGTCGCGCCGCCGGAAAGCATGGATTGGATCGACGGCGAGCGAAGTTTGAATCCTTCCGCGCTGGCACTGATGTCGAGGCCGCCCGCGTTCCAAAACCGGGAGTTTTCCTTCACGAGAGAACTGTATTCTTCGCGGATGAAAGCCCCATAGGTCACACGGTATTTTTCGATTTCCAGCACCCGGCTTTCGATGCGTCCCACTTCGAAGCCCCGGTAATAAATCGGCGAGCCAGCGGCCAGCGAGCCTGCCTCGGCCGCATGCAGCACCAGGCGCCGGCCCGGCACACTGCGGTCGGTGGCGGGAGGTGTTTCCAAGCCGACGAAATAATCCTGTGCCGCCGCATCCAATGGGCCTGGATCCAGCTCCACATACGCCCCTGTTAGAAAGGTTCCTACTCCCGTAATCGCGCTCGCCGACAATCGTGGACGCACCACCCAGAAGCGCGCGCCGCGGCGGAACAAGTTGCCCGCGTCCGGGTCGAGCTCAAGACGGATGAACACCGCCTTGAGATCTTCCGACAATTTCACTTCTTTGACAAAACCCACGCGCACCGAACGGCAGCGAACTTCGGTTTTCCCCGAATCCACCCCATCCGCGGTTTCAAAGCGCACGGTCGCGACCGGACCTTTCGAACTCACATTCCGGTAAATCATCCAGGCACCGATGAGCAGCGCCAACAACGGCACCACCCAGACGATGTTCCAGCGCTGCGCCGCGCGCGTCGCCGGTGGCGGCGCGGCTTCGGTTTCCAGGTCGCTCAAAGTATCCAGGTCGCTCAAGATTCTGCTTTAGTAAGATTTGCGGGATCGGCGCGCATTATTTCAAGGCGATCCCAAAGAAGCCGTGGCTCGAAGCTCATGGCCGCGAACATCGTAAGCACAACCACGCCTGCAAATGCAAGCGCGCCAGGCCCAACGGTGATGCTCATGTAGTTCCCCAGTTGAACCACCGCCACTAAAATTCCGACGACGAAGATGTCCACCATCGACCAGCGGCCCAGCAATTCGGTGAACCAATAGACCTTTCCGAGCATGCCCGGCGACGGATGCAGCTTGCCGCTGGCGGCCAGGCACAGCCAGCTCAGCGCGATGAGTTTCAACAGGGGAATCAGGATCGAGGCGGTGAAAATCACGATCGCGATCGGATACGCGCCACTCCGCCAGAAAGTAATCATGCCGCCAATGATCGTAGGCTCCGTCACATCGCCCAACTCGACGATCGTCATCATCGGCAGGAAGTTGGCGGGAATGTAAAGCGCGACGGCGGCGAGCATGAAGGCTAGTGTGCGCTGGATGCTCTCGGGTTTGCGCAAATGCAAATGCGAACCGCAGCGCGGGCAATCTCCCAAGTCCACGGGTGAGACCTTGCCACAGGTGTGGCAACCCGCGAGGCCCCGACTGGCGGCCCGCGGCAATGTTGGATTGGGAAAGACGGATTCTTGTTTCATGATCGCGCCACCTCCACCCGGTCCCACAATTCATCGCGGTCAATGCTGGCAATGGCCGCCGCCATGGTAATCATCAGCGCTCCGAACGCCCAGAAGCCCATGCCGAAATGCACATCGGCGACTTTTGCCAATTTCAACAGGCTCACCAGCACGCCTAACAGAAATACCTCGATCATGTTCCACGGCTCGAACTTGTTCAGCCATTTCGCAATCGTTGCGGCGCCCGGCGCGAGGCGGCCGAACATCAAAGGGCCGCACACATAAAGCAAGCCGCCGGCCATTCCAATGGGGATAACGATGGTGAAGAGCGTCACGGCCACGCCGAGAAAGGGGCTGTCCTGATGGAACAACGCGAGTGCCGCCGATGACAGATCCAATGTCTTGCGGATGCTCGCGGCGTCCATGGTGAGAAACGGAAACGCATGGACCACGACCAGGAGAAGAAGCGCGGTGAGCGAAAATGCCGATGCACGTGCGAGGGATGCGGGGCGGTTCTGATAGAGCACCGAGCCGCAGCATTGGCACCGCGCGGCGGTGCCTTCGGGCAGGGAAACCGCCTCATGCAAGGTGTCGCAAAAGTGGCACACCGAGTGGTGCGGACCACCGCGCGGTCTTGGCCACGGCACCATCGCCCGTCGCGTGCGCGAAAATGTCCGGGTAATCTCACGCATAGGCTACAACGCGTTGGGTCAGCTCCCCGAGACCTTCGACACCACACTCCACAAAGTCGCCAGCCTGCAAATACCGCGGCGGGCTCATGCCCATCGCCACCCCGGATGGAGTGCCGGTTGCAATGACATCGCCTGGCAGCAGGGTCATGAAGCGGCTGACGTAAGCCACCAATTGTCTAACAGAAAATGACATGTCGCCCGTCCAACTGTTCTGCCGCAGTTCGGTGTTCACCTTGCACCACAGCCGCAGCTTCTGGGGATCCTCGATTTCATCCGCCGTCACCAGCCATGGACCCATCGGCGCGAAGGTATCGGCGCTTTTTCCCTTGGTCCATTGGCCGCCCATCTCCTTTTGGAAGACCCGTTCCGAATAATCGCAGAACGTCGCGTATCCCGCGAGGTGATCGAGGGCCTCGCGTTCCTCGACATACGATGCGGTCTTGCCGATAACCACCGCGAGCTCGACTTCGTAGTCCAGTTTGGTGGAACCCCGCGGGATCACCACGTCGTCCGTGGGACCGCTCCATGCGCTGGTCGCCTTCATGAAAATAGTCGGCTCGGTCGGGATACCCTCGCCCAGTTCCTTCGAGTGCTCCAAATAGTTTTTCCCGATGCATACCACCTTCGACGGCCGTGCCACCGGCGGGCCGAGGCGCACCAGCGGATCCACTTCAACGCCACCGGGAAAACCATCGTCCACCCATTCGGCCAACGATTCGATTCCTCCCATGGCGAAGAAGCCTTCGTCGTAATCATTGAATTGCCCGCTCGCGTCAATCCGGCGGCCGTCAGCCAGTAAAATACCCGGCTCCTCACGCCCCTCATCGCCAAACCTGATCAATTTCATTCGCGGAATATACAAACAAGCTTAAGCGGGGAAACCGAAAGTTGGGTGATTTGCCCCAACAAGTCACAAGCAGCCCCAGGGTAAAAAAGAAGCGGCCCGGCTGATCATCCCCCTGGGAAAAACCCATTAACCCGGGAGGCATCTCAGTCGGACCGCCTTGTCTTGCGACGCGGGAGAATTACCGGAAAACGGCCCATTTCGCAAGGAAATATTTCGATCTAATTCGAACAGAAAGTGCATTTTTTGACCTAAGTTCTTTCTGGCGAGTCATTAAGCGCCCCCGGAAAACCATTGGATCGCTTTCACGATCGCCGCGATGATGCCGACCAAACCGGCCAAAACCCCGAAAAAAGCGGGATAAGGCCGCGGTCAAGGACTGGATTTCCCCGCATCCGGATCTTTTCCATCCACCGCATTCAAAAGAATCCGCAACGCTCCACCGGAGATCCAGACCTCATAGATCAGGCAGATGAGGGAAAGGGCCATCAATGCCAGGGCTGTTAGAAAAGCCGCCACCGAGATCACCTGATGACCACGGATGACGGAGAGCATCGCCACCACGCACAGCAAGAGGCTCATCGCGCCGAACAACTGCATGGTGCGGATGAGACTCAGGCGGCGGCGCAGGTTGTCGATTTGCGCCCGCAACGTGGCATCGCCTTTTTCCAGCCAATCGTCATGCAGGTCGCGGATCAGCGCGGACAGGTGCAGGAAGCGGTTCGTGTAGGATAAAAAAAGCAGACTAATTGCCGGAAAAAGCAGCGCGGGGGTTGAAACTTCGAGCGGCATGCACAAGTCTTCCCCAATTCCGGGTCCGATTACAATTCCCGGAGTTGAAAATTAAATCTTGATCACTTGCCAGACTGCGAAATCTTCTAACCACCATGAAAACCAAACTACTCCCGCTCTGCTCAGCCCTCACCGCGCTCGCCCTTGCCAACTGTGCCGCTCCCGCGGGACCTAGCACCCAGAGAGGTGCCGCTACCGGCGCACTGCTCGGCGCAGGTGCCGGTGCCCTCATCGGCCACCAATCAGGCCATACCGGCGAAGGTGCGCTGATTGGTGCCGCTGCCGGTGGAACCGCCGGTGCCCTCTATGGCAACGCCGCCGACCAGGAACGCCGCCGCTATTGATAGAAGGCCGGCGGGCCAAGAATGAGCCCGCCGGCACCCCCATGGGAGGACCGCT
>JANMJQ010000101.1:0-5259 GCA_031371445.1 Akkermansiaceae bacterium
GCCAACAGATCGAGCACGTCTTTCACCCGAATCCGCATGCCACGGATGCAGGGACGTCCGCCACATTGGTTTGGGTTGAATGTAATTCGACCGTTCATGCCGCTAAAGTAGCCGAAGCGGCGGCATTGGTAAAGAAGTTGGTTTTTCCTCAACGGAACTTAACCTCAAGCCCCTTCGTCAAGGCCTCGAGCACTTTCTGGTGCGCGGCATCCACTTCCTCCGCTTTCAAGGTGCGGGTGGCATCGCGGTATTGGAAACGGTAGGCAACGGATTTGCGGTCGGGGGCCAGTTTTTGTCCGCTGGGATCGGTGAAGACGTCGAAGCATTCGAAGGCGGTCAGCAAGGGCTCGGCCAACTTCGCGATGACGGCTTCGATTTGTGAATTCGCGGTGCTTGCGGGAAGCTCCATCGCGGCATCGCGCGATGAGCCGGGGAATTGCGGTAGATCCTCAACGTGGCTGGTGCTGTTGAGGAGCTTGCGGAGTTTTCCGAGATCGAGTTCGGCGACGTAAATGGGATTGGTGAAATCCAGCTCGCGTTCGCGCGCGGGATTGAGCCGTGCGAATACGCCTATGGTTTGATCGCCCACCTTGATGTCGCAGCCGAGGACAAAGCCGGGCCGCTCCTTGGGGACGAACTGGATCTCCGCGCCACCGAGCAATGCGGACAGCGCGCCTTTGAGATCATAGGCATCCGTGATGCGGTCGGCTTGCGACCAGCCCGTGGGAGCGGCCGAACCGCCGAGCAGGATCGCGAGCGTTTCGCTTTCCTGATCCTTGGCCTTGCCGCCGCCGGCGTTGCGGAAGACGCGGCCCATCTCGAAGAAGCGCAGTGATTTCGCCTGTTGGCGGACATTTCTAACAGCCGAAGCGACGAGGCCCGGAACGATGCTTGGACGCATCACCGCATGATCCTCGCTGAGTGGAAGTTTCACCCGGATCACGTCGCCCTCTTGCAATGGCCGGAGTGGAAGAACATCAGAAAGCTGCGCGTCGGAGATGAGCTTGATCGTCTGGCATTCGTAAAATCCGAGCGCGGCAAGGCGGCGGCGGAGAACCATGTCGGCATCGTATGCGGCATCGACGGGACTTGAAGGAACGAAGCTGCCGCGGAGGCGTGACGGCACCTTGTCGAGGCCCTGGACGCGGGCGATTTCCTCGACCAGATCGATGTGGCGCTGCAGGTCGGCGCGGAAGGGCGGAATTTCCCAATCGCCTCCAAATAGCTTCGTCAGGCCGAGGCGCTTTAGAATCTTCTCAGCGTCGCCAAGGCTGATGGAGCCCCCCATGAGTTGATCAAGCTTGGCGCTATCCAGGCTGATGGGTTTGGTGAGAGCGGGAGCGTAGCCAGCGAACTGGGTGGTCGGATCGTCTGTTCCACCCGCGATTTCGAGAATCAATTTCACCGCCAGCGACGAAGCCGCCATAACGCCAACCGGATCGGCACCACGCTCGAAACGATAAGAGGAGTCGGAGGACAGCGCGGTGCGGCGCGAACTGCGGCGGATGCCCTGGGGACTGAAGTACGCCGCTTCTAGTAAAATTTCGGTCGTTTCCCCGGTGACACCACTGCCAGCCCCCCCCATGATCCCTGCGAGGGCGAGGACGCTGCCGCTTTCGTCGGAAATGACGAGATCTTCGGCGGTCAACGCGTGGGTGGATTCATCGAGCGCCAGAAAGGTTTCACTATCGGCGGCCATGCGGACGATGATCTTGCCGGTGATTTTTGCGGCATCGAAGGCATGCAGGGGCTGGCCGAGTTCGTGGAGCACATAGTTTGTGATATCCACGATGTTGTTGATGGGACGCAGGCCAATGGATTCCAGGCGTTGCTTGAGCCAGGCGGGTGATTCCTTCACGCTGACACCCGAGATTTTGATCACGGAATAAAGCGGGCATGCGTCGGGAGCCTCAATCGAAACGATCGTTGCCCGCGAAGCGCCGGCTTGTGGGATATCCAACGGCAACAACGGCGTGTCCAACAAGGCCGCAAGTTCGCGGGCCATGCCGCGATGGCTGAGCAGGTCCGGCCGGTTCGGAGTGACTTCAAGTTCCAACAAGGTGTCGGAATCAAAAAGTTGCTTCACCGGTTTTCCGATCTCTGCGTCTTGCGGTAAAATCAACAAACCATCTTCCCCCGCTGGCAAACCAATCTCGGAAGCGGCGCATAGCATGCCTTTGGATTCCACTTTGCGCATGACGGTTTCACCAATCGTGAAACCGCCCGGGAGTTCGGCGCCGGGAAGCGCGCAAGGCACCTTGTCACCGACCTTGTAGTTTTGCGCGCCGCAAACGATCTGACGCAACGTGCCTTCACCGGCATCGACCTGGGTCACCTTCAAGCGATCCGCGTTCGGGTGCTGCACGGCTTCCTTGATCTGCGCTACGACGATTTTTTCGGAAGCAATACCCTTGGAGACGATGCCTTCCACTTCCACTCCCGCGAATGTGAAGAGGTCATCGATTTCCTTAATCGATTTGCCCGAAAGATCGAGATGCGTGGCGAGCCAGTTGAGGGAGATGTTCATGGAAGAGGATAGTGGATCGTGGATCGTGGATAGTAGATCGTGGATGGAAGAGGAAGCGTTCGACTAGCGTTCCTCGTTGTGGTTGGCTTCCACGCCGCGGGTAAAGAGATAGATGGATTTGGAAAGTTGGATGAGGCGCTCGTGCAAGGAGGTGAAGAGCTCCGCATCGCTCAAGGAATCTGTTTCTTGGAGAGTTTCGAGGTGATCAATGGTTTCGAGCGCGGAAGCGTAGGAGAAGTCGAGAAAGCGCACATATTCCGCCTTGTGACGACGACGCCCGTAGCCTTCGACAATGTTGGATTTTACCGACTTCATGCTTCGGCGAATCTGTGAGCCTTCTTCAAACATCTCAAACTTCGGCAATTGGGCTAGCGTCATGCGGTGAACCTCGATCACAAGGTCGCGGGACTGCTCCCAAATGCGCAGCTTCTTATATCCAAATGACGTCGAATCCATAATCTTCCATCTACTATCCTCGATCCACGATCTACCATCTCTTCTCAAGCAAATTGCTTCAAGAAGCGCGCATCGTTTTCGATCAAGAGCCGGATATCCTTGATTCCCCAGCGGATCATGGCGAGGCGGTCGAGGCCCATGCCGAAAGCGAAGCCGGTGACGGTTTCGGGATCGTAGGCATTGTCCTTGCGGGAGGCGTTGATGGCGTCGAAGACCGCTGGATCAACCATGCCGCAGCCGGCGACTTCGATCCAGCGCGGGGCCTGGCCTTTGACCTGGAGCTTCACATCGATTTCAAAACTCGGCTCGGTGAAAGGGAAGAAATGCGGGCGGAAGCGGACCTCCGTGCTAGTGCCGAAGAGTTCATGGAAAAAATATTCGAGTGTGCCCTTGAGATCGGGCAGCGAGACATCTTCACCCACGTAGAGTCCTTCGAGTTGGTTGAAGACCGAGAGATGCGTCGCGTCGATTTCGTCGCGGCGATACGCGGAGCCCGGCGCGATGATGCGAACCGGCGGCGTTTGGGATTCCATGGTCCTGACCTGCACGCTCGACGTGTGGGTGCGCAACAATTTCCCGGAGTCGAAATAAAAGGTATCCTTCTCGTTGCGCGCCGGGTGGTCGGCCGGCGTGTTGAGCGCGTCGAAGCAATGGAACTCGTCCTCGATCTCCGGGCCATCCGCCAAGGCAAAGCCCATGCGCCGCAAGATCCGGATCGCTTCGTCGCGGATCAAGGTCAGCGGATGCAGTGATCCAACAGACACGCGTCGGGCCGGGAGAGTCACATCGATGCCGACCAAGGCCGCGCGATCGGCGACCTCGCGCAGTTCGGCTTGCTTGGTTTCCAGGGCCGCGGTGATCGCGCTGCGGGCAGCATTCAAGAGCTGCCCGAAGGCGGCTTTTTGCTCCTTGGGCACATCCTTGATGCCGGCGGAAACCAGCGTCAGCCCGCCTTTTTTGCCAATTGCGGCGACCCGTGCGTCGTCGAGGGCGCGCTCGTCGCTGGCGGCGGAGATTTGCGCAAGCGCTTCGATTTCGATGGTTTTGATTTGCTCCTCCATGGGGAAAGGCCGGGGAAATAGACCGAATTCGGGGCCCGGTCAAAGCCTAGCTGAAGGTTGAAGAAGAGAAGAGGTTACCGCAAAGGCGCAAAGAACGCGGAGGAGCGCAAGTTTTGGAGGAGTTGGAAGCTGTTGGCTTGATATTCGCGGGAACGGCAGGCCGTATGGAGGAAATGAAGTGGTTAGTTGGTTTTGTGCTTTTTCTGCCCGCGTTGCTGCGCGCGGAGGAGCCGGAGAAAACGGTGCAGGTCCGGCTGATTTCGGAGTTTCAGACGATTTCTCCCGGTAAGAAATTTTATCTCGGGCTTCATCTGCAGCATCCGCCAGGCTCGCACACCTACTGGAAATATCCGGGAATCGTTGGAATTGCGACGACGGTGAAATGGGAACTTCCTGAAGGATTCACGGCGGGAGAAATCGAATGGCCCGCCCCACAGATCGTCAAGATGGCAGGCCATGAAGCGCAGGGTTACGAAGGCGAGACCTTGCTGATGATTCCAATCTCAGCTCCCGATGCTGTCGCAACGAATTCTGTGACGCTCACCGCAAAGGCCTCATGGATGTGTTGCGGAAAAACCTGCCAACCGGCAAACGATGTCCCCTTGTCCATCACGCTCGCGGTTGCCGACTCCCCGAAAACGAACGCCTCAACCAAGACCTTGTTCGAAAAATTCCGCGCCAGGGTTCCTCGTCCAAACCCTGCGTTGAAAGCGACGGCCCAACGCCTTGCCAACGGAATTCGGCTGAATTTCAGCAGCGACCCCTCGGTCCGCTATTCGTTTGTTCCGGAAAATTCAGAAGTTCATTTTTTCACGGCAGACGGGCAGGTGGATACCGACCAAATGCAGGGCATCGAAATGGTCAAAAACGGGACCTTTTCGATGAGCCTGCGTCTTTCGGAAACCGCCGCGAAAGTCTCTCCATCACTTCCCGGGATTGTCAGACTGCCTCAGGCCGATGGTTCCCCGATCTATGTTGAAATCGATCCCAAGTATTAAAAATACGCGGATTCGAGAATTCCCTTGCGATCTACGCGGATATGAGTAGACCCGGACTACCATTGACCTTCATGAAACGAGAATCCGCCATGATCCCCCTCACCAACAGCGCTGCCGCCATGCTGCGGGATTTTCTGGATGACCATCGGCTAACCCAGGCAAAACTCTCGGCGGATCTTCACATGAGTCCGCAGTTGCTCAATGACATCCTCGCCAG
>JANMJQ010000131.1:0-1525 GCA_031371445.1 Akkermansiaceae bacterium
GTCACACCACCACCAGATGAAGGATCCGCCGGAAACGGACTTGGGTGTTTCCTTCGCAGTGGCGGCCTGAATCTTTGCAAAGAGATCGACGGATGGCTGCAGCTTGGCCCTGTCCTTGTCGAGGCGGTAAAGCTCAAGCCACGCCTGCAGGACGGCGTTGTCATCGGCATGTGTGACGCGGGGTCCGGCGCCGTAAGAGAGCTTTTTCCCGAACTCATCCAAGGCTTCCAAATATTTCGCGTCCCCGCTGACTTGGTGGAGGCTCGCAAGTCCCATGAAAAACGGCGCCTGGGTCCAGTCGTGAACTGCGTGCTTGGATGGATTAGCGAGCTGCCAATCGGCAACGCGCTTCATTACGCGAAGCACCTCCGCAGGTTGCGGATCGGCGGCGTTGAGGGCAGTCAGGCTCCCCAAAATCAGCGGCAGGATTGAAATGAAGCGGTTCATGGGCTTTGCAATGGATTCGGTTTGCCACGCGGCACTGCCAATGAAGAATGTCGGCCCGTCCCTTCAAAGGAAAATCACCATGGAAAGCCGCCTGATGCCATCCCCACGCGAAACCGCCGCGCTTGAAACCGCTGAGTTGCGGTCGACGTTCTTGCTTGAGGACCTATTCGCGGAAGGTGAAATCCGGATGATTTACACCGATCTCGACCGCGCGGTTGTGGGCGGCGCGATTCCAAGCACGGGAGCTCTTGAACTCACAACCGACGACACGCTCAAAGCGGATTTCTTCTGCCAGCGCCGTGAGTTGGGGATTTTGAATTTAGGCGACAAAGGCAGCGTCACGGTTGATGGCACGACCCATTCAATGGATCGCCACGATTGCCTGTACGTGGGCCGGGGCACCAAGGGCATCCGTTTCGAAAGCGCCACTGCGGGAAATCCTGCCGTGTTTTATCTCGTCAGCTATCCGGCCCACGCCACGCACCCCACGGTCAAAGCCAGCCGAGCCGATGCCAACCGCGTGGAGCTTGGATCACGTGATGAAGCGAACGAGCGGACCATTTTCCAATACATCCATGAAACCGGCATCAAGAGCTGCCAATTGGTGATGGGATTCACCGAGTTCCAGCCCGGCAGCATTTGGAACACGATGCCATGCCACACCCATGCGCGCCGCAGCGAGGTGTATTGCTATTTCGATGTTCCATTATCGCACCGCGTCCTTCACATGATGGGCGAACCCGAGGAAACCCGGCCACTGTGGGTCGCCGACCGCCAGGTCGTGTTGTCACCGCCATGGTCGATCCATTGCGGCTGCGGCACCGCGAGCTATCGCTTCTGCTGGGCGATGGGTGGGGAGAACCAGGCTTTTACCGACATGGACCGGGTCGAGATTGCGAATTTGCGGTAATCCCCAAAAGAATTCATTGAACCACAGATGGACAGGCATGTAGTCATTCAAGTTTTTTCTTCATGCGGTATCGGTTTCTGGATGGGAAAGGATTTGGTTTTTGAAGTAGAGCACGCAGGCGGGGAGCGTCGTTGGCAGTGAGAGCTGGGCACGGAGGGTTTTGCCGAG